>JBHHUM010000181.1:0-1881 GCA_046861645.1 Fidelibacterota bacterium | reverse complement strand
CTCTTGACCGCCTCTTAAGTCCTCCTTCACCATTTCTATCATCTCCGGATGATTATTCAATATCGTATCTATCACAGCCAGTTCCGGGTTTAATGCCCATAATTCTTTCTCAAATTGCAGTTTCAAATCATTCAGCAGTTTCAATGTTCCCTCCCTGTTTTTGATTTTCTCTGCAATTGTACCATTTCCCTTTATGTTCTGAATAGTTAGAGTTTATACACAGACTCTAATTAGTGTTTGTGTATAAACTGCCGTTTTTTATTTTTGTCATGCCCGAAGTCAGTAATCGGGCATCCAGAAGCTGTTAAAAAGACTGGATTCCCGCTCAACAGACTACGCCTATAAGAAAGTATGTCAAGAGAAAATACTCTCCTACAGCAAGAAATTTCATTTTTTTCTTACTTACGGTCTCCAAATGTTGCATACCTGTAAACCACGTTCTTCCAAACCTCATTTTCTCAACCTTAACGGATCTTGCTTTATCTAATGGCTATAAAAGGTTTCATCAATATTCCTCACGCGCCTATCTGAGCTCTCCATCTCTGGCCTGATTATCCTGGCCAAAGAACGGGCTACGATAAATTCCAGGAATAGAGGGGTGGCTAACCGGGAAATGTGAACTATACTATTTGTTACCGAAGTCCTTGAGCTCTCTCCCCTCACCTATAAGACCGTTGTCTACCTTCAACAAGGTTTGTTTTTACAATACGGTGATTACAGGTCTGATGGAATTTCTTTATTGCCTGTTACATGATCCCTCCTGTAAGGTTGATATTTCTTTCCACTTCTGAAAACTCCTAAACTTAATATTGCTAATCTCCGGCAGGCTTTATTCCTCGCATTGTGCTCCGGATAGTTCTTTTCCCGGACTAAATGCTCGTAGTAATCATTAATTGGATTGTTTCCGCCTATAGCTGCCAGGACTCCTGATTTGTAAACACTTTTTAATTGCCTGCAGTAACGGGGATTCTTTCTTCCATAACTTCTCCCTCCACTTATCTTTTCAAGCTTTATCAAACCCGCATAACTCAGGTAATGGCCCTTATCTGCAAATCTGTAAGGACTCACCACACGAGAGACTATCTTTACCGCATTGATAGCTCCAATTCCAGGTATTTTTTTTTGATGACTTATTTCAGGATACTTCCGGGATAGTCTCACAAACTCCTTTTCATACCCACTTTTTTCTTCCTCATAGGCTTTGATCTGCCGATCCAGACAGTCCAGTACAAATTGCTCCCCCTGAGCGCCTAAATCAATATCCGTATTCTCCTTGCCACTCTTTCCACAGGCCCTTAGCAATGCATATCGTTGGTTCTTTAATCGAACTCCGGCCTTAACCATATCTTCATAACCACTGACAACCCTACGAATATATATAAACCTATCAGCAGTATGATAGACTTCTTTCATTAGTCCAGCCTTCAGAAGCTGTACCAGTTTTGATGCATCTATCTTATCCGTCTTGGCTCCTTCTCCCAGCAGCTTGTTTCGATAGGGATCACAGATAAAAATCCTGTCCACATAATCTTCCAGTTCGGTGTATAACCACTGTGATGTGGTCGTTTCTTCTATTGCCAAAATCTTTGTACCCCGTAAATTTTTTAAATACGTCTGAAATTCAACAATATCCGAGGGAACATCAATGACTGTGATTTTATTGGATTTCTTTGTCATTCGTGCTATCGCCATATTTTTTATTGACCAGTCTATTGCTATGTAGTGATCATAGATGCTATCTTTCATTAAGGTCTCCTTTCTTTTGTGTTGCTTTTTTTTTTAACTGCTAATTAAATAATAAGCTAACACAAATAATGCTTTGCATTAAAGGAGACCTTCTTTCTTATTTTACCGGGAATGACGGACACACTCTTCAGATAA
>JBHHUM010000180.1:0-1902 GCA_046861645.1 Fidelibacterota bacterium | reverse complement strand
AAAGAATAGTATAACACTATCTGCATACCATGGTCAGAATAGAACTGCAAAAAAAGTTAGAAGTTTTACTGATGGGATATCTTAATGAAGGTTTTATTGATAAATAATGGCGAATCCGAAATAAAGTACCCGTTTTGGATGCCCGGAAAACTACGTAAGTGGTATAGAGGAAGGAAAGTTGAGTTTTCCGCGGGTGAGAAACGTTTTCCAATAGGGCTGGGATATTTGTCAGCTATATTGAAAGACAGGGGCCATGAGGTTCATTTGTTGGATAGATTTGCCGATCCTGGAATTTGGATTGAAGAGGATGGCGGCTGGGATTTTGTTGGAGTTTACGCAAGCACGCCATTTTTTGAAGATGCCCTGGTTGTTTTGGAACAATTGAAGCACTTTGATACCAGGGTCGCAGTAGGAGGTCCGCACGCGACAGTTTTACCTCAAACGATTCCAGATTGGGTAGATTATGTTGTGCAAGGGGAAGGGGAGTATATTATAGGAGACCTTGTTGAAGGGAAGTGGCCATCTCAAACCTTGTTAAGAACTCCGAGAATTAAAGATCTTAACGTTTTACCAAGAGCTGATTATGATTTGTTTTTAGATAGGGAGAGATCCTATGATTGGTCAATTCCGTTTACTGATCATAAACCGGTTTTTTTAATGAATACCTCAAGAAGTTGTCCGTATAGGTGTAGTTTTTGCGATGTTAGAGATATTTGGGGAAAATTGTGGACAAGGCAGAGTCCCGAGCGAGTCATTGATGACATGAAGTACCTAAAGAGCGAATATGGAATTGCAGGAGTATATTTTAGAGAGGATATTTTCACTGCTGATAAGGGTCGGGTTCGGGAATTATGTGAGTTGTTGATAAAGGAGAAGTTGGGCTTAGTTTGGGCCTGTGAGACAAGAGTGGATTGTGGAGCGGTACCCGGGATGATGGAGTTAATGGCGAAAGCAGGTTGTGTTGGGATCTATGTCGGAGCAGAGCATTTTAGTGAACGAATGTTGGAGACTTTTAAGAAGGATATCTCGCCGGAGCAAATAATAGAAACGTGCAGGCAGGCCAAGAAGCATGGAGTAGTAGTGGCGATGAGTCTTATTGTTGAACACCCAGCGGAAACGAAAGAAGATAGAAGAATTATGGAAAAAGGATTGCTGGAGACAAAGCCTGAGATTGTTTGGAAGAACAAATATAGATCGAAGCACAAAGATAACTCCAAGCACCCACTTTACCAGGAGAGAGAATCGATAGTGGTGGAGGATGTGGCTGGCGTATGGTATGGACAAAAAGACAGACTGTAGTCTATATGAATCTGCGGTAAACATTAAACGTTTTGGGATGTAAAACTAACTTAACATGGGAGGTAAAAATGAAGGCATCACAAATGGTTCACTATTTACAAAAACTTATAAACAAGCACGGGGACTTACCTGTTTATACAAACCATGATGACAATTACCCTGATTATGCGGGCGAGTCTGAATCTTCGGGAATTCGATTTGCCGAGGAAATAGATGATCGCATGATTGACGAAGAAAGCTATGTACCAAAACGGTTTTATATTAAGACATGAGTTCCACAAGAATTAATAACGCTGGTTTAACTTGCAAAAACAAACGGAAGAAACGCGATGAGTGAGCAGAAATTAGACGCTGAAACCGTTGTTAGGCGTGCGATTTCCTATGAGGAACAGCTTGATAGGTGGGTGGAGGGGGAGTCAATTCATAAATCCGATACAGATGAGTGCTGTCCTGATTTCTCATGTTGCAGACCCGAACTGCTAACAGATAAAAAAACGCGAGAATTATTTCGAGATTCAAAAGAGGATGTCAGATTGGGATTGCTTGGAGGATTTCTTGGGGAAGCATTGGCTGGCAAGAAAGCATATATTGCTGGATTGGCAG
>JBHHUM010000179.1:0-1902 GCA_046861645.1 Fidelibacterota bacterium | reverse complement strand
GGTAGAAATCAATCAACTCGCATGCTGCGTCTATTTCGGCCTGATAGACATTTTTACTCATGTTAAGCATAGTGGCTGCGTTCAGGAGATCTCGATAGGGTCCAGCTAGTAATTCTTCCATTCTGGAAAAAATTCTGACTCGTTTCTCCCAGGGTGTAGAGGACCACTCCTGCCAGGTTTCGAGGGCAACATCCACAGCCATTTGGACTTCAACCTCACCGGCTTTGTGGTAGTGTCCTATGACATGTTGATGTTCGTGTGGTAATACACATTCCACCAGATTGCCTGTACGGATTTCCTTCCCGCCGATGATGAGTGGTATGTCAATTTCAGTAGATCTAAGTTCTTCCAGTTTTGTTTTCAGACTTACTCGTTCTTTGCTACCGGGAGCATAGTCTTTTACAGGTTCATTAACTGGCTTGGGGATGGCAAATTCAGTTTGAGTCATAGCTTTATGTCTTACCTGTATACTGCCCGGTAGAGCCCTGCGGACAAGATTTACCACCAAGTTCTACGGAAAAGGTGCAATGAGTATTCATATCTTCAAGATTTTGTTTTGATTTATAGTACTGCAAGGCTTTGAGTTGCAATTTTTTAAGTAGTAATTGTTAAAAATCTGATAATCAGAAACAGTGAAATTTAGGTGGTTCCGTCTGTAAGAAGCAAGGGGAAGGGGGTATGTAAGCCATTCATACATATCATCCTGGAAAGTTTGAACTTTTATGGCCGGGGGACTAATTGACTGACAACTTTCCTTTAAAGAGAGATTGTTCAGCTCGAGTGAGTTTTTTCTCCAGTAAGCAACCAGGCGCTCCAATGGAGGGCGAGGGAGCCATCCTTCTGAGCTTTAGATTTTGCTGCGGATAAGATAGCGGATTTTACGACTTCCTGTTTTGCTTCCGAAACTTCCCTTAAAGCTGAAACAATAGGTGCAGCCACATCCAACATCATGTTAATGTATTGACTGGCACTCTCATACCTCATGACTCCAGTTACTTCACGACTTTGAACGTTAGAGAAACCGGCTTTTTCCAGGATTTGGTGGAGTAAATCAATCTCACTAAAGCGGAATACTCCGGGTGCTTCCGGGGGAGGAGCAGGTAGATTCAGCTGGTTACGGACCGTAGTCCCTGCCATCGCCAACCATTCGTTTTTAGAAGGAACATTCCATACGGTTAAAGCAACTTTGCCTCCAGGTTTAAGGACCCGAAAGAATTCATCTGCTCCTTTGGCTGGATCGGGGAAAAACATGATCCCCAAGCGACATATGACAGCATCGTATTTCTGTTCAGAGAAGGGGAGATCACAGGCGTCAGCAGTTAAAGCTCGATAATTATTCAAACCTCTTAATCTAGCGTTCTCTGCAGCTATAGCAGACATGCTCTCGGAGAGATCTGTGCCAGTAACATTAATATTTGGAAAAAGTTCTGCTATACTCAAACCAGGTTCGCCGGTTCCCGTGGCCACATCCAGAACAAAGGCAATATCATCAGGTAGCTCTTTAATCAACTCCTCTCCTTGTCTACGCAAGGATTCCATGATAAGGTCATCCCATTTCTTCCATCCTCCAGAAAATTCATTCCACTGCTGGCGAGTGCTTTCCCGGATTTCCTGAAATGTGGGCATTTTTTATCTCCTTTTCTGGATAAGAATCCCGTTATTAGTAGGGATCGATCTAGACAAATTTCTGGCTGAATATCCCCGATCCTGTGACTTCAATATACGAAATTATCTAACTTATTACTGTTCTAATGAATAAAGTCATGTTGGGTTTAGCTTAAATAGTCTTTAATGGCTATGTTCCATAAACTTACTGAATTAGATATAATAAAAACATTCAACACCTACCCCGTACAGTCACAAGCTCCTTACCCTGATACACTCCCCGATACAGTCACTCCG
>JBHHUM010000178.1:0-1927 GCA_046861645.1 Fidelibacterota bacterium | reverse complement strand
AAGGAATTCGGAGAACAATTGATTGGTATGTGGAGAATAAAGCGTGGTGGCGGAAGATTAAATCGGGTGAATTTATAGAGTACTACCGAAATCACTATCAGTTAGAGGATGCATCTTGAATAACTTCAAGAAAAGAATCGAAGCAAAAGAAGCGGTCGTAGGTGTTATAGGCCTTGGTTATGTGGGTTTGCCTCTTGCAGTAGAGTTGGCGATTGAAGGTTTCTTGGTTAAGGGGATAGAGATTAATGAAGACCGTGTTAGAGAAGTTAATTCTGGAAAAAGCCCGATAGACGATATTCCTGATGAGAAATTAGCTGCCATTGTTTCAAAGGGTAAGCTGGTAGCTACTCAGGACTATGGTATAGTTGACGATCTTGACATTATAGTAATCTGTGTGCCTACGCCATTGAATAAACTGCGTGACCCCGATCTTTCCTTTCTTTTAGATGCAATGGAGGGGATGAGAAACAACTTATCGAAAGGAATACTGGTAATTTTGGAAAGTACAACATACCCCGGCACAACCCGCGAAGTTGTATTGTCTGAACTGGAAGAGTCTGGCCTGAAAGCAGGTAGGGATTTTTTCTTGGCTTTCTCTCCAGAGCGGATTGATCCTGGAAACCAGAAGTACGGTATAAGAAATACTCCAAAAGTAGTCGGTGGTATTACTAAGGAATGCACTGATCTGGCAGTACTTTTCTACGAGCAGTTTGTGGAATCTGTGGTGAGAGTAACTAGTACTGAAACAGCTGAGGTTGTAAAACTCCTGGAGAACACTTTTCGCTCCATCAATATTGCACTGGTGAACGAGATGGCAATTATGTGTGACAAACTCGGAGTGGATGTATGGGAAGTCGTAGACGCCGCTGCTACTAAGCCGTTTGGTTTTATGAGATTTACACCGGGCCCAGGGTTGGGTGGTCACTGTATTCCAGTTGACCCGCACTACCTTTCCTGGAAGATGCGGACCCTTGACTATAAGGCTAGGTTTATTGAATTAGCGACCGAAGTGAATACAGAGATGCCTCACTACGTAGCTGACTTGGTTGTAGAAGGGCTCAATCGACTGAAGAAAAGCACTAACGGAGCGAAAATACTTATCGTAGGTGTTGCTTACAAACTAGAGACCGATGATATTCGTGAATCTCCGGCCTTAGATATTATGGAGATACTTGAAGAACGGGGGGCGGATCTTATTTACCATGACCCACATGTTCCCGAGATGGAGTGGAATGGTAATGAATTTCGGTCTCAGGAGTTAACTGCCGAATTGGTGAGAACCGCCGATGCTGTCGTGATTGTGACCAACCATAGCAAGCTGAATCTGAAGCTGATTGTTGATCAGGCGAAACTTGTAATTGACACACGGAATGCGGTTAATGGTAGTCGTGGCAATGTACTAAAACTAGGTGCGCTATGAAAACAACAGTGATATTAGTTTTACTCTTTATAGTTATCCCTTGGGTTTCTTCTGCCCAAACCTTCGGTAGGCTGGTACTGGGACCTTCTGAGGGGAAAGAAGAGTCTACACTTCCTTCTGCTGTGTCAGTTCCTTTGGAAAAGCCTGTTTCTACTGATGAATATGTTGTTGGTCCCGGTGATAAACTGACCATAAATATCCTTACCAGCGAAAGTTTGACTATTCCACTTACTGTTACACCTACCGGTGACCTGATAATCCCCTCTGTGGGTGTGCTTCCTGTAGCTGGAGATACTCTCTCCCAGGTGATGATGAAAGTAAGAACCTTTGTAAAAAAACATGCTTATCCAAATGCAAAAGTGACCTTAGCCTTAACGGAATTGAGGACGTTTCTAGTACAAGTGATTGGGGCTGTGAGTAAACCTGGTTTTGTAGAAATCAATTCTGTAACAAGACTGGATGTCTTAGTAGAACTTGCTGGCGGTTTTCATCAATTAGCCAGAGAAT
>JBHHUM010000177.1:0-1931 GCA_046861645.1 Fidelibacterota bacterium | reverse complement strand
TGGAGGGTGAAAAGTATACTACGTCGTTTTGGGTGGAGAGATACTGGCGAGTATATCGGTGGAGTCGTTGGTACATTTATGAAGACGGTCCTCATGGCAGATCTGAATATCATAACAGCTGAGTGGGTGGGGTGGGGAGGAAGAACCGATATCAACAAAAGAGCTCATGCGAGAACTGTTATAGTATCGAGAGATCCGGTAGCTCTCGATTATTATTCAAGCAAATATGTTTTGCTGCCTGCAACACCTAAAACTGGAGAACTAACTCATTATGCCAAGTGGAATAATCCTGACTACGCGAATGGGCCTTTCCGAAAATTTCTGGAGGATTGCCACAAGCAGGGAGTTGGCAACTTGGATGAACGATTTATAGTTACGAAGACGTTTGATTCTATGGTTAACTCGTGAATAAAGTATGTCGAAGATACACGTTAACATAAAGTAGTTTGTGTGTGCGATGAGATGACCTACACGATACATGAAGCGGATATTGAGAAGGATAAGGGTGAAATCATTTCCTTCTGGAAAAAGAATCGTGGTAGCCACTTGGACGATAAGTACCGGTGGATATATGAGGGAAATCCATGTGGCAAGGCGAGTGTATGGATACTGACAGACGATACTACTGGAACACAGGTGGGTATGACGTCGCTCTTTCCACGGTGGTTTACGGCGAAAGGCAAACGATACTGTGCTGGAATTGCAGGGGATTTTATTGTTATGGAAGGTCACCGGACACTTGGTCCTGCTTTAATGTTACAGAAAAGTGTACTTTCAGCAGTAGATAGCGGTAGAGTCGACTTCGTATACAGCTTCCCTAATAAAGCTGCAGAGCCAGTCATGAAAAGGGTTGGCTATAATCTTCTCGGTCCAACGGTACGATTGGTGAGAATATTCAAGTCTGCTCCGACACTTCGGCGGAGAGGTATTAGTGAACTCTGGGTTGGTCTGTTAAGCCCTCTCCTTGACATAGCATTGAAATTGCGTGCTTTTGAGACATGGTATTGTGGTAAGAGGGGCTATGTCTGTGAAGAGGTACTTACTTTTGATGAAAGATTTGACAAATTGTGGGAGGAGAGTAAAGAACAGTTTTCGATAGCCGGGGAGCGCTCCTCACTGTTTCTACGGTGGAAGTACTTAGAAGACTTTGATGAAATACATAGAATTGTAGCAGTATTTAATTTAGATAAAACTATTCTAAAGGGGTACATTGTGTTTTGCTTCCGTGATAACTGTATCCATATTCGTGATTTTATCTTTTCGTGTGACGGCAAGGCTACGAAGGTTCTCATGGCGTGGTTATTAAGATATGCTCGATCATCAGCAATCGAGTCAATATCGATAGGTTTTTTGAAGAACGATTATCTTATAAGGTTTATGAAAGATTTCGGCTTTATGAGAGGAGAGGATGGCCGAAATGCCTTCTTCTATTGTTCTAAATCAACCTTGGGCAAGCTGCCTTTGATGAAGGACTCTAATGATTGGTTGCTAATGGACAGTGATGAAGATACATGAGGATTGAGAATGCTGTATATATGCTTTCATGTGTAGAACTATATGGGCTTTAGAGTTGAAGTTGTAAGAAACTGGAATCGTTTCTATACACTGCGGACGGATTGGGATGTCTTACTAACTTCTTCCAGAGCTGATACAGTATTCCTGACATGGGAGTGGGTCAGTTCGTGGAGCATGATTGTCAGGAATGCTGTCAAGCCTTTTGTTATAGTAGTAAGAGATAACAATAATAGATTAGTCGGTCTTGCGCCATTTTATTTGACAGCGCTGGTGCTCTTAAAAACAGTTAAGTATCGTACCCTACGCATTATGGCGGATGTTAATACAGGCTCGGAATATCCAGGATGGATTGTGACAAGAGAAAGCGAGATAGAGATTTTAAGGCTGATTGCTAGGACACTGAACCAATATCGAAA
>JBHHUM010000094.1:0-7628 GCA_046861645.1 Fidelibacterota bacterium | reverse complement strand
ATTCGGAGGGAAACACAGAACCTTACAGTGAATAGATAATTGTCTATTTTGAAATATCAGGTCTTGCATTGCTGTTGATTTTGGGATTGGGGCTGGGTATTATATCTTTTCTGGAGAAGGAATAATTCAAAATGAATAACAGAGAAACATTCATCAAGATGTGTCATTGTCCTAAAATTCAGGATCAATGGGATCCAACAGTAGGCGACCGTGTGGCCAAGAAGGACAACTATGAAGAAGGTACCACAGATAGTTATGTACCCTACAGTTCTTTAATATTAAAGGAGCAGACCTTGACGGGATTACACCACAGGAAATATTCATCTGGTTACCAAGCAAGAGCCAACTGAAAGAAATGACCAAATTCTCACCATAAGATTATGAACATTTCAAGACAACAGAGACATATCACACTCATCGCCAAGGGGTGAAAGCAAAGGATATCTTTTGTTTGGACAAGTTGTTAGAGAAATGAATCAAATGATCTGCGGAGATAAACTAACAGTCCTAAAAAATTCTCCATTCAGAATTGGTTGATCTCATCTACCAGGATCTTCTCTTCAACTCCAAGCACAATTGCAGTATTATATAAATTTCCTTATGATCAACTGAATTTCCAGCCAAATCGTTGTATATTTTATACAACAGATTATGTCGGGAGGAAAGGAATGAAATTTGGAGAATACGTTAAACAGTTACGCTTACAAAAAAACTCACTTTGAGAAACTTTTGCAAAAAGTATAAGCACGATCCTGGAAACTGGAGCAGGATGGAAAGAGGCTTGATCCCCCCTCCGAAGAACACCAACAGACTACGTGAGTATGCGGAACAGTTGGGGATCAAATATGGCTCCGACGAATGGTACGAATTCAACGACATGGCAAGCGTGGCGAGGGGCATAATCCCAAAGGATATACTGGAGAATTCGGAAGTGGCTGCAAGTCTTCCGATTTTCTTCAGGACAATCAGAGGGGCGAAACCAAGTCCTGAAGAGTTGGAAAAACTAATTGAAATTATTCGCCGTAATCCTTGATTGAGTTTAGACCCAAGCAAACTTAAAATCCGAAATGAAAATATTATAGAAGAGAGATTAGCTTAGCGTAGTGATACCAGGGGATGCAGACGAAACCAACTGAAGAGATGATTGTGGCAAAACAATGCCTAAACATAAACGAACCTTGTAGGGGTTCAACATACTATTTATCATAGCCATATTAGTAACCTAATTTCCTCCTAATAATTTCCTGCTTGTCACTTCTTGCCATTTTCTCTTAATCAAACTACATTCCCGCTATGCATTGTATATTTACTGTTTTTCTATCGTTGACCATTCTATCGGCTGCCTTCGAGCGGTCACCTTCTTCTCCCTTGCAGATGGGCATGGGGTTTTCAGCATTGAGTGTCGAAGACACTCCCTTAGCCGGAGTAAATCACCCCGCATCCATAAGTAGATTCACATCCAAGTCAACTGATTTATTTTATACCGATAGCTATCAATTAACAAATCTCAATTACTCAGGAATAGCCTTAGTCTACCCCCTCTCGTTTGTAAAAATAGGTGCAGCAACCACATCATTCGGCTCACCCCTATACCGAGAAACCTCTTTTTCCATAATTGTTGCCAGAGCAGTAGGAACTTATCTAAACATTGGCTTAAGCCTGAACTATTATGAACTCACAATTAAACGCTACGGAGCAACGAGTACCACAGCTATTTCGACCTCTTTCAGTTATGCTCTGGCTGAAAACCTGAAATGGTCATTGCTCTACCGTAACCTGAACAGTCCGCGTATCGGTACCTCCCGCGAACTTCTGCCTCAAGTAGTTTCGACTGGATTTTTATATACTCCAGTGAAACAAATAGTAACCACTTTCGAGGTGGAGAATGATTTACTATTCACGCCTCGGTTCAAATTCGGAATCGGTTGGTCACCGCTGACGGGGTTACGTTTTGCCGCAGGTTTTGTCACTCATCCATCTCAAGCCACTGCCGCTATTCAGATTCTATGGAAAGGACAAAAAATAAGTTATGCTATTGCTAACCACCCTGACCTACCGGTTAGCCAGATGGTTGCTGTGCAGTTTCGTCTGCCCTAATGTTACACCGGACATCTTTTGGAAAAGTGAGAAGTAACCCTTATTTTCACTAAGACCAGATAAAAGTCGTGGTAAACAAATGCAGTCTAACCTTAAACCACCAACATAAACCACAACATGAAATACCCTCAAGTAACAAATTACATTAACGGAGAGCACGTCTCTGGTACCGGAGAACCCCTGAGCGTTGTCTCCCCCATCAATGGGGAATTAATATCGGAAGTTCGTTTATCGCCGTCAGAGGCTGTTGATGAGGCTGTTCGGTCGGCAAGAAGTGCTCTCCCCGGCTGGGCAGACCTTACTCTCAAAGAGAGGGTTCAGATCTTCTTTCGGTATAGACAGCTCTTGGAAAAACATCGAGCCGAGCTCGCCTCTCTCGTCTCGGAAGAGAACGGCAAGACCTTAGGCGAAGCGACAGCAGAAGTAGACAAATCCATTGAATTGACAGAGTTTGCTTGTTCCTTTCCGCAACTTGTGGCAGGTCAGATCGAAGAAGTCAGCCAGGGCGTGGAATGCCGGTCTGAACGCTACCCCGTGGGAGTGGTCGCCTCCATCACGCCTTTTAATTTTCCTAACATGGTTCCCAACTGGACTATTCCTAACGCCCTTGCCCTGGGTAATACCATGATCTTGAAACCGTCTGAGCAGGTGCCTTTGAGTGCCAACCGGATTGGTGAACTTCTTGCTGAAGCAGGACTGCCAAAAGGGGTCTTCAACATTGTCCATGGTGCCCAAACTGCCGTAGAGGCGATTTGTGACCACCCGGGCATTGACGCTGTCTCTTTCGTTGGATCAACGAAAGTAGCTAAGATTGTTTACAAGCGTGCTACCTCAAACCTGAAAAGGGCACTCTGCCTGGGAGGTGCAAAAAACCACCTAATTGTCCTTCCTGATGCCAACGAGGAGATGACAGCCTCTGACGTAGCGGCTTCCATGACGGGATGCGCCGGACAGCGATGTATGGCAGCTTCGGTCATGGTAGGAGTCGGTGAAGTAGACTCCATTATCGCAAGACTGTGTGATGAAGCAAGGAAGATCATTCCCGGAGAGAATCTGGGCGCTATCATTTCTAAACAGGCTAAAGAACGGATCGAAGGCTACATCACGGAGGCGGAAGAACAAGGCGCCAAAATTCTCTTAGATGGCCGCGGTGCCACGGTTCAAGGTAAAGAAAACGGTTATTACGTTGGACCCACGGTAATTGACCACGTGACGCCTGACATGAAAATTGCCAGGGAAGAGGTATTCGGACCCGTTCTTGCCATCCTTAGAACCGCCACTATTGACCAGGCACTGGAGATTGAGAACAGCTCATACTATGGCAATGCCGCTTCGGTGTTCACACAATCCGGAGGTCTGGCACGATATGTAAGTGAACGAGCCAGCGCCGGTATGATCGGCGTTAACATCGGCGTACCTGTTCCCAGAGAACCGTTTTCCTTTGGAGGGTGGAATGAATCAAAATTCGGAGCAGGTGACATTACAGGAGCAAGCTCCATAGAATTTTGGACAAAGCCGAAGAAAACCACCACCAAATGGAATCCTGAAGCTCGAACAAACTGGATGAGTTAAACAAGATGCCCGGAGTAACTTGAAAAAGGAGCTCTCCAATGGAGTATGAACGTCTGAATGCCCGTACTCTACTTTATGGTATCGATGATGTGCCACCGCCCTTGCAAACTGGTGTACTCGGTCTGCAGCACTACCTCACTATGTTCGGTTCCACTCTCTCTATTCCCCTACTCCTTGCTCCCGCCCTTGGGATCACCGACCCAGTTGAAAAAGGGTGGCTAATTGCCACTATGTTCTTCGTCAGTGGTATCACCACCCTGCTACAGACTACCTGGGGCAACCGTCTCCCCATCGTTCAGGGGGGAACATTTTCCTTTCTGGCACCTACGTTCGCTATCTGCGGGATGGCATCCTTGGCCAGTGCTGGCTGGGAGGTTCGTATGCAACACGTCCAGGGTGCGATTATCGCCGGCTCCATTGTGGAGATAGCGGTGGGATCAAGCGGTCTGGTAGGAAAGCTGCTCCGTTTTGTGGGACCTATCACTATTGCACCGACGATTGCTCTTATCGGGCTGGCTCTTTTTAAGTTTGGTGCTCCTACCGCTGGTACCTACTGGCCCATTGGTGGACTGACCATTATTCTCATCATCTTATTCAGTCAGTACTTGCGAACCAAACACCGCTCCTTCCAACTCTATCCCATTCTACTGGCTATCCTTGCTGCCTGGGCTGTGGCGGCTATGCTTACTACTGCAGGTGTCTTCCCAGAGGGTCACCCATCATACACCAGCATGGAGAACCTAAGGAGTGCTCCGTGGTTCCGCGTACCCTATCCTCTCCAGTGGGGCTTTCCTCAATTCGGCCTGGCCGCCTTCGTGGGGATGATAGCCGGATATATTGCTTCTATGGTAGAGTCCATCGGCGACTACTACGCCTGTGCCCGTTTGAGTGGTGCACCAACTCCCGATGAACGTATCATCAACCGGGGCATCACCTTCGAGGGAATAGGCTGTTTAGTGGCCGGGGTAATGGGGACTGGCAATGGCACAACTTCGTACAGCGAGAACATAGGAGCTATCGGACTGACCCGTGTGGGCGCTCGCAGAGTCGTCCAAGCTGGAGCTGTCCTCATGATACTTCTGGGTATGATCTCTAAGTTCGGTGCACTTTTTACCACAATTCCTCAACCTATTGTAGGCGGTATGTACTGCGCCATGTTCGGTATGATCGCCGCCGTGGGATTATCAAACCTCCAGTTCGTCGACCTTAACTCCGTTCGAAACCTGTTCATACTTGGTTTTGCTTTCTTTATGGGATTAAGCGTCCCGGAGTACTTCGCTGCAAATCCATTAACACTGGAGCCGAGATGGCTGGCAAATATCATTAACACCTTGGGACAAACTGGAATGGCGGTAGGTGCCTTCGTGGCACTCATCCTTGACAACACCGTCCCGGGAACCGATGAAGAGCGAGGACTTACTGCATGGGGCAAACAGTAAACCAATCTAACTCAAGGAAGAAACTATGGATCTGATTATTAAAAACGGAACTATTGTGACAGACAGCGAAATTTTCCAAGCCGATATAGGGATTGCCAACGGTAAGATTGAGCTTATAGCTAAAGATTTGAACCATGCACCCGAAATAATCAACGCCAGTAACAAATATGTAATGCCGGGAGGTCTGGACGTTCATGTTCATCTCCAGTTGCCCTTTTGCGGAACAGTTTCCGCTGATGATTTTGTAACAGGAACAAAAGCAGCGGCAGCCGGGGGGATTACAACTATTGTAGATTATGCCATTCAGAGCAAGGGTAATACTATCAGCGCCGCTGTAGAGGCGAGAAAAGAAGAAGCTGACGGGAAAGTTTGCGTGGACTACTCCCTTCACGGCGGAATAACCGATTGGAGCGAAAGAACAAAAGCAGAGCTCAAATCTCTTGTAGAAGAAGGTATCGTCTCCTACAAGATGTTCATGATCTATCGCAGTGAAGGTTGGCTGTCTACCGACAATATGCTCTACCAGGCGCTGGAGGAGACCAAAAAGCTTGGGGGCACAATACTGGTTCATGCAGAATCGGTTGATGTACTGGATCACCTAATTGAGAAGTATCATAATCCTGAGGACATGAAGAAGTATGGAGCTTACTGTCACGTTCTTTCCAGACCAAATTTCATAGAGGAGGAAGCGATACAAAGGGCTATAAGATGGGCAGAAGTGACTGGTGGGAGACTCTATGTCGTTCATATGTCCACAGGTGGCGGTGCTGATCTAGTTACCGCTGCCAAGAAACGAGGCGTTAATGTTTTAGCCGAAACCTGCCCGCAGTACCTCCTGCTGGAAGATGATCTTTTCAAAGGTGAAAATGGACATCTTTACGGGACTTGCCCCCAGATCAAGAAAAAAGCTGACATTGATCGACTCTGGAAGGCTCTGGGCAGCAGTGAGATAGACACCATTGCAACCGATACTTGTACTTTTGACACGAAGCAAAAAGCCATGTGGGAGGGTGATTTCACTAAGATTCCATTCGGCATGCCGGGGTCAGAACTGATGATGCCCTTGACGTATACGTACGGTGTAACCCAAAACAAAATAACCCTGAATCAGTTTGTTCATTACCAATCAACCAATCCTGCCAAGATATTCGGGATGTATCCTGAAAAAGGGTCCCTACAGGTAGGGACTGACGCAGATATCCTGGTATTTGACCCTGAGAAGGAAATCACTGTGAATTATCAGAATATGGAAACAAACTGCGACTGGTCTCCCTACCAAGGTTGGAAGCTCAAAGGCTATCCCTATCTTACAATTTTAAGGGGCAAGATAGTAGCAAAAGAAGGCCGCTTCACCGGTAAAGTCGGATATGGTAAATTTATCCGGAGAGATCCTAACCTTGATTAACAATCGTTTATACTTGTATCGAAATAATAAAATGTGCCGTTCCAGAATATTAAACTCGATATCAAGTCGAAACTGATAACTTAAAGTAAGGAGCTTACTATGCCGAGAATCGTCAAATCAGGTCTTATACAAATGAGCGTTCCCAAGACCGAAGGTGAAGGTACCACAGAAGAGATCAAGGAGGCCGCTTTTGAGAAACACATTCCGATGATTGCAGAGGCTGGTAAGCAGAGAGTCCAGATCCTCTGTCTTCAGGAAATCTTCAACACACCTTACTTTTGTCCTGGTCAAGACAGTGCCTGGTACAAAGCGGCTGAACCGATTCCAGGGCCCACAATCGAGCGTATGCAGAAATATGCCAAACAATACCAGATGGTTTTGATAGTACCCATTTACGAAAAGGAACAACCAGGTGTACTATATAATACAGCAGCAGTTATTGATGCCGATGGTAAGTATCTGGGGAAATACCGTAAGAACCACATACCCCACACCTCTGGATTCTGGGAGAAGTTTTTTTTCCGTCCTGGGAACCTGGGTTACCCTGTCTTTGAAACACGTTATGCCAAAATTGGAGTTTACATCTGCTATGACCGCCACTTTCCAGAAGGGGCTCGAGCCCTGGGCCTTAACGGAGCGGAGATTGTCTATAACCCTTCGGCCACTGTGGCGGGGCTCTCCCAGTATCTCTGGAAGCTGGAGCAGCCAGCTCACGCTGTCGCTAACGGTTACTTCATGGGATGCAGCAACCGTGTTGGGATTGAAAAACCATGGAATCTCGGTCAATTCTACGGAAGTTCTTATTTCGTTGACCCTCGAGGGGAAATCGTCGCCATCGGTTCAGAAGATAAGGATGAGCTGGTAGTAGCTGAGCTGGACCTCGACATGATTGAAGAGGTAAGATCTACATGGCAGTTTTTCAGAGATCGTCGCCCCGAATCGTACGGACCTCTAACCCATCCTTAGCCAACTAACGGAGTTGAATCTATGAAAAGTGAAGATATCAGGAGAAAACACAAGGACTATCTCTTCCCAGCGCTGAGGAATTTCTACAATGAACCGATCGTCATCACAGAAGGCGTTGGGTCCAGGGTCAAGGATCTCGAAGGAAACAG
>JBHHUM010000025.1:0-28317 GCA_046861645.1 Fidelibacterota bacterium | reverse complement strand
AGGAGTAAGGGAGATAGGCGGCGTCTTAGGACCCTCCGTACATCCTGACTTATTAGGTCTCCCCAGCACCTCAGCTCCCAAACTCTCCTACATATAGTATTTCATTTGCATTTCATTACTTCTTCCTTTTTACTTCCTGATATTAGGGAAAACTCCATAACTCACTTAACTTTTGTTTATGAAATCATCTAACAACAAAGGCAAATGGCAATTTTCAGTAGACCGGGGTGGGACGTTCACAGACGTCATCGGCATCGATTCCCTGGGGAATCTCCATACTTACAAATTGCTGTCTGAATCCCCACACTACGAAGATTCCGCTATTGAAGGTATCCAGAGAATCCTTGGATTGCAGAGAGGAGAATCTATACCGGAGGAAGAAGTTACCCGCATTCGTATGGGCACCACCGTCGCCACGAATGCTCTTCTCGAACGCAAAGGAACTTCTGTAGCCCTCTTCATCACGAATGGGTTTCGAGACCTGCTTGAGATCGGTAATCAGGCACGGCCTGAACTATTTAAACTGCATGTACGAAAGCCTGCACAGCTTTACCGCTGTGTGAAAGAAGTTGAGGAACGGATTGATGCTGAGGGTAATGTCATCAGGTATCTGAACATGAAAAAGGCAGAGGCGGATCTGCTGCGCATCAGACGGATGGGAATTTCATCAGTCGCCATCGTCCTCATGCACGCTTGGAAGAATCCTCTGCACGAGCAGCAAATGGCTTCCATGGCGAGAAAGCTGGGCTTCCGGCAGGTTTCCGTCTCCCATGAAGTGATGCCTCTTATCAAGATTGTGGGACGGGGACAGACATCGGTAGTAGATGCTTATTTGACTCCTGTTCTCATGAAATACATTGAATCGGTGAGGAAATTCACCGGGAATATTCGGTTGGAGTTCATGCAGAGTTCCGGCGGCATCACGGATGCTGACGCCTTCACTGGTAAGGATGCTATCGTTTCAGGTCCCGCTGGGGGCATTATTGGCACGGCCGCTGTGGCGAATCTTAACAGGATTGATGAATCCATCGGCTTTGACATGGGCGGGACTTCCACGGATGTCTCTCGCTTTGGTGGTATGTATGAGAAGGTGTTTGAAGTAGAGACAGGGGGAATTCAGTTTCAGGCGCCCAGTCTGGATATCAATACTGTGGCAGCTGGTGGGGGCTCGGTTCTCTGGTTCGATGGACAAAAACTCCGTGTGGGTCCCGAGTCAGCCGGAGCCCATCCTGGTCCCGTCTGCTACGGTCGAGGGGGTCTACTGGCTCTCACGGATGCTAACCTGCTTCTCGGCAGGATTCTGCCAGCATATTTCCCTGGGACCTTTGGTATAACAGAAGATCAGCCCCTAAACAAAACGGTAACATCACAGAAGTTTTCAGAATTTACAGCAACCATTAACAGCTCGCTGCCGAGAAAGATGACTGAAATCGAAGCAGCCCTTGGTTTTGTCAGGATTGCTAATGAAACAATGGCAAGAGCCATCAAGGAAATTTCCGTATCGCGAGGATACGATATCAGGAACCACGCCCTGGTCTGTTTTGGCGGAGCCGCTCCTCAACACGCCTGTGCAATTGCCCGCATTCTCGGTATCCCCAGAATTTTTATCCATCCTCTGGCAGGACTACTTTCAGCCTATGGCATCGCCATGGCTGACTATCTCCGTTATGCTACCCGTTCCATCGTGAAAGAATTGGACAGAGATTTACTAGAATCCTTGGATCGACAGTTTGATGAAATGATACAGCCTCTGAGAATGGAGTTGTTGAACTGTGGTACGTCCATGGAAGATATTTCTGTTCAACGTTATCTTGACTTGCGCCCAATGGGGACGGACACCTTTCTTTCCATCCCTGCTGTTCCCTACGACGATATCCACAGGAGATTCATAAAGGCATACCAGAAGCACTTTGGATTTGAACCTATCGGTGTACCGCTGGAGCTTGTGAATATTCATGTGGATGTGATGGGTAAAGGGAACGTTTTGCGAGAGAATGAAATCCAGAAAGAGAGAGCGGAAGAAATTGAACCAGTTGCGAAGACAGAGGTTTATTTTTCAACAAAACCGATAAAAACACCTGTTTTCAGAAGAGATGACTTATGTGCAGGTATAAAGCTGGATGGTCCAGCTATTGTTGTGGAAGATTTTACGACTATTGTTGTAGAACCGGGATTTTCTGCAACGCTTAACGAATTTGGTCATATTCTGCTGGAACAGAAGAAAGCGGGCAGTGAGGAAATCAGTGTCAGACGGGATCCTGTTATGCTTGAAGTTTTTAATCACCTGTTCATGAGCGTAGCGGAGCAGATGGGCTATACTCTGCGAAATACGGCTCATTCCACCAACATCAAGGAGCGGCTTGATTTTTCCTGTGCTATTTTCGATCCTGAGGGCAATCTTGTGGCTAACGCTCCTCATATTCCAGTTCACCTGGGAGCGATGGGGGAGTCGGTCGAAGCGATTATTCGGGAGAATAAGGCCAGGATGTTCCCAGGTGATGTTTACGTAATGAACAATCCCCACCGAGGTGGCTCTCATCTTCCTGATATAACTGTCATAGCACCAATTTTTACTGAAGACGTGCCCAATACTGAGGGTAGACGACCTACATTTTACTTGGCTGCACGTGGTCACCATGCGGATATTGGTGGGGTAACTCCGGGTTCAATGCCGCCATTTGCTCAAACCTTGGAGGAAGAGGGGGTAGTCATAGACAATTTTTTATTGGTTAGAAAGGGAAAATTCAGAGAGAAACAACTTCGTAAGCTCCTCCGTTCAGGACCCTTTCCAGCTCGAAATATTGAAGAGCGTATTTCAGATCTGAAAGCTCAAGTAGCTGCCATGAGAACCGGCAGAAGAGAGGTGCAACACCTGGTTAATAAATATGGTCTCGCAACTGTCCATGTCTATATGGGTTATATCAGGGAAAATGCGGCTGAAGCAGTTCGTTTGTTTCTTCACCGTTTCCTGGGGAAAAGGAAACAGTTTATCTCAACTTTTGAAGATTTTCTGGATGAGGGTGCAAAAATTGCAGTTACGTTTCAGATTGAAAAAGGAGATCATCCACCTGCTACCTGTCGGGCTAAAGTAGATTTCTCAGGTACCAGTTCCCAACTTTCTGGAAATCTGAATGCTCCAGTTGCCGTTACAAAGGCGGCAGTTCTCTATGTCTTTCGAACACTCATTGATGAAGACATTCCTCTGAATTCAGGCTGTCTCGATCCAGTGGAGATCATCATTCCCAGAGGATCATTATTGAATCCCACTCCCATAGCTGCTGTTGTAGGGGGTAATGTGGAAACGTCCCAGCGTGTAGTGGATGTTCTGCTGGGGGCTTTGGGTGTCGCTGCAGCTTCCCAGGGAACTATGAATAATTTTCTCTTTGGCAGAATAGATAATAAAGGGAAACAGTACTACGAGACGATAGCTGGTGGTTCTGGGGCAATGGAGGGACATCAGGGTGCGTCTGCAGTTCAGGTGCACATGACCAATACCCGCGGTACTGATCCGGAAGTATTAGAGCAGCGGTTTCCAGAACTGAGACTGGAAAGATTTTCCATCCGGCGAGGGTCAGGAGGCAGGGGCAAATTTCGGGGTGGAGACGGTACCATTCGGGAGATAAAGTTCCTACAAGAGCGTAAAGTAACCATTCTATCGGAGCGGCGTGAAGTGCCTCCGTATGGAATGGCTGGTGGGAAAGCAGGTGCCAAAGGGAAAAATCAACTGGTGAAAAAAGATGGTCAGGTAGTAAATTTGGGCGGAAAGGTAGAGAAAAAAGTCGGTCCCGGAGAAACTGTTATTATCAAGACGCCGGGAGGGGGAGGATTTGGTTCACCGTAAATCATGTTGTTAATACACTAATCCTTGAAAAGTGTGAGTATAGTTCTCAGTGAACCCCGAAAGGGTCACTGATCGGCTGAAAGATTTTTTACAAAGATTTCCGAATGATTCATCAACATTCTAAAGATGATTAACATATCCATTTTTTATCAAGCAGAAGAAATATTTACTTTTTACTTCTTACTTTATCCTTAACTAATTTTCAACCTTACAGGAGGGGATTCATTCAAGGAGGTAAACATGTCGATTGATAAGAAATTTTATCCAAGTAGTAAATTCTCTAAACACGCTCATATTAGTTCCCAAGAGCAGTATCAGAAGATGTATGAGGAGTCAGTCAGTGATCCTGCTGGCTTTTGGGCTAGACAGGCAGAGCGGTTACACTGGTTTAAAAAATGGGATCGAGTGGTAGATTATGATTTTGTAGATGCTAACATTACCTGGTTCCGGGGTGGTAAACTCAACGTCAGTTACAATTGTCTTGATCGACATGTTGAAGCTGGATTTGGTGATCGTACTGCAATTATTTGGGAAGGGAACGAGCCTGCTGAGGATCGCACTTATACCTATGCAGAACTGTTGGCTGAAGTAGAGCAATTTGCTAATGTTTTAAAGAATAACGGTATTCGTAAAGGAGACCGAGTTTGTATTTATCTACAGATGATACCTCAGCTTCCTATAGCGATGTTGGCGTGTGCCCGGATTGGAGCTGTACACTCCATCGTTTTTGGTGCATTTAGTGCAGATTCCCTTAGAGATAGGATTAATGACTCTTCCTGTAAAATGTTAATTACCCAGGATACAGGTGTTCGTGGTAAAAAACTTGATATTCCCATGAAAATCAATGCGGATAAAGCTTGTTCAGATACACCATCTATCGAGAGGATTATAGTTGTGCAACGAACAGGAGCGGAAGTGAGTATGGAAGCAGGACGAGATCTCTGGTGGCACGAAGAAATGGAATCAACCGATATTCACTGTCCTCCAGAAGAGATGGATGCAGAAGACCCTCTATTTATTCTTTATACCTCTGGTTCAACGGGTAAACCCAAAGGTGTGCTCCATACCACGGGGGGATATCTTGTTTATACTGCTTTTTCTCATGAATTAATATTTGACTATCATGAAGATGACATCTATTGGTGTACAGCAGATATCGGTTGGGTAACAGGACACTCATATATTGTATATGGACCTTTGGCTAACCGGGCAATATCTGTCATGTTTGAAGGAGTGCCAACTTATCCAGATTACGGTCGCTTCTGGGTGATAGTTGACAAGCATAAAATCAATCTTTTCTACACTGCTCCTACAGCTCTTCGTGCCTTAATGCGTGAAGGCGATAAATGGCCAAAGCAGCATCATCTAACTTCCCTGCGATTACTGGGTACCGTTGGTGAACCTATTAAGGAACCCGAGTGGATGTGGTACCATACCGTCATTGGTAAGGAGAAATGCCCCATAGTGGACACCTGGTGGCAGACAGAGACAGGCGGAATACTGATTACACCTCTCCCAGGAGCAATTCCCACCAAACCAGGTTCTGCAACTGTACCCTTCTTTGGAGTACAACCGGTGATACTTGATCAGGAGGGTAATGAGTTAGAAGGAACGGCAGAAGGTCTTTTAGCTATCAAAGCCGCGTGGCCGGGAATGATGCGTACTGTCTATGGTGATCATGAACGATTTCGTCAGACCTATTTTGCTATGTATCCTGGATACTATCTCACTGGAGATGGTGCCAAGCGAGACGAAGATGGCTACTACTGGATTACAGGAAGGGTGGATGATGTCCTGAACGTTTCCGGTCATCGTATCGGGACAGCAGAAGTGGAAGGAGCTATAGGTAAGACTGAAGGGGTTGCCGAAGCGGCAGTGGTCGGTTTTCCTCATGATATTAAAGGACAGGGTATCTACGCTTTTGTAACCCTGATGACTGGTCTCGAACCAGGTGGAGAATTGAATACAGCCATTGTTCAAACTGTACGGACGGAAATAGGTCCCCATGCTGCCCCGGATAAAATACAGTTCACGGATGGCTTGCCTAAGACTCGCTCTGGTAAGATCATGCGGAGAATTCTACGTAAAATTGCTGAAGGTAATGTGGATAATCTAGGGGATACTTCCACGCTGGCCGATCCCTCAGTTGTTGATGCATTGGTGGAAGGGCGTCAGTAGTTTCAGTCGCGGAGTTCACTTACTTCGCAGAGTATTTCACCGCAAGCACAAACCAGAACATCTCGTTCACGCATCCAGCTATAATCTGTGTAGTCTGCTGACCAGGGTATCCTGCATTCTGGGCAGACAATTATTGTCGGTGGGGGTGGCAATATTTCAATATCTTGGGTGTATTCTGTTCTTTCCATTTTTCAGTTCCTGTTGTCTTTTCCTGTGGAAGCATACAAAAGGCGTATATTAATTTATTCTTTACTTGTGATAATGTCAACAGGAATTTCTAAGTTTATCGATTTGCAGTAGCGAATGAGTATTTTTTCATATATAAGAAGTTTCTCTAATAGTCAATCTTATTTACCATAGTGATTTCTTTCTCTTTTGTATAATTCGACCTAACTTCCTTGTCCCTAATTTTATCAATAAAGGAGGAAAATAATGGCCTATCTGAGGGATATATCTGTCTATTCTGGGAGATGGGATTCAATTACCCATGATCTTTTGGTCTTAGGAATATTTGAAGATAAGCAACTTAATGATTTTCAACTTAGAGTTGATGAGGTCAGTCGTAATATTATTTCTCGTGCTCTTGAAGCAGGAGATTTCGATGGAAAAGCAAATAAGAATCTGATCCTTTATAGTGATGGACCAGCCAGAAGGATTCTTTTAGTCGGTTTAGGTAAGCGAGAGGCATTTAACCTTGACAAATTACGACAAGCGGGAGGTACGGCAGCGACCTCAGCGAGGGCTATAAAAGCTAAAAAATTTTCTGCGGAGGTTCCTGGTAAAAAGGTTCTGAAAGCATCCGGCATTGTTGCAACCCAGGCATTTACTGAAGGGTTAGTCCTTGGTTCTTACCATTTCTTGGATTATAAAACTGATACTAAAGATGAAATTTTATTGCAATCAGTTGTATTGGTTCATGGTGGAGTTAAATCAGGGGTGGAAAAGGGAAAGATCATCGCTGAAGCCGTCTGTTTTGCCCGTGATTTAGGGTCCCATCCGAGTAATGTTATTACTCCAACGCGCATTGCCAGTGAGGCTCAGAAAATCGCTGAAGAATTTGGCATGAAATGTACAGTGTGGGATCGGGCGGAGTTCACCAGGAAAGGAATGAAAGCTTTTGCCGCCGTCGCCAGGGGAACAGATGAACCACCTAAATTTATTCTCTTAGAATATTATGGTAGTCGCTCAAACCAGAAACCGGTGGCATTCATTGGCAAAGGGATCACTTTTGATACCGGTGGGATTTCTCTGAAACCATCTAAAGCAATGGATGAAATGAAGTTTGATATGTGTGGGGCCGCAGCAGTATTAGGTGTAATGAAAGTCGTAGGTAAACTGGGTCTAAAAAAGAATGTAATAATGGCTATCGCCAGCACTGAAAATATGCCTGGTGGTCATGCAACCAAACCAGGAGATATTGTTAAAGCCTATAACGGTAAAACAGTGGAAATACTGAATACCGATGCAGAAGGTCGGTTGGTGTTAGCGGATGCTCTGGCGTATGTGGCAAAAACCTTCAATCCTCGTTATATAGTGGATTTCGCAACATTAACCGGAGCGGTTATTGTAGCTTTAGGTCACAAAGCGAGTGGAATTATGGGTAATGATGGGCGACTTATTTCCAAGTTAAGAGAAGCCGGTGAAACTACTGGAGAACGCGTCTGGGAATTACCCTTATGGGAAGAGTATTGTGAAGATGTGGAAAGCAAAATTGCCGATGTAAAGAATATCGGAGCCCCAATGCAGTCGGGAAGTATTGCCGGGGGTGCCTTTCTGAAGGAATTTGTAGGTGATATACCCTGGGCTCATGTAGATATTGCTGGTACTGCCTGGTGGGATAAATCACGTCCTTATGTCCCAGCAGGACCATCAGGTGTGGGAGTTAGGTTATCGCTTGAGCTTTTGAATCTGATGCGTTAGGCTTAAAATCGCTGCACTTTTGGCGGAGTAGCTCAGTTGGTTAGAGCAGCGGAATCATAATCCGCGTGTCGGGGGTTCGAATCCCTCCTCCGCTACATGATAGTTGAAAAGTAATTTATTAGCTAAGGCGAAATGAGCAGATAACAAAAAAGGCGCCTTCCGGTGCCTTTTTTGTTGTAGTCAAAGCGTTTCTGAGAAATAAATATTTCTCTCTCAGAAGCAGGCCCTGCTAATTAACGACTTTTACATCTTTAGCCTGTGGACCTTTTTCGCCGTCAACGACTTCGAATTCTACCGCTACGTTTTCTTCTAACGTGCGGAAGCCTTCGCCGTCTAAGGACGAGTAATGTACGAATACATCACTGCCGTTCTCCGTGGTGATGAAACCGTATCCTTTACGGCTATCAAACCACTTGACTGTTCCTGTTTGGCGTTCTGACATGTTTATGGTACTCCATTTGGTTATTTACTTGCCAACTTACTGCTTGAAGGAAAGGGAGAACTACAGTGGAAATTTCGATACCTTAGAGAGGATCTTATTCGCTAACTTGTACTCACCCGATACTCTTCTCGCACTTCTTTCGTTAATTTACGACCAATTTCTCCAATAACAACATTATTTATAATCAAGTAGGTTGAGATGGCCATAGGTCAATGGATTGAGGTCAAATCAGCTTCTTAATATTTTTTTCACGTGAGGCTCTAATTTGTTTGTTTAACTCTTTGATTTTCTTGTTGCCTTTATACCAGGGGGGAAGATTTTCCCAATCAGGTCTGCCATCAGAATAGAGATATTTGGAATTTGGATCTAGTGCAAGATTACTTTCCACAGCGCCTGCACAGAGTAGAATAATGGACTCTTGATCTTCGGCTTTAACAGCACGAAGGGCTTTTGGAGAAACTCTAACGATGTCTCCTTCGACTAGAGAAATATCATTTCCTTCAATATGGATTATACCTCTCCCCCTCAGAATGATGTAGACTTCCTCCTGATGTTCATGACGATGCATGAAAGTATAACCCTTTCCGGCAGGTATCTTTATTAGGTTTAATCCTAAAGCGGTCAATGCTAATGGTGCTTTCAGGTAGGTGAACCAATCTGGAATATCATCCCAAGAAAAATGGTATTTAGAGTACATGATTCTCTCCTTATTATCAGTCAGTTGTAATTAAATGAGACCCTCCTGAATTGAATCAGGAGGGTCTTCGCTTAGGATTTGATTACTACTTCAGATTGCGGATAGCTTCTTCTAACTCTTTGAATCCCTGATTTGCTTTGAACTCGTTGTAGAGGGCTTCCTGTTTCTTGGCTTCGTCTAAAGCGGCCTGTCGTACCCCGTCTAACGGATATTCCACCAGGACATAGATGGTACCATCTTTTCCGGTAGCTGTCTTGGTTCGTACTGATCCAGATAGGGATACATTAGCTACTTGCTTGGAAACGGATTCGGAAAATTCCAGAGCTTGGGCATTCTCACCAACTCCTGATTCCTGCATAAAATCCTTCATCATATTCTGAACTTTTACCGTTATAGAGCGGGCTATTTCATCCCGAGCCCGTTGGGTTGCTGCATTTAATGCCAGAGAAGGATTTTGCTTTTTAGCAGCTCCTACAGCATATATCTTGTCCTTAGATTTGGGGGGATTCATGAACCATTTTGGTGCATCTCCAAACGATCCTGCTTCAGTACTACCTGAACTGGATTTCGGCCCTCCACATCCTGCTAAGATGAGAGTAACTGTTAATGTAATGATGAAATATTTCATGTGCTATGCTCCTTCTTGTTGATGGTTTTAAACCGGATAGGATACTTCCATATCCAGTTAGTTATTAAGATTTTAACCCTCTTCATTGTTAATATTTCATGACTGTTTCTCTATTGTCTGAAACTTGATTTACTTGATTATTCTGATTTCCATGATTTTTCAATCAAGCTAATCGTTACAATCTTTTTTTAATCAAGGTTAAACGACTTCTCCCTTTCTCCAGAATCCCTTCCTGTTCGGCAAACAGGCATTCCTCCAATTCTCCATGCTTCATTCCGCCACAAAATAGACTAGATTTTTCTCTACTCTTCGGTTTAGAGGTATGTTGGTCAGCCAACGTTGTAGCTCTACAAAACTTTTACTGTCTCCAGAAGTCGGCATACCTGTTCCTATCCTGGGAAGTTTATCAGCGACGGTTACGGGATCTTTGGTACAGACCACGTAGATCGATTCTGTAGTTAGTTTTTCACTTGGTAAAGTTCCCACTCGAAAACGGATATAACCTCGCATTTTAGGATCAGGAAACTGTACCGTTTCACCCGCCTTGAGGTGATTATCCGGCATGTAATCATTTGGAAAAACTAATAGAACACTGTGATCTGCCATCAGATTAAAAACGTAAAGATAGCTTTCCTGAGAAGGGGTCAAATAAAAATTTAATTCATCGCCGGTAGAGAGAGTGTTGTCCTGTAATTCAGCTTTGACTGAAAATGCTGGATCACGGTTACCCTTAACAGGTTCCACGTAAGCTTTCAGGGTAATAGATTTCTCAAAGCTGTTTTTTCCCTGCAGGAATTTTGGATCGGATTCTGAGACTATTTTTTCACTTGTAATCATCCCTGTTACCGTACTTTTGAAGAAGCTTGACCAGGCCGTTTGCTCTTGAGCCCGACCAGCGGTTTCACTCATGATGTCGGTGAGGAGGGAAGACACCTCTATTGTACGAGGGACTTTTTTCGAGACAGCTTCATTACGCAGAATGTTCAATAGCTCCTGTCGGGCAGAGAGATTGGATACACTCTCCGGGAAAATCCGGGTAGCTGCAACTTCAATCCATCCTGGTTTCCCGGTTTCGTATTCGATCATCTCCGCTGCATCAGGTTCAACTAAGCTTTCCATCACATTGAATTCACCAGTAGCTGCAGATTCCACTCCAGACAGATCCTTTTCGACTTCAGTGACTCCTACTTCAGTATTCAGTTCAGTGAAACCTTCCTTAATCTTAGCTTTCGCTTCTTCTGTTGATAATTGCGGTTCAGTGGAGGGTTTCGAACCGCAGGCAGTGAGGACAATCAAAGTTATTACAACAAGAGTAAGACGGGGAGGTATATTATTTAACTTATGTACATAGTATGATTGTTGTGTCAGAATGAGTTCAAAGCGGCCCCCGCTCTTAATTAGAGATGGGGTTCTGGAGTGAGTTTTAGCTATCAATATTCTACTACCACTTTATCAGTTATTCGGGTCTGTAAAACAGGGGTCTGTTCTCGATCTAATTTTCCAGCTGTGATACTGACGTTTTCGCGAATATAATCGCCTAATTCCTGCACGGTTAAATTGTTATTCTGATCGGTGTCAGCTTTTCCCTGAAGTCCCTTCAGTAACCAGTAAGTGAAAAGACCATGTTGCTTTTCTGGCCAGGCTGAAGATATCTCTGTCCCACTGGCAGCAGAGAAGAGGGTGACATTTTCTGCCATGGAGGGATTGACTTCCATAAAGATTGGTCGGGCTCCAGCTAACAGGATTTCATTTTCCCGGTTGGCACCAGTAAAGCAAGCGTCAAGGAAAACTGTAACCGAGCGAGCTCCCAATTGACTCAAATTACGAGTTAATTCGTCCACCTCGTAACCGGTTTGGGAAGCGTAATTGGGATCACCATCATAAGGAATAAGATAGGCAGTCCGGTTACTGATATCTGGAGCTCCATGCCCAGCGTAATAGATATAGATATCGCTTACACCATCGAGTACTCTCTTATCCAGCCATCCACCGAGCGAAAAAACTTTGTCGAGTTCTGCTTTACTGACATCGCTATCAGTTAGGTAATAAATGTTTTCCTTAGGAATACCCAGGGTTTTTTCAAAATACTCTCGAACCCAATGAGCATCCCTCCGGGCGTAAGTAACGGGAGAGACGTTTTTGTACTGTTCGATTCCAAAAACAATACCATAAGCATTATGGTTGGAGGTAGTTTGAGGGATATTTCGCTCAACATCCAATAGAGCGATGACAGGTTTCTCTTCAGCCTGAGCCATGAGAGGTAACAACTCATCAATACCTACTTCCATCTGTGCTGTTCCATACAGGGTACGAGTGAGAGAGCCTTTGATTTCGATGGTAGTCGATGGATAGGTGGAGGGAATTTGAAATGTAGTTGCGATGGTCATTGATTCACCCGGGTCGAGGGTAAAACCACCGATCAGATACCTTCTTCTACCTTCGGTGCTACCCCTCCTGACCTTCAGTTTACCGAATTGTTTTTGCAATACGCTCGATTTGAGTCGAATTCTAGGGTGGATGCCTTTAACTCTCTTATCTCCCCGATTGATAATAGTAAGTACTACTTGACCCTGCTCTCCGGGAGTAAATTGCCACTTAGGCCAACCGGCAACGTCATAAGGCTGTGCTGTTACCTCCAGAGTTTCAAGTGATCCCCATGACCGACGGTTCCTGACCAGTTTGGTACGCAGAAGCCAGGTAAGGATAGAACCTGCCATGATATCTCGCCCCAATACCACGTATCCTCTATTGGTAAGTTCCCAGCCTCCATAGACTACTCCCGTAGCTCCAACGAGCCAGAGGCAATCGCTAAAGAAAAAGCGATTCCTTTGAAGAGCCTCAGGGTCAGGTCTGATTAGCATAGCCGGTCTCTTTTCAGGTATTGGTTGTAAGGAGGATAACGGGGTTTTCAGAACAGAAGGTGCTTTCTCAGGTACTTTGGTAAGATCCAATTCATCATCGTGGGATTTAATAGATGGTTTTTTCCCTTTAATTGCAGAAGATTGTATATAACCCTCGTAAGTAAAACCAAATGAATTGTAGCGTATAAGGAAGAAGTCATCTTTATATTCTAGCACCTCAGCCTTGTCCCCGGCGATACCATAGGCAATCACCCGGGATTCGTTGTCAGGTTCAGCATAAATGGGTGAATCCTCTTTAATGGTTAGCTTTTCTTGAGCGACTAGAAATCCTGAAAAAACCATTATGATAATTATTGCTGTTCTTTCTAAGCTCATTTTATTTCTCTACATCAGATATGAAGAAGAGATGATTCTTTTCAGGGTCATTTATCAATAATCTGGATAGTAAATATTGTGGAAGTTTGGACCTGAATTAAATGTGATTTCCATTTAACCCTTTTTCTCCTGAATAGTAGTACATTTCTTTTAAATGAGAGGTTCCCCAATTGGAATTATTCTGGATTTTGTTGGTCTTCAGTTTTGTCGTCATAATATTAATATGATCTTATAACTTTTTGTTCCTTTTTTATTTGTTCCTTTTTTAATGGATTACCTCATACTGTTACCCAACTGTCCCGGAGTTACAGTCAGAAAAGTATAGGCATAATTATCATCTTGATTTTGATCCTCGTACTCCAGGACGACGAATAGGTAGTAGATTCCACTGCTAGTGGAATTGGGTATGGTTACATCTGAAGCTATCCAATAACTGGTACCTGGATCAATTCCCTCAGAAAAGGATCCATCAAAAATTTCTATACCAGAGGAATTTTCCCAAATTGACGTAGAAAGGAATATCTCAGCGGAGGCTGAGAAGATCGTTGAGAAGCCGCTATTACTGATGGAAAATGCGATCTCTACATCTTCACCGGCAGGGATAGAGTTTGGTGATACGGAAACGTCCACAACAGATAGATTTGAACTGGTCTCTTGTTCTTTGATAGCAAAGGGACTACTTACTCCGTACACTTCACCTGAAGATGCTTGAACAATTTTGATCACATAGTTAGTTGCCTCCGTCACTTCAGAAGGGATGAACCAGTAATAGCTGCCATCATTAGAGGTAGTAGCTGTAATCCGCTGGATAAAAGAGCTACTACGGTACAGATCAATATCAAGGCTATGAGATGAACCTAAGTTTTCATTATCAATCCAGGTAATCTCTTCAGTCGTACCTCTATACCATACTTCGCCCTCCTCAGGACGAGTTATGGTGATAGTTTCCCCTGCCTTATGAATGGTAAATGTTTCATCGCTATAGTCAAAGATGTCTGTGTTGCTTTCCCAAAGAATTTTTATCATATAGTCTGTTGAATTATCCAGGTTGTCAGGAATATTCCAGCGATAAACGCCGTCATTTTTAGTGCTGGATTTGATTATCTCGACAAGATTTGCATCCTTGTAGAGTTCGATATCCACATCCCCGGAGACGTCACTACTGGACCAGGTAATGGTTTCGGTTGCGTCTGTTACCCAGATCTCGCCACCATTGGGTGAAGTTACCGTAATTCTTGCATTCTCTACCGAAGACTGGATAAGGAAATTTCTCTCCAATTCAGCAAAGTTTCCTACATCATCATAAGCCGTGACAATTAAATCGATTTGTTTCCAAGATTGAACACCATAAAGTTGATATTGGTAAGGATCATGTCTTATACTTTCTTCAATCTCCTCACCTGTAAATGGATCACGCAATGTAAACTCTACTCTATCAACAGTAATGTTGTCTTTTACATCTACAGAAAATGTCACAGAGTCGGCAGAGAGAATCTTTTCAATTGGACTTATCCATTTCAATTCTGGTGGATAAATGTCCGTTAAGGATTCACAGCTAAGTAAGAGTCCGACTGTCAAAAGACCAGGGATTATTAGTGAGTTAATTTTCATCCTATATTCAATTGTTAGAAGTTTAGGAAAGAGTAAGGTTAATTCCAATACTGACTAAATGGTAGTCCAGTGGGTTTGCTCTAAATCACATTATTTATCTGGTCCAGCAAAATAACTGTAATATGAAAACACCAGAATAACTGTAACCATTGTAGCACAACAGGTACCAGGACCAGATATTTCTTGAATGGGGTGCTGGAGTTCTTCTCTTTTTCTTTCCTGGGCAATGGAAAGATCAATAGTAACTCCTGCTTTATTAGCGTACCGTTTACATAGCCAGATTCGGTACCAATATTCAGGGATTTCTTTCAAAGTCAAGGAATTCAAACCCTCCTCAAGGGCCTTGTGGACAAGGGGATGTTCACAGGGTGTCTGAGGGACTTCGATACTATCCTCCTCGACAGTCTGAGCCTGTACAAGGGTGAGTAATATGATGAGAAGGAACATAAAACGATGCAGGACTACCATCCCAAAACAACTCCAATCCTTCCAGTTGGTCCAGATAGATCCATTCCACCCTTAATGTCAATTTTCTGCTTTTCATTCTTCCACGAATTACCCTTTATCTCCGCATCCAGGTAGCCGATAGTACCCTCTAATGCCAACCAATGATTAAGATGTAATCGTATACCCATCCATGAGTAATATGCAAAAAAGGCATGTGTCATACCAGCTTGTGTGGTTGTGGACATCTGAAAAGGAGAAGTGGAGGCAGTCAAATCCTCCTGAGTGAACTGGGCTCTTCCCAGAAGAGGTGCCAACCCAAAAATGGCTTCATACCGTTCAAAGAAAGAAAAGAAGGTTTGTAAGGAGATACCATTCATCTTAAAGGTAAGAGTGAAGTTATCAGATGAACCGTTAATAATTTTACTCGTCAGAGCACTGGAATAACGGAAATATCCTACCCTCAGGGAAGGATAAATTTTGTAAGAAAAATCGTATGCCAAAGGCATCCAGAAACTAGCTACCTCTTTTAATCCTGAGTCCGAGATGACAGAGTTGAACTCTGAGAAATCAGGTAAAAAAATACCTATGCCGGTATTCACGGAGTACTTGAACTGAGCAGGAAGGAAAGAACTTGACAGCAGCAGAATAATAACTATTTTTCGTATGTGTTGCATAAATCTGGAAATTGAGGTATGAAATCGCTACCCTCTGATGAGTTGCATAACTAAATTTAGTTTGACCCTGGTGAAAACTCAATGAAGTTCTCCTTCATAATATTACTGATTATATCAAGCCTGATTGCCTCCGATCCAGAACATCAAATAGTTTATCTTGATGGTAGTAGTAAAACCGGCTGGGTAGCTGCCATTGATCATGATTCTGTTGCTTTCCGTCCCAAGTGGCAACAGACAGTGGAACGAGTACCACTCGATTCTTTGTTCCTGATCCATAATGGTGCTGGGAAGTATTTTTATCTTTCTCAAACTTTCTGGAGATATATTAATCTGGCTTTAGGTCGGAGTGGGAGTATCATCACTGTGGAAGGACGTGAAATAGAATTTACCGATTTAGAAGCGGAAATACGTATGTATCATCCGAAACTTATATATCGTACTATAGATAATTTTGAGCGTCGATCAATACCACTTCATCGGGTACACAAATTGAACATTGATCATACTTTATCTGAATATGCGGTTAAGAAGGGAGGATTGTCAGGAGCCGGCCTTTCTCTTTTTGCATATCTGGTGCAATTCAAAGCCACTAAGGAATTTTTCGATTTTAACCTTGTTTTTAAACGAGCTAATAAACTTTATCCGACAGCCTTTATCGGAGTACCTTTAATCACTATGGGGTGGGTAACATACGACTTTCTTAAGGGTCAGAGAGAGTTTATCTTTAATCCTTTACGTTAGCTGACGTGGGGGAAAAGTTTGATATAACAAGTCTAACTCTGAAAGAGTTGGAGAAATTTCTCCTATCATCTGGTGAACCAAAATATCGTGCTCGACAGATTTTTTCCTGGATTCATGATCGGACAGTTTCATCTTTTGTACAAATGACGGATCTACCAAAAACTTTCCGTGATCATATGGAGAGTGAGTATCGTCTGGAAGTGCCGGATATCCTCAGTATTCACGATTCTGATATAACTGGATCACGAAAATTTCTTTTGGAACTCTCTGATGGCTCCAAAGTGGAATCTGTTTTCCTGCCTGAAGGAAACCGTCGTACGGTTTGTCTTTCCTCACAGGTGGGATGTCCTCTCGGTTGCAAATTCTGTGCAACAGGCAAAATGGGGATTCTCCGTGACCTTTCTACTGCAGAGATTGTGGCTCAACTTTATGCCATCAAACGGGAGGTTAAGGAACGCATTACTAATGTAGTATTCATGGGTATGGGAGAACCTCTACTGAATTATGACGCTGTTCTGAAAGCTGCTGAACTAATACATCACGAGGCAGGTGGTAATATTGGTTTGCGAAAAATTACCATATCCACTTCTGGAATAGCACCCCGCATTCGTCAATTTGCTGATGAACATCATCCTTATCAGCTCGCCTTCAGCCTGAATGCAACTACTGACCAGGTACGTACGGAAATTATGCCTATCAATCGGAAGCATGACTTGGCCACCTGCTTGGATGCCCTGGAGTACTACTCCTCCCGGTCCCGTCAGAGGGTTACAGTAGAGTATGTCTTATTACCTGGTGTGAATAATTCAAGAGAGGACGCTGAAAGGCTTATCAAAATTGTTCGCAGGTTAAGAGCGAAGCTGAATGTAATACCCTTTAATCCGATTCCTGAAACTCCTTTCCAGCAACCAACCCAGGAAGAGATGGAAAAGTTTCTTTCACGTTTATCACCGGCAATTCAAATTGTGACTGTACGTTGGAGCCAGGGATCAGATATTCGTGCGGCTTGTGGACAGCTTTTTGTCCAAAATGTGAAGAAGAAAAGTCATCTGGCGGACAAAACTCAATACCTGGCTTGATATGTCCATATTTTCTATTTAATCTTACCTGACGTTATGAGTTAACAACTATATAAATGGAGGTAAGCAATGACTGTTACTATTTACACCACGTCGTGGTGTCCATACTGTCATATGGCCAAACGGTATTTAACAGCACAGGATGTGCCCTATAGTGAAATTGACATCGAACAGGAGGGAATTACTCGTGAGGATTTATATAAAATCACTCAGGGAAGAACTGTTCCTCAAATCATCATTGATGAAAAGCCCATTGGAGGGTATGACAATATGATGGCCCTGGTTCAATCAGGAGAACTCAACTTCAATTGATATAAGACCCAGTATATGATTAGATATCTTATTATTGTTCTAACTGGTATCATCTACTCTTGCGGGATTCCCACTGATAATAATGAGATAACCACTAAGGATCAGATGAAGGCCGATTTAGAAGGCGATCGCCTGTGGTCCCGGGAGTTGAAGAAGAGGATTAGCGTTTACGAAGAGGCTTTGGAAAAAGGGTCTCTGACCATTATTGCCTCCAGCTTAAAACTTTATGAGGATGCTGAGGAGTTGTTAGGAGAAGTCAAGCAAGCATTAGATCGATTTAACATAGCACTTGAACGTCAAAAGGAAAGGGTTGCCAGAGTCAGGGAAATTCCTTCTCCCGGTCAGCAACAAACTTACCTTGAGAAGAAAGAAGAGTTGAATAAAACTCAGGAGGCTGTTCAACAGGCAGAATTCGATTTTCTCCAAAATTTAAAAGAAGGCGGTTTCCGGCTGTATACTCCTGAAGCTCGTCTCCAGGAAATGGAGGAGGATGTTTTCACCATAACAGCACAGATGATCAAGTTAGATAGTGAAATTGAAGGAAGGAGGAAAACTGTAGCAGAGTTTCTTGGTGTTAAGGATAGGGAGAGGAAACTGGTTCAATTAGGTCGGGAACTCAACGAAATTGAGGAGCTTTACGCCCGGGTACTGGTCCAACGGAAGAAATTGGATAAGATAGTTCGACTGGCAACCCGTGATCTTCGTCGGGTGGATTATTATTGGATGGGAAACGGATTTCCAGAAAAGGATTTCGACCGCGCTTTTACTAATAATGTGAGGAAAACAGAATCCCTGGTGGAGGAATTAAGCCAACTTTTAGATCAGTAAACCTGATAGACGTATTAATTTTCTGTGAGGTACTATCATGAATCACCCGTACTGTAGTCATCCAGGATCTAAAAAGCAGTAGTAAAAAAGATATTTCGATTCGGAATATTTCCAAACTTTCCATTAAAGCCTTGGTTTATTTTCGTATTTCAGAATTGTATTAATTAAAGTGAGTCCACAACCTCATCTCAAGAAATAGGAATTCAGTTTATTACTATATATTACCGATAGAAACGTACAATAAAATCTTGTTGCTGGTTTAATAATGAAGTTAATGAATAACGTTAATCCCTTAGCTAATGATAAGGGTTCTTAGTCTTTACTCGTTTTTTCCCTTAACTATTGAGATCACTCTTTCAGCTTTTTTAGAACCTGCTTGGAGTTGTACTACATAGATACCATTTGCCATCCGACCTGTATTTAATTTTACATCATTAAATCCTGCTTGAGGTGACGTCATTTGCATTCGCTTTAACCTTCTGCCTAAAAGATCATAAAGGGTTAAAGTTGCTTTATCTTCTTTTTCAGGTAGGAAAAATCGTATGGTAGTATGCTTTCCGTTAGCTGGATTGGGAAAGTTTTGTAGAAGAGTAATTTTAGAAGGGAGGGGAATTTCAGGAATGATGAACAGGGAATAAGTAAAGTTGGCATCGGGTTCATTTTTTGTAACCACGACTACAGCTACAGAATCGGCCTCACTGGGGATGGGAATAGTTGTAGTACTTGTTCCGATACCGTAGATCAAAATACCATCCTCCGGGGTCTGAATTACACACCAAGAGGTTAATAATTCCTTGTCATCAATATCCTTTGCAGGTGCAAATACAGCATCCATGGGACTGTTCAAACCAACCAATTCAATATTGTGACCGGCGTTGCTCATCAGATCATTTTCACTGTACATGAAAGTATATTCATCCGTGTTCAAGAAGGCTCTTTCCTGATAATGAGGTTGGATTCCGTAAGCTCGATAATCTTGAGCTTCTTCGTATGTGTACTCTTTGAATGAAGCTCGGGAAGAGAGTATCTGGTTGGTAATAGTCATGGCAGTCAACCCCTCTTCAAATGAGACACCCAGCGAATCGAGAGCTTCATCGATGGTTAAAATGCTGAAGTCATCATCATAGCTATCGTGTTTTATACCTTGTTCGAAAATCCTACGAATAGTAGTGGGTCCTCCCAAATGTTCTGACAAATAGCGGAAAAAGATAAAACTTCCATACCAGCGCGTACTGCTGTCAAGATTTAAAGCTGTGCCGGGGTTTTTGAACCAGTCAAGGAGGTACTGGTAATTATCATTTATTTCGTCGTAAACCTCATCTTCCATCCAGGTCGCCGTTGCTTCCAGCATCCAGGTGGCTTCCCAACCATCATAACCAAACTGGATGGCATGGAAGAATTCATGAGCAATAGTAACCTGTAAACTTTCTGTTTGGGGAGTTGGAAAGCCCTCATAATTATTACGTAGTACCATATAGCTTGTAAATGCATTGGATTCTATACGAGAAGTATTTTCATTATCACCGGAGTATGAATTTGCCAAATATTCAGGATTGACATACCCATACAATCCCCAGGATAGAGATTTGACATAGATGTCATATCGCTCATCTCCTCCATTTTCAGCATACCAGCCATCGGCAGGAGGTGTACTGAAGTTATATGAATTCAATTCCAGAGAATCAACTTTAGAGGCAATGGCGGCTATGATGTCAATATAATCTGGTATTCCATTTGCATTTAAGTCGGTTGTTTCTACTGCATCAGAACCGGTGGTTGTATAGTGGATGCGATAGCCATCCAGATCATATGTTTCATTCAATCCGGTTGGTCGAGTGAAACTGAAGTTATCACCATACGATTTGATACCTAAAGTAGATAGAAGTTTTTGGGTAGCAGGGGAAAGTAAGATATAATTTCGTCGCAAACTTTGGATTATTGGAGTTCCACATTTAAGTAATTCAAATGAGACCGGTTCAGCTTCAGGGAGGAGGCGACGAATACTTGTCACGATCCAATCTTCCCGGGAAATTTCTCCCCTGTCATATTGGCTGAGCAACCAGGAGAAATCGTCTTCAGCAGATATGTGATAAACTCCGTTGAGGATAAGTATAAGAAGCAGTTTGTACTTCATTGTTCAGATTCTTCCACAACTGCCATTTCTACAGGGGATGATTGCATCCAAAGGTATCCTCCCACGAGAATAACGGTACCAGCAAGAAAATCCTGGAAGCGAGATTCGACTATACCCTTGACTATCAAACCTCCACCTGTGACTATGACCAGATAGGAAAAGGGATGGGGTTTTATTTGCTGGTTAACCAATAAATTCTCACTTTCACTGGAAGCGACCGTTTCACCCAAAGGGAGACGCAGGGTAATGAGGATTTCATTTTGATCGTTATCCAGAATGTTATAAGCGGATAGTTTGTTGGTGAGCTGGAAATTCAATTGGACTGTTTCTTCCAATTGCAATGACTGAAAATCTGTGATAATCCCGGTCTCTATAAATGGTTTTTCTATAGCTGTATCGATCTGGCAACCAACCAAAGTAACATAGAACCATTTATTGTCAGCTTCCCAGGCGGTAACATCTTTCGGGAGATTGCCATCAGTTTTGATCCGGATGACGGTGCCGTTAGCTTTCTGAGAAATGGAAATACTTTGAATTTGGGTTAATTGATCTTCTTCCGTTGCCCCTCGAAGCAGTGGACTACAGGTCAGAATTACAATTGGAAACCCCAAAGTCAGGAGTGACTTAATTTTTGCAGCTAACATGGCATCTTTGCTAGTAGTGGTGGTAATGATGTAATTGATAACTAATAAATATAAAAATATTGATTCAATTTTCCGTTCATCATTGTATATTTGTTATCCGAGGTAACATTGAACACACTTACAAAATATCTAATCCGTCTTCTGGTTTACCTTTTGATGCTGGGCATGTTCCCAGTTGAGTCTCTTTCCTTGTATACTTCTGAGCCAGCTCCTCTCACTCAGGATAAGAAAAAGAGAAAGAAAAAGAAAAAGAGTAGGAGTAAAAAGGGCTCTTCTAAAAAGAAATCTAGTCAGGGTAAGAAAAAGTCTTCCCAGAAAAAGAAGCCTTCTAGAAAGAAAAAATCAAGAAAAGGTAAAAAGAAAAGACCTGCCAAGAGAAAGGCATCACCCAAAAAGAAAGGTACTCCTAAACGTAGAAAGATATCTCCAGAGAGAAAAGAGGTCCCCACACCAACCCGCAGTAATTATCAAATTTCAGATGATATTTACAAACTTACCTATGATCTCGACGTCAGCATGCGTCGCATGAACAAAGCTTTACAAGCTCTTAAACCAGCTCCTCCAGTCAGAAAGGTCTTTCCTGCTGGTGAAAAACTACAGCGAATAGAACAGCGAGCGGCTGAACAACCGGAAAGTGTTATAGTCCAACGTGAGTTAGCTCTGGAATACGAACGAAAAGGGATGTATTCCAAAGCCAAGGATATTTATTTGAGGTTAATTGGAAGTGATCCCTCAGTAGCTGATTATCATTATTTCCTCGGATCTCTATATTCCAAGATGGGTCAGCATCATAAAGCCCGATTTGCTTATGAAGAAGCTCTGGAAATCGATCCTAATCATATTGGTACGATTAATGCCCTGGCACTCTATTCTGGAGAACCTCAAGGAGATAAGATGGCGCATGATCTTTACGGAAAAGCCGCTGTTCGAGAACCGGAAGGACCAGCAAATCTACTGAACCTGGTCCGGGAAAGTCTAAATCGGCAATCCTACGATGAAGCACTCTCGCTGGCCAATGACGGTGTCTCCCGCTATCCTGATAACCATATTTTCCCATTTTTGGAAGGTCGGGCTCTCGAAAATCTTGGGGAAATAGAACAGGCTAAAAAATCTTACAAAACCAGTATGTCCCTGAATAGAAGCGATCCTTCAGCAGCAAAAGCTCTGGGTGATCTGTACTATGATCAGGGAAATTTCCTATATGCTGCTGTGACATATGATCATGTTCTTCCTGTTGTACCACAGGATGTCGATTTAAGGTTCAAACAGGGGTTGAGTTACTTCAAAGCTTACGAATGGAGTAAAGCTGCTGCAGCCTGGGAAGATCTTCTCATTTATGCTCCCAATCATCCCGAAGTTCGAGTCCTGTTGCCACAGGTGTATTATATAATGAGTGTGGAATATAATCGTAGTGGCTATACCGATTTAGGACGACAAGCTTTTGCTAATGCTTTATCAGTAAATCCCAATTCTCAAGACTGGTTATCCCTCGCTCTTAGAACTTCTGGAGAATTCTACCGTGAGCACGGTCTTTACCGGGAAGCTCTCCGGGCTTATCAGGATGCCATTGATATAGATCCTGCCGATCCAGAACATTACAACGGTCTGGGTATCACTTACTGGTACATGGGTGAAAAAGAGATGGCCACTGCAGCCTGGCAGAAAAGTTTACTTATCCAACCAGATGGGAATAGTGCCCAGGGATGGCTTATTATTGCGGGACGGGGTTAATTCCTGAAAATCATTATTTTCTGATTATCTTCTACTACCTACGGACCTGATATGATTATCTGCAGAATATTACTACGGAATCTACTATTTCTGCTTTTTACCTGGTTTACAGGAACATTATCAGCAGCGAATAAGACAGGAGATGAGGTGGTATGGCAGGGTATTAGAGCCTTCTACAACGAAGACTATAATGAATCAGTTACAATTCTAACTCAAGCAAAAAATGATTTTCCAGAGCATCCTACGGTTCACCTTGTTTGGGCCGTCTCTCTGTGGTTACGAGCACAGGCTCAGGATGGACATTTAGTAGCTCATAAAGTCTTGGAGGAATCGATCGCTACGGTAATTCCAATGTATGAAGAGCTGGTTATAAAATACCCAGATGATCCTGAATACAAATTGAATCTTGCTGCCACCCAAGGACTACGGGCTCGTGTAGCCTTAGGTCGTAAAGATTGGCTGGGGGTAGTGTCAGCAGGTATACAGGGTTACCGGGGCACCGTAGCGGTTCATCGCGCTAATCCTGATCTTTATGATGCGTATCTGCCGGTGGGTATTCTCAACTATTATATTGGTCGTAGTTCTTCAGTAGTAAAAATACTGGCAAAAGTGTTTGGTATTGAAGCTGATGAAAGTAAAGGTATAGAACAGATGAAGCTGGCAGCGAAGAAGGCTGAATATGCATGGATTGAATCTGCTTCTACCTTAGCCTATATCTATCTATGGATGTATGATGATTATGAGAGTGCCTTGCCCATCACTAAAATGTTAAGGGAAGAGTTTCCCCGTAGCGCTTATTACAATCATCTGTACACCGAGACGTTATTAATGTTAAAGCGGTTAGATGAAGCGGAAACGAGTCTTGCTATTACCTGGGATATGGCTAACGATAATCTGCCCGCATCCCAAAAAGCCTGGCAACCCACACTGAAATATCAACAGGCTCTTCTCGATTTCTATCGAGGTGATCTGGATAAGGCTTTACGATTGGTAACTGAATCTATCGATGAATTCAACACAGAATTGGATACTCCTCTGGGATATGGTTATCTGCTGAGAGGTATGATATTTGATTTAAAGGGAGAACGTCGACAAGCTGTTGCCAATTACCGGGCGGCGGTCAGCCTGGATAACTATACTTCTGCGATGACAAAGGCTGAACAGTATTTAAAACACCCCTATGAGCCTTAGTCATTTCCATTGGCATTCTCTTAACCTCATTATAACTTCGATTTAGTGTCATGGAATCTACTTTACCTTTAAAGAGACATAAAACCCGTCAAGTGATGGTAGGTGATGTACCAATTGGCGGAGAGGCTCCTATTACCGTCCAGTCCATGACAACTACCAAAACACATGATATTTCCGCTACTCTACAAGAAGTAAAACGTTTGGAAAAGGCTGGATGTCAGATTATTCGCATAACAGTACCTGATGAACGGGCTGCCCTGGCTCTTCGGGAGATCAAAAAGGAGATGTCCGTTCCCTTAGTTGCTGATATTCACTTTGATTACCGTATGGCTCTGTTGGCCGTAGATGCCGGGGCGGATAAAATTCGGATTAATCCAGGAAATATTGGTAAACGTGAACGGGTGGAAAAGGTACTGAAAAAAGTAAAGAGTGCTGGACTTCCTATCCGGATCGGTGTAAACGCCGGCAGCCTGGAAAGGGATCTAATGGAGAAATATGGCTATCCAACCCCGGAAGCGATGGTGGAGAGCGCTAGAAAGCATATCCAAATTTGCCGGGAGTTTGACTTCGAGGACATTGTCGTGTCTTTGAAATCTTCTGATGTATGCTTGATGATGGATTCTTACCGTTTATTTGCTGAACAGTTTGACTATCCTCTTCATCTTGGTGTAACTGAAGCCGGACCTGCAAAAAGTGGTACGGTAAAATCTGCTATAGGACTCGGTTCACTTTTAGCTGCAGGAATTGGTGATACCATCAGGGTAAGTTTAACAGATGATCCTGTAGAAGAAGTACGGGTGGGGTTCGAGATTTTGAAATCACTTCATCTGGCCAGCAGAGGCGTCACGATCGTTGCTTGCCCAACCTGTGGGCGTCTGGAGGTGGATCTGTTCAAGATTGCAGGTGAGATGGAGGAAAAACTGAAAGATGTGAAAAAGCCCATGACCCTGGCATTAATGGGCTGTGCGGTTAATGGTCCGGGTGAAGCTAGTCATGCTGACATGGGTATTGCTTTTGGGAAAGGAGGGGGGCTGATTTATAAGGATGGTGAAAAGTTTGGAAAAGTAAGTGAGGATAAAGCTGTGGCTCGTCTTCTGGAAATTATTGAAAAAGAGCAGAATAAAAAGACTTGAAGGAGTATCTGAAACTAGAGAGAGGAATAGTATAATGAAGAAATTCATTTTGTCACTTTTAATGATATCTGGTATGGGATTCACTCAGACCAACTATTCACCCTTGGTCCTCTATTGGAAGACCCTCGAACCGAAAGAAAAAGAGGTCTTTCTCATGGCTTACCTTACACAGGTTCATGAGATGCACAACGTCATGATTGCTGAGACGGGTTATGGAGAGATGACCAAATGGTATTTCGATAATCGGGCAGAGATAGCCTATAAAATCCTCGATGAGTTGGAGCAGACTGATATGGCCAAGTTTGTCGGTTGGATTGATGAATATTATGAAGAAAAAGTTTTTTCTGACCGGCCATTTCATGATGCTCTAGAATATGCGTACGTGTTTTCTCAGCAGAAGGGAAAGACGATGATGGAGAAAATCGAAAGTCTTTTAGGAGAGGAAGAAAGTGTCGGTATAAAGAAAATTGAGGATGAATAAGTATAGTGAAATTTCTAATTCCCAAAATCATTGTAGAGTGGAGATCCCTTTTCCGCACCGGTGGTTTCAGACTGTTGATCAAAAAGAAAGGGTGGATTATTGTTCTTCTTTTTACCATGTTTTATCTGATTCGTGATAGCATTCTTTATATATTGATTCCCTATTTTGCTGTAAATGGGATTGTTACCTGTTCTGGATCCTGAGCGATGCATGCCCGAGTACTAAGCAGCGCTATCCTGGGTATCGATGCTTATCGGGTAGAGATTGAAGCCAATCTGACTCCTTCACCCATGCCCAAATTTGTTACAGTGGGTCTTCCGGAAGGTGCTGTGAAAGAAAGTAAAGAACGTGTGGTCGCTGCCATCAGAAATTCCGGGTTCAGATTCCCAAACAAGAAAACTATTATCAATCTGGCTCCAGCAGATATTCGGAAGGAAGGGAGCGCCTTTGATCTTCCCATTGCTATCGGTATCCTGGCTGCGTTAGGACAGGTAAAGCCCAGTTACCTAGACAAGTTATGGCTCTTAGGTGAATTAGCTTTAGATGGGTCGTTACGTCCGATTCGCGGTGCCCTGCCGATTGCCATCTCAGCTTCCTATCAGGGTGTAAAGGGAATCGTGCTACCCGAGCAGAACGCCCGGGAAGCCGCTGTGGCCGATGGTGTTAAGGTGGCTGGATTTACTTCCCTGAAGGAAGTGGTAGCGATGCTGAATGATGAGACTGAGACGGTTTCCACCCAAGTTGATCTGGGTACTTTATTCAAGGAAAACCTGGATTATTCTGTGGACTTTGAGGATGTACGTGGTCAGGAACATGTGAAGCGAGCTCTGGAAGTGGCTGCCGCGGGTGGACACAATGCTATCCTGATTGGTCCACCTGGTTCAGGTAAGACCATGTTGGCTAAACGTTTGCCCACCATTCTACCACACCTTACTTTAGAAGAAGCGCTGGAAACCACGAAGATTCACTCAGTTGCAGGTGTCCTCTCCAATGATGTAGGGCTGGTGGCAATCAGGCCGTACCGGGCGCCGCACCATACCATTAGCGATGCCGGTCTTATCGGCGGCGGCACGATCCCCAAGCCGGGAGAAGTGAGTCTTGCCCATCACGGTGTGCTGTTCCTGGATGAATTAGCAGAATTCCGGAAGAACGTCCTGGAGGTGATGCGGCAGCCGCTTGAGAATGGAGAAGTAACCATTTCCCGTGCGGCAGTTTCTGTAACCTACCCGGCCAATTTTCAGTTGCTGGCAGCTACGAATCCCTGTCCTTGTGGTTACTCTACTGACCCTAACAACGAATGTTCTTGTACGCCCCCAATGATCCAGAAATACATGAGCCGCATCTCTGGTCCTCTACTCGATAGAATTGATCTGCATGTAGAAGTACCAGCTGTTCCGTACACTGACTTAGCGGATAAGCCCAAAGGGGAGCCGTCGGATGATGTTCGCAAGCGGGTGGAAAGGGCTCGGGAAGTGCAGTTGAGGCGCTTCAAATCCCATTCCAATAAGTACTGTAACGCTCATATGGGCACTCGGGACATCAGGAAATACTGCCGCATTGATGAGAATGGCAGAAAGCTCTTGAAGACCGCTATGGAAAAACTGGGACTGTCGGCACGGGCGTATGATCGAATACTTAAGGTGTCCCAAACTATCGCAGATATTGAAGGAGTTGACGGCATTCTCCCTCAGCATCTGAGTGAGGCGATTCAGTACCGGAGTCTTGACAGGCAGTTGTGGTTGACATAATTATTGCTTTATTTCTGATATTTATAACAACCACAAGCTTCTCAACTTCCTCTCTTTTCAATGCAGGTATTTCCTTTATTCTTTCATAGGTTTCAATCCAGTTAACTAGCTCTGGGTAATATTCATTTTTTCCGAACAACCATTTGTAGAATTTCTTGATAGTCTTCTTGTAGTCTAGTTTTGTCGCATGACTATATTTCGTCACGCTTATTGTTTCCCCTTTTCTTGTCTTGCGTTCGTACCGATACTTGTCATTCTCTAATCCCGCGATGAAGTCTTCCATATCCTTATCATTGACTTCGTCAAATGGTTTTCCAATCCATAGGGAAATCTTGACAAGTATGTGGATATACTTTGTGCATCGAGCTACACCAATGACCTTTTTCTGTTTTTTCTTAACCGTCTTTCCCAGTCTACAATCTCTAATGAAGTCGAGGATCAGTTGTCGATTTCTGGGTACAATTATATCATTGTTCTTAAGATTACGTGTAGTGGTTTGGAAATCCCTTTTCCTATGGTGAATATCTCTCTTTTCCATTTTATAATGTTTGCTATTGGCTTACTCGATTTATGAGTTTTGTGTCAGTTAAGTGACAGCTCCTAATATGTGACAGAAACCAG
>JBHHUM010000093.1:0-7670 GCA_046861645.1 Fidelibacterota bacterium | reverse complement strand
GCTGATGAGAATACCATCTATGCCGGTTGTGGTACCCCACCCTTTGAGGATCGTCGCATTGTGAAACAACGTCCTGGTGGTGTTTTGAAATCAACGGATGGTGGAACGACCTGGACCCCAGTGAACATCGGTCTGACACACCGCTCTTCTAATCCCGAAGATGTGGCAGCTATCGTTGCCACCATGGACAGTTCCACTGCTGCAGATTCTACTCGGGGGCTATTTGAATTCATGGCGGGATGGTTTGGTGATACCCCTGATGTTGATGGTGACAGTAAGGTAGTGGTTCTGGTGGCTGACCTGGGCGACTATGCCTATGGGACTTTAGGTGACCTACTGTTAGAAGGACTCTTTGATCCTGTTAACCAGACGGAACCTGATGTACAACCATTTAGCAACAAACTGGATATGATTTACGTGGATAGTGATCCCTTCGATCCTGGCACGGCTCAGGAGGGGATGGCTCAGGCCCTAACAGGCTTAATCCAGTACAACTACGATACGGATGAAGTGGATTGGGTAACAACAGGTCTTCAGCATTTCGGAGCATACATTGCTGGTTATAAGTCCGTAGCGGGCACTTTTACCATGAAAAATGGTAACAGTCTGAAAATGGGTGATCATGGATTGGCAGATGAATATGCTCAACTCTTCACTCTGATGGAATATCTCTACGAGAAATACTTTACGGAAGATCCTTTCAGTGGTACGGCTGATGCTTCCCTCTTAATGTCTGCGGTACTACAGGATACGACTAATGGTATGGATGGTCTGGACAAAGTTATATCAACGGCTTCCGCAGGAGCGGAGAGCTTCGGTAGTGTCTTTGTGGATTATTCCATAGCGATTCATTTAGACGATAGTACAGGACTTAACGGTGGCTTATACGGTTTTGACAATATTGATGTCGGGGTCGGTGCTTCCACTTATCCGTGGGGGACGACTTCCGGTACTGCGCCCTATCCAGGTAGTTTCAACAGTTGGTCCGCCACCTATCTTCAGTCGGAGAAGTGGGTAGAGGGTAGCAGCGGCTGGAGTGATAAAGCTCCCGCCTTTAACGAGGAAACGTTGATTTTCAATGGTTCTGACAGCAGTGATATTACCTTGGCGGTTATTAAACAACTTAACAAAGCAACACGTAACAGTACAGCGAGTGTTAATCTTGTTCCACTGGATGAAGATCAGAACCGAGGAGTTTATACTGACTGGGCTGACTTTGGTTCGGATTCGACAGTGGTTACAGACAGCAGTGACCTGATCCTCTCTATTACCGATGGTGATACTACTTATCGCTACCAATATTTTGCCATGATAGCGGTATGTCAGGAAGCTGGCTCTGATGCTGGTGGTGCTTATGTTGTGGATGATGAAACCTCAGCTCCTTCGCTATTCTCCATGCAGGTGGATCAAAACCCCGACCTGGTCAACTTTCTGGATATATACGGCTTTAGTGATGAGCAGATTTACGGCGATGGAGCCTTCGGTAGTCTTGCTAATGATACCGATGAAGGTCCCCAAATCGATGTTAAGGATGCTACTGGAATTGTCTCTTCATTCATAGTCCCGAGATTCTATACCCCGGATAATGGCTACGTGTACCGGCAATCTTTTGATCTCCATTCGCTACTACCCACGACCGTATCAGAGTTCTGGTTTGTAGGGTATGCTGAGACTATTGGAGGAAATCAGGCGGAATCTGATTCGACACTTGTGGCAGCAGTAAAGGGATCAGCTTCCAGTAGCCGGTTGTTGACTAGTGATTTTGGTGGGTTTTCGCTCTGGGTACCGGCTGGTGCGGTAGAGGAGGAAGTTATTATTACCGTAATCAGCGACGGCCGGGAGACAGCCCTAGGGGAGGGCATGATTGCCCTGGATGATGCTTTGGTGATTGGTCCAATAGGGCTTGAGCAAGAGGAAAACTTTGGCTTGAGCATAGATATTACGGATGTGGATTTATCCGGAAGGGATGCTACCAAACTTGATGTTGTAGCCATAGATGGTGAGGTAGTATCTTCACTTCAAGCCAAGGTTGACTTGGACCGGATGACGGTGTCAGCAGAAATTCCAGGAACAGGTACTTATCGCTTTGTCTGGAATCCATCCAAGGAAAGTACAATTGGGATCCCGGAGACCTATACCCTCCACCAGAACTATCCCAATCCTTTCAATCCAACAACCACTATCCGGTTTGATATGCCGGAGCTTGGATTTGTCACCCTGAAGATCTATGATGTGCTGGGACGAGAAGTGATCACGCTGGTACACGAAGACCTTCCAGCGGGAAAGCACGCCTATTCTTGGAACGGCAAGGACTCGTATGGTCGTACTTCAGCCACGGGAATATACTTCTTCCGGTTGGAGACGACTGATTTCACACAAACCCGAAAGATGGTATTGGTAAAATAATTATGAAAAGAAAGCAAATCAATTGGTTAGCTTCACTGTCAATAATCATAGGCTTGGGATTCTGGGGTTGTGCCAGTGAATCGAGCGACGATGTTCCTTCTGCTTACGACAGTAACACCGGAATGTTGACCGAGGGATGGGACGCTTATGCTACGGGCGATTTTGCCACGGCTCTCGAACGCTTTCAGGAAGTTAGTGTTCGTGATGCTCTTAATATTGAAGCGTATTTAGGGCAAGGGTGGTCTACCCTACGGTTGGAGAACTTTCTCGATGCCAGAACCGCTTTTGGTGTGGTGCTCAGCCTGGCTACCAATGAAGGCGATAACATCTCCATGGCGGATGCCTGGGCGGGGTTGTTTCTCCTTGAACTCCAGGAGCGGTACAATTTAGAAACTAATCCTGACGAAGATCCCACAGAAGATGATTTAATTGATGCTGCGGAAGAGGCATTAACAGCCGGTGAAGCTGTTCTATCGTACAATGCAGCGTATTCCTCAACTCACGATGCTGACTTTGACTATCTTGAAGTCCATAAAGCATTAGCACAAACCTACCTCTACCTGCACCGCTATGAAGAAGCTTTGAAGCATACTGCTTCCTACGCCGGAACTTCTGTTACTGCCTTTTTGAACGAGGGTGGTTTTACGGTTGAAAGTGCCGAGGTCACATTGTCCCCTTATGCAGATGTAAATGGTAACCTGCAGGTATTTGTTGTGGATGCGGATTTAGGTACGTTGACATCGGCAGACCTTCCCAGTGACATTATTACTCTTGATTCATTGACCGATTTGAACGGCGACTCCACTACCGATTATCTCGATGATATCAGTAGCTATTTGTATGAAAACAACCTCATGTACTTCGCTGATGATTATGACTATCCCAGTGCAACGGAGACACTCCCAGTTTATCAGGTTTCTCATGCCCAACCCGGAGAGCCAGCAAAAACTTATAACGTGATTCAAACGTCACATTACGGTATTTACTACATTTCCTCAACGACATGGACTACTCGGGAAGATTCTGTAACTTGGTTTATTGTGGATACCACCCAGACACCTCCTGATACAGCAATCGCTGATGAAATATATTCACCAGATGCTTGTTGTTATTTTTACTCAGACACGATGACAATTGATGTCATCAACACTGTTTCTGGAGATGTATGGACTTCTTTGAATCCTGCTTCGTTGGATCCGGTAGATCCTGATACCACGGTAGGTGGACCCGATGCGGCACAATTGAATTATGATTATAACCTGATTGAGGTGGCGGATAATGTAGTTGGTGATACGGTGACGGTTACTTACAGTTACGGGAAATATTTGTTGAGTTATCAAAAAACAGATGATTTTGTGGCATATCTGGCTTACCTTAACAGTAAGCTCAGTGTGGGGAATTCTCGATTCCTCGTCGAGAGGTAGGAGAAACGTGATACAAATCATACTTAAGTTAGGAGATACGTGAGTAGATTAGTGAAAACTCACGAATCACTTTCATAACAAGGTAAGGAGAAAGGAAATGAGAAGGATCGTTAACGGTTTGCTTGTCCTGACTCTCCTTTTCTGTTGGACCACGGACCTTAAGGCCGTGAAAGATGTGTTGAAGCCTAATGGCTACTTCACTTATAAGCAGAAGAAGGAATCAGTCATGGGCAGCAAGCTTATGCAGGAAAGAAGGGCTGCAAAATCTGAAGCCAAGGAGCGGTATGAAGCTCTGAAGGGTCAACGCATCGTAGGTAGAAGTACATCTACCAACATCGAGCGTAACAGTGACCTGGGCGACGACGCGGTTCCGATAAAGGTTGACCCTGCAGCAGTTCTTGGTGGAGGTAGCCGGTTCCCGTCTGAGATTCAGTACGGCGATGGTAATACAGGTATCGGTGGCTTCATCTTTGAGGAGGACAGCGCCGCGGTATGGTTCCGGCCTCTGACGGATGCCAAGGTAACTGGGATCGGTATGTACTTTAATGCTGAGACAGAGATGATCGGTACCGACGTTACCCTCTATATCCGGGATATTCAAGATGGACCCATAGAGGATCCAACTGGTAATGGACAAACGATTGATGGAAACGGTGATTATGACTTCACTATTTATAATGAAGGTATCGCACCGTTTATGGGTGATGTTCTGTGGTCATACACCTTCCCGCTCACAGATTCGGATGTCTATCCCACCTGGTTCGAGATTGATATACCAGACTCGGTTGATGTAGGCAGTCGTGATTTCGCCATCACGCTGTTTATCCCTGGTGCAGATGCTGCAGACCTTATGTACTATGCGGGTATTAATGGCTCTGGCATCCCGTACAATCACGGCATCAAGTGGTATCACACCGGAGGCGCATATTGTGCACCTAACCCGTGCTGGGTGCCCCGCTTGAATTTTGTGATCCATGCTTTGGTGGACTACTACGGAGACCCGCCACCCTTTGTTGAAAATGTTCAGGATCTGGATGATGTTTACGAATCCTGCGATCCCGGTCCCTACGACGTGACAGCAGATATTTACGACATCGGTACGGCTGATTTCGCTGGTGCCCTGACCGAGGTACTTTTCATCTATGATGATGGTTCTGGTCCGGATACTACAGATGTTACTGGCCAGAATGATCCGACAGTGGGTGGTACTTTTACAGGTACAATTCCGGCTCTTGGGGCGGGTGGTGCCGTCAGTTACTGGTGGTCCGCTACAGATAACGGCTCCGAAGCTGTGGGTGGTCAAGATCATATTACCGATGGGCAGTTTACTCCAGCAGCCTTCGCCGTTCATGAAGCCTCAGGTGCCAATGTGCTGTTCATTACGGATACAGGCTCAGAAGATGAATACATGGCTCCCATGAGAGAATTCATGGATGAAGTAGGTTATCTCAGTGATAGCTGGGTTTCATTTTCCATGGGCACCCCCGGGTCTTGCGAACTTGGTAACTATGGAACCATTATCGTAGGTCAGGGGCTTAATGGTTACGGCTCTATTGGACCAGATACCGATTTGGAAGCAGCCTTAATGGCACACATGGATGCCGGTGGCAATTTTGCCCTCATATCCGATGACTATATCTTTGGTCTCGGTTTGGGTGGAAGTGGTGACTGGGAAACAGTTGATCCCAGTGCCAATCCATTCCTGGGTAATTACCTCCATGTAAGCGACTACTGGAGTGATGCTCAGTATCCAGATCCGCAGGATACGGCCTACGCCGGTATTGCCGGTACCTTTACAGAAAATTTGACTGAATTTTCTGCCCATCCGGCCTGGCCTGATGAAGTCATCGAAACCAGTGATTCAGACCCCCTGTTTGACGTCTACAGTTATACTGAGGGCGACTGGGTACCCTTTGGTGGCATCCAATACGAAGGTAGCTACAAGATGGCTTTCGTACCGTGGGATATGGATCTTATTGATGACGATTCTGTACTGGTTGAGTTTGCGGCTAGTTTGATGGCTTGGTTTGGAGAAGAAACCGGACCTGTGTTGGTTGCAGAAAGCAGGCCTACATGGGGAATCCCAGCAGGTGCGCATGATCTGGAGTTTACCTATGCCATTGGTGACTTCGATGGTTCTATCGCCAGTGCAGATCTACATCTCGTCCTCGATGGTGTTTATTCTGTGTTACCGCTCACTGATAATGGTGACGGCACTTGGAGTGTAACCGCCAGTGTCACTTTAACGGATACCAGTGAAGCTGAATATGCTGTAGCTGGTTATGATGATAGTGGTAACATGGGGATGTCAGCCGACGAAGCCTTCTACGGCGTGGATTGGGCCGGTACTGGCGCACAAATCCTCTACATGCAGGATCACTATGCACCCTATGATATCTACGGCCCGGCTGATGCCGACAGTGTCCTGATAGCTAATCTGGATGCAATCGGGGCTAGCTATGACAAATGGGATGTTTGGACAAATGGTTTGGCTGATAACGGTACGGTGCTGAGCAGCTACGAAGCTATCCTCTATACCGGTGTTTATGACTGGGATATGTGGCCGGAAGCTGCTGCGGACCATCCCTTGACCGCTTATGTAGAAGGTGGTGGTTATCTTCTCTATACTTCTGAGGAGGTACTCGGTACGTACGGTAATTGGGGAGATGATTACGATGTATTCTGGGAAGGGCATTTCGTACATGAAGTGCTTGGTGTAGAGTGGGTTGGCAACGACTACAACTATGCGGCTGTTGCAGCTTACGACGATGGCGAAGCTGGCCTGCTTGATGGCGTAGCTGGTACGATGGATACAGCAGCCATTGAGCTCGACACACTGCTTGATTACTTCGGAAGTATGGCTGACCTGTGTGATCCCGTAGGCTACGGCACACCGGATATGCTGCCACCCATCTTCCTGGGCTTGTATGCACCGCCCAACGGCTACTACAACGGCTCATTAAACGGCACTTCGGCATTCTTAGCCTTTAATCTTTCCATGATGCCTGATGATCAGCAGCAGATTTTCATCGGCAACTGGTTAGGGACAGTGTCTATTGATAATGACGTGGACGGTCTGCCGCTGGAGTTCACGCTGCATCAAAACTACCCGAATCCGTTCAACCCGACGACAACACTGTCGTTTGCGATTCCAACAGATTCCAAGGTAGACTTGGTGGTTTACAACCTGTTAGGTCAGGAAGTAACCCGGATCTTTGATCATAAGCTCATGCGGGCTGGTGTTCATAAGATCGTCTGGGATGGTAAAGACAAGTTAGGTAATCCTGTCAGTACAGGTCTGTATGTCTACAGATTGAATGCTGCGGGTAAGTCTGCCGCCCAGAAGATGCTGCTACTGAAGTAATTCAGCGTCAAGACTAGCACAGTCTAAGATTGGAAGAATGAGCCCTCTCCCTCGCCGGGAGGGGGCTTTTTCTCTTTCCTAAACCTGTCAGGTCGCCTTGGTCCTGCCTGTCCCGTACATAGGTCGGGGACAGGTTGAAAAATCCTCTTACCATGATCCTTTCCACCGCCTGTGACCTGGCTGGTAGGCATTAAAAGAGTGGAGAATACTAACCACAAACTAAGATTAATGTCCGGAGATTGAGTCTTCTCGCCCTTGAGGGAGGGGGTGATATTTCCTTTTCTTTGTCCTTTTCTTGACGCAAGAAAAGGACCAAAAGAACAGTCGCCTGGGAAATCTTCCCCGCGGCAGGTGCTCTTCCAGGCGGTGATTCCAAGCCGTCCTGTGGGACTTCCGGGAATCACCGTACTCCCGGACTCGCACTTGCCTTTGTTCCGGCGAAGATTTCAATGGCGACACATATAAAGCTGCTATGT
>JBHHUM010000176.1:0-1984 GCA_046861645.1 Fidelibacterota bacterium | reverse complement strand
GGAATAACCTCCATAGTCAATACTCTTCCATGTGTTTGTTAGCCGATGATTGTAACTCTTCCAATCGCTTTTATGCTACTTGAAAAATATTCACTCAATGAAGTACCTAACTCATCAGATAAAATGACTATATTACCTTCATGCGTTTTTTGAGAAAAATTTAATTAAACATCCCTGATACCATTTTTCATTTTCTATTTCTAAGTTCTAATATGAGACTATCCAATCTTAGAACAACCATCAACCCTTACAAAATTATCTTCTTCCTACTCCTTTCCATTGGATATCCCTTGACTTTTAATCCTGATCAAATCATTGATCAACTTGATGGTGTACATGGAATCACATTTGGTATGAATCAAGAGGAAGTAATGGCAGTATTATCAGATTTTAAACCTACCCTCAGTACAATGGATAGTATAGTAATTATAGAATACAGGAAGATACTTGGTAAAAAAGAAAGAGTGGATAAACTCCGGATTTTCCTGGCTCCTCGAAAGGGCGTATTCTGGATCGAAGAGCAGTATTACCTGAAGTGGGATTTACAAAAGGAAGATATTTATAATCTTGAGAATCATCGGAGAAAACTCCAGAGAATCACTGGACTACTTCGCAGCAAATTTGGAAAAGAGGATCTCACAGAACCGACTGATCTTAAGGCAAAATATAGGGAATACGATTTCGCTTCAGCCACATGGCAGTTTCCTGAAAACCACTGGGTGCATCTCATCTTTGAACCTCAGGATTGGAGCATCTATCCTGAGCTTAATAAGATACTGGTTATCTATAGAGATTCAATTCGGGATCCACGTAAGACCCTACCATATTAAGTCTCCCGGCCTAATTCACCTAATTCACGCAGTAGTTCTAAACGGTAAATCCCTGAGTTATGTCCATCTTTCCAGAAAGGTTGTAGTGCATAATAACCTACCTGCCTTACGTCAAGTAGCTGAAAACTGGCCGGATTCAACATTGGCCGATGACTTATATGAAGATTGCCTAAAGCATCCATTTCACCTGAACAGGTTGCACAGGGACAGGATTCCCTTAGTTTCTTAAGTGGGATATGACTCTCCTGTCCATCGTTCCATTTAATTGAGATAAATGCATTCACAATCTCATACTTTTCTACGGACAAGTTCAACTAGGTCACCTCCTTGTTTACTCCGAAATATTCCGCTAAATTTGGTGCAATCATGTCATCTTAAACAAAGGTTTTGGGTTCGTAGCTCAGTTGGTCAGAGCGCTACGCTCACATCGTAGAAGTCGCAGGTTCAAGTCCTGCCGAACCCACAGAATGTTTTCTGCTTTTGTCACAATAAATCAATCAAACAAAAGCTTATCCCTGGAATATTCTCCAGATAGTGAGAGAAAAGTAACAAAAAGACATGATAAGGGACTTAACTAAAAACCGGAGATAATAAGTGCGAGTTCTAACAAATGTAATGTGGGGTAGAGAATTCTATTACCTAAATAATTAGTAGAAAAACTACAAAAAAGGGAAATCATCGTAGTAAGTTCCATCAAGAATCGAAGCTTCTAAATGAGCGCTAGAACTATTACCAATAAGCAAGTGTTGAAGGGGTCACAAAAGACCCCCTCTACTACACTTAAAGTGTGGCTGGCATGAACCAGAAGGGACATGAGACTGCCACTCGATTCAAGTCCTTTAAAGACCTAATTGACAGCATGCACCTTCGGGTGCATTTTTAATGGGGACACACAATGACAGGAATAAACTCATTAATTAAACTTCAGGAAATAGACTCACAGTTAATGGACTTGAAGGAGCTTCAAGGAGATCTTCCGTCAAAAGTAGAAGAATCTTCCTCTAAACTGGATGAACTTAAGGGATCCATCCATGCAGCTAAAACACGTATAGAAGAAATCGAAGCTGATATTCGTCAATTAAGTGGTCTGGAGAGTGACCGTAAGGCAAAAGTGGCTAAATTGCGAGATCAACTTTATCTGGTGAAGACCAACC
>JBHHUM010000092.1:0-7786 GCA_046861645.1 Fidelibacterota bacterium | reverse complement strand
GTGTACAGAATGTGACTCGTCAGGCTTTACCGTTATTAAGGGAAACAGCTGTTCGCATGGATAATAAAGGTGTGGTGAAAATTATTAATGTTTCGAGTACACAAGGACGGTCAGCTCTACCAGCCCTGGGAGCCTATGGGGCTTCAAAGTTTGCCTTGGAGGGATTCAGTGAGAGCCTCTACTTTGAACTCAAACCCTTTGGTATTCGAGTAGTATTGATAGAGCCTGGTGCCTATTCCACTAAAGCCATCAGGGATAACACCCGACGAGCTCAACATGCTGGGGAGGCTGATAGTCCTTACACATTGTATAGCAACCTTTTTGAACAAAAATACAAACAGATGTTAGCGACAGGTGTGGGTATCGGTGATCCTGAGGATGTGGCTGAATTGATTGAGAAAATTGTTAACTGTTCGAGACCACATTTTAGATATGTAATAGGCAGTGGAGCAAAGCTGCGTTTGTTTGCTAAACAGCTGCTGCCGTTTACATGGTTTGCTTCCCTGATAAGCCGGATAATATTTGGAAAAATAAGCCAGAGGTAGAATCAATACTGAACTGATAAATTTTACTTTATAACAGGAAGATAAATCAAAACACTTTTATGATTTCATGTTAGTATACCATCGCATAGTTTCCTCAAGACCCTTCTTCAGTGAAATATGAGGCTCAAATCCTAACTCCCGCTTTGCTTTAAGGCCACTGCATACCCATTGTGGCTGGAGGATATAATCGGCCATCTGAAATATACCTGTTACCGGAAGTCCTCTTAATTTGCGATACATCCTGGCCAATTCAATTCCACTTTGAACCATTTTCCTATGAACTGGAATCATTATCCCTCTTTTTCCCCAGATACGAAAGCAATGTTTGGCAACATCCTGCCAGGTATATGGAGTTGGGCTGGTGATAAAGTAAGTTTGTCCCACAGCGTGCTCACTTTCAGCGGCTAAAATCATACCCTGGACACCGTCACGGACATGAATAATATGCATGTACGCTACGTAAGGACCTACTATGGGCATTATTCCAAATCTGGTCAGAGCAATAGTCATTCCGATCATGGATGGTCCGCGGTTCCTGGGCCCATAGCACGTGGAGAGTCTTAATATGGAAATAGGGATTTTATGACAATTTTTTAGCAGAAATTTTTCTACGGATAGTTTACTCTTCCCATATAAATCCAAGGGGTGACAGGGTTCTTCTTCTACGAGAGGATGACCGTCAGGACTCGGTCCTGATGCTGCCTGACTGCTGATAAAAACAAATCTCCGGAGATGGGTTTTTGCGAGCAATACAGCTTTAACCAGATTTTTAGTACCCCAGACATTAACGCGACCATAGGCACGGGAGTTAAATGTTCCCTTCACACCAGCCAGATGGTAAATATAATCGACGTTTGTTACCACTTGATATAATGAGTCGATAATACATACATCTCCATAAACGATCTCAACAGGGAGTGCTTCCAGACCGTTAAGAGGCTCACCAGGCAGGATCATACAGCGTACTTCATAACCACGAGCTAACAACTCTTCTACCAGATAGCCACCTAAGAATCCCGCTGCACCAGTTACCAGGGCTTTCATATGATCACGTTTTAATACTCATTACAAAGATTTTTCCTGTTTCTTTGTGTATTTTACGATGATACTTCTGGAGGTCAGGTAAATTCTATCTTGTGTGAGATAGGGCGGTACCAGGCTGGTAAAAATGTATTTTTGAGGCTCAAACCCTGTTCCTTTTAATATGGAGAATGACTGGTCTTTTGAGAATTTATGTTTGTGGGGATTTTGGAAATTCATTCTTAGGAAAAAGTAAAGAGTTTGTAATGGATTTATATCTCCTCTAATCCTCTCCTGAGGGATGATTACAATTAGGTGTCCATCTCTCTTTAAGAGATTATTAATTCCCTTCAAGAGACTGTTAGGGTTGTCAACATGTTCAAGTACATGGGAAAGGAGGATGATATCAAAATAGAGGGTGTACTTTTTAAAAACGTTGTGTCAATGATTTCAGCTGGAATACCCTTCGCTCGAGTTTTAGTTACAGCGGTATGGTTTGTATCTCCTCCCATCACATGACAGTTATATTCTGTTTTACCAGGATGGCATGCCAGCCGATATTGCAGCCATAATCAAGTACTGTGTTGTTTGTTTTTGCAGCTATAAAATCTACAATCATCTCACCTTCAAATCTCCCAAATTGCAAAAGTTGCCTTGATAGCCAGACAGAGAGCCGATTAATCCTCGGGTAGAAACGATCATAGGGAGTATTTTTGTTCATATCTGGTAATGTCTAATACTACACTTTCCTGTCTTAAACGTAAAGAGAAAACAGAATCTTGGCATTTTATAATGGGGAAGTTCGTCTACTTGATCTTTCAGCATAATTATGAAGGTATAAAACCTCAAGAATTTTGTCACTATTCCGGGGGGGCTGTCAAATTTTTTATAGATGCCATTAGGATAATCACCAGTAGCATTCCAGTTGACCAAGACAGTTGAAATTTTCTTTGAATAAAACCCATTGTGCATATAGCAAAAGCTCATGTTGAACGTGATCTAATGGTTATCTAATGATGAATTTATTGATGTACTGCAACAGTGTAAATGCTGTGATCTTTGATAGCATCCGGGAAGCAAAACCATGAAACATTTTCGCATAATTCCTTCGAATCATAAACTGATCATACAACTGTGTGAAGATAGTCTCAATCCGCTTTCTTACTCTTCTGAATACCGCTGTTTTTTGAATGGCTTCTGATTCGCTCTCATGAGGGTAATTAGGATCATTTTGTTTGTTTCCAACTATTCGGTCTGAAGTTCATCACTCGTATAGACTTTATCTCCCAACAGTTTACAGGAATGGTACTGATCCCGAATATTCTCAAAATAATGAATATCGGCTACATGTGTCTTTGACAAATCTAAATCGGTGACTACCCCTTCCAGTGCACATTCTGTGTAGTTTGCAGCCGTAATCGGTCTGATTTTGAGCAGCACAATAGCCGTAAGAAGGAGCTGTTTCCTCACGCTATTTACATATTTTCACCCGTTTTACTCGTGCAAATTTGCAGAGCTTAATGGGCATCGATTCTAATATTAATGTATCTTCAAAGGGAACTAACTGATGTATCATTATCCGCCTGACTTTATTCATCAATGGAGCCAGAAGCACCTCAGCTTATTATAAATAGACTGTTTAATGAGATTGGGGCAATAAGAAGTGTGCTCACCATGAAGTTTTTTAACAGATAATGTTCACTATCAATAAGTAGACTATCTGAAACCAGACTCAAGTTAATGACTTCCACATCGGAAAATTTAAGCTTTGGACCTGGTTTTGGGATATTTCTTGCTTGATCGATATCATTTCTTAATGGTTTTTGGATAGTTGGTAAAACTCTATCGAAATCCTTTTTGGAATCGTTTATCTGATTACTCCTTATTATTATTTGACTTATCACCACTTATTTAACAATAAGGAGCTGATGAGCGATCTCATTATTTCGACACATTAATTTACCCAACGGGTTACTTAGTAAAAATCGATGAATATTTCCAATAATTTCGGTTGGGATTTCCGTCGTGTATAGAGTGAAAGCAAATGACTTTTTTACTTGACAAAGCATAACAAATCTTCCTAATATGGTCTGAGGTTTCCTTATCGAGGATTTTGATAGAATACAACTTGCGCGGGGTTTCACTCATATTTGACGGGAAATAGTTGAGGAGCGAGCTATGAGTAAATTGGTGCGAAGATATGGATTACTGTGCCTTTTGGTGTTACCGTTGGGGTTGGTGATGGCGGTCACCACCGGTAAGATCGCTGGACATGTGGTGGATGAAGGTACAGGTGAGCCTTTAGCAGGGATCAACATTCTCATCGTGGGTACATCCCACGGTGCGGCTACGGATGCTAATGGTGATTATGTTATTTTGTTTATTCCACCTGGTATTTACGAGGTGGAAGCTTCCTCTATTGCTCACTACGATGTAACGAAACAGAACATCACAGTTTATGCTGATTTAACCACAACTATAGATTTTGAAATGGTACCGCAAACCCTTGAAGGTAAGTCCGTTACAGTAACCGCTGAGAAACCACTTATCCAACATGACCTCACCAGTAGTCGTTCCACGCTGACTGGAGAGGGGCTGGAGAACATTCCCATGGAAGATGTAACTGACATTCTGAATTTGACACCTGGATTTGTGGATGGTCACGCTCGGGGGGGCAGAAATGGTGAAGTCTTATACCTTATTAATGGAGTACCAGCCATAGATCCCATGTCTAATACTTTTGATTCGGATGTTCCGGAGTATGCCCTTGCCGAAGCAGACATTATTACTTCCGGATTCTCCGCTGAGTACAGTAATGCCCTCTCTGGAGTAGTCAACATGGTGACGCAGGAGGGCAGCTCAAAGTTTTCAGGAAGATTTCGTATTAAGACGGATAATGAAGGATTCTTGGATGCTATCAGGGATAATACTCACCAGAAAACAAATCTTGAGTTTAGTGTTGGTGGGCCCCTTCCGAAACTTCCCATCGGATGGTTTTTTTCTGGAGAGTTTCAGAACACCCAGGGTCGCTATGGGATTTCAGAAGAACGGGATATTACCCTAAACGGGAGTATTACATGGCGTCCCTTCTCGAAGACGAAGATCAAGTTAGATTTTAATCACCATGAATCTACGTGGAACAGCTATAGCCACCGTTATAGTCGCACAACGTATGAGAATGAGGATTCGGATGGAGACGGCCGACTGGATCGGATAGTGTCCCTGACATCCTTCGAACTGCTTGACTCCTCTTATTATGAACCGGGTGGTTATTTTTATCCGGAAGTCTCCTCCAGTGGATTCAGCATGGCAGAGGTTCTTGCCAATGCTGGACTATCCGTTATTCAGGGAACTGACACCAATGGTGACAATTTCCAGACTGTTAACAAAAAGCGGATGGTGCTCGTGGAGGTAGATGTGGATGGTGTCGGCAATCTATTACCTGGTGATGGTGATTTCCGAAACGAAGATTTAAATGGCAACGGTATCTGGGATATTACTGACCTGAACAGATCCGGCTCCACTTCAGATTCCAGTTTTATTGATCTGAATGGTGATGGTGCCTATCAATGGGGGTATGATACCCCAATTCCCAACACAGCCATGGCGGATACCACCATTAACGGCACTACTTATGATATTATTGCTGGCAATCGTAATTTGACGAATGGCCCGGCTGTAACTGGTTTTAATGATAGTTTCAGTATGTTGGATCATCTCCTTAGAAACGATAAAGTGAGCACCTTATTCAGCATTAACCTGAATCATCAGTTGGGAGAGAAAACATATTTCCAGATTATGCTGAGTCGTTTTCGGACCTATTATCATTATGATACCGATGAGAGCTCATCAATTGCCGCTTATATAGATTATCTGGAAGAACATGGGATTACGGATATCCCCAATAAATATCAGAATGACCTCTTCACTGACTGGAATAATAACGACTTTATAGATATTTCTGAGGATGCCTTTCCAGATGATCCTTCCAAGTGGTTGACGTGGGAAACAATCCCCATTCAGAATACGCAAGACACCGATAAGTTCTACACCTATGGTAGTGGGACAACCTTCTACAGGCTTCGCTGGAACGAGGATGATAAAATCTATTGGAACTTCAAAACGGTACTGACCAGTCAAGTTACCAAGTATCATATGCTGAAGGGTGGTTTTGAAGTCCAGGTATTTGATGTTTTCGATCATGATGTAGACATGCCGTCTGGTGGCAATATCTATGGTCAAAACATTGGAAGCATGTCTCATTTAGGAGGACGTTATGGTGAAGATTTTTCGGATACCGGCTTTGAAGGTTGCAGTAGTTGTTCCGGTAATGGCACCTGGGATCACTGGGATTACGGTTCCGATGGTGTAGCGGCTATTGATGGTAATGGTGACGGAGACTACGATGATGATTTTGTTGATCTTCCTCCCGATGCAGGCGAGGGTGATGGAAAAGTCAATTACGGCGAACTGGCAGAGAGCTGGGACGAGCTGTATGCTGATGAGACCTGGAACGAAGAACAGGGTAAGCTCGATCCTATCTGGATGGGATTTTTCTTAGAGGATAAAATGGAGTTCGAAGCCCTGATTGTAAATGCAGGAGTAAGGATAGACTATTTTGATCCTCGCTTCGATAATTATCCCTCTAATCTTACCGATCCAGTTGTTGATCAGAGTACCGGTGGTCAGGTGAAAGATCCGACTTCCGTTCAGACAAAATTTTACTCCAGCCCACGGATCGGAATTGCTTTTCCTGTAAGTGATCGCGACGTCATGTATTTCAATTATGGTCGGGCATTTCAACTGCCCCAGTTCAGGTACATGTATCGTAATATCAACTGGGACTTTTCGGGAGCCTTTCCCATTGTAGGTAATCCCGACCTTCTGCCCGAAACCACGACTTACTATGAACTGGGTATTCGTCACCAGATGGGTATTGACTGGAGATTGGAGGTTAAAGGCTTCTTTAAGGATATTCAAGGTCTCACCGATACTCAACAGACCTGGATCAAGGCCAATCAATACTATACCCGCCATGTCAATGGTGACTACGGTAGCACCAGAGGGTTGGAGATTGATCTATTCAAGCGGTTCAGTAGGCGTTTTGGTGGAAACATCAATTATACCTATTCCGTAGCCAGAGGGAAGAGTTCTTCGGCTCTTCAGAATTATCGGTTTACCTGGGCCAGCCGGATTATCCCCCGGGATGAGAATTTCCTGGATTGGGATCAACGTCATACGGTAAACGCGAATCTTCAGATGTTAATGCCTATCCCGTTTGTTGGTGATGTGGAATTAAATACTACCATGCAGTATGGGAGTGGACTGCCTTACTCTCCACCGGTAAGATCCTTAGAACCGGAAATCAATACCCGCCGTTTGCCACCTACCTTCGTCATGAATCTCTATGCCCAGAAAGAATTCAGAGTTGGACAAAACCTGCATCTTTCTGCCTTTATGTGGGTGGATAACCTGTTCAGTTCCCTTATCAAGGATCTGTTTGGTATCAAGAACATCTCTGATATAGCTGATGAAGAGTGGTTTGATCTTTATCGAGAGATTACCAAGAGATATGAAGATAAAGACACACGCTTCTTCGGTTCTGAAGGAGATAATAACGGCATAGATGATGATGGCGACGGCTATGTGGATGAGACCCTAAAAGATGAGTATATGATGCTCATGGACACCGATGGTGATGGCACTGTTGACTGGAACAAGGATAATCCGGCAGGTGGGACTTTCGGTATTCCTGGTAACTATCGTGAGGGTGCCCTGGTCAACATAGGTGTTTCCCTGAAATTTTAACTGTTGAGGCATAAGAAGAATGTTGAATAAAACACCATTACTCTTACTTATCCCCCTGCTGGTTACTTCCAGCATGGGAAAGGATATCAGGAAAGAGTCTGCTCCGGGGATATTGGAGCGAACTCGCCCTGATGACGAGTATAAAGTTCACAATACTGGTACCCTGTGTACTGCTACTTCGAACTTTGGCAACTACGGAGATCCCAATGTCCCGGAAGGGTTGCCGTCCATGGAATGGCCCTGTGGTAGTGGTACTCACCACCTGTGGGAGGGACGATTTTGGGTTTCTGCATTGGTTGAAGGTGAAAAGAGATGCAGTCATGCCGATTTTGGAAACTACGAGTTCCATCCGTCGGAGGGTTCTTCCTTTGACCTTCCTGCCTATCCTTCCAAATCCGTTGAAGATAGTTATG
>JBHHUM010000091.1:0-7915 GCA_046861645.1 Fidelibacterota bacterium | reverse complement strand
CCTGTCCCGTACAGTCACCAGCTCCTTACCCTGATACACTCCCCGATACAGTCACTCCGTTCCCTACGGGGCTGGTGTTCCTCATTACCGGGCAAGCAGGGCAGGTAGCGTTGGCGATCTATTATGATTAGAGGTTATAGACCTTTGAAGTCTAACGGAGTCTTGAAATATGAATAGAAATCCCGTAGGCTTACAGTCCCGTACTTCATGTCGGGAGATTGTATGTCTATAAAGGCACTGAACACGGTAAACACGAACTCTGTCGGAGTTCCATAGGGTGGTGTAAACAACATGCAAATTAGTTTATCTTTAGAACATAACCTCTTTAATTAGTCTTTATTAATATGATAACCTTCTCTAAGAAATGACTTTAGACAGGGATTTTCCTGAATCGTATTCATTAACAATAATCTTTATTCCATATAATCTGGTTCACTGGACTCTGAGAGTGAAGAACCCAGGATCTTAAAGCTTTAGAATTCATATTGAGAACAGTTATTTCACCACGACAAGACAAACCCGACCCATCATGTTCGTAGTGTTATATAAACTCTAAGAAAAAGACTCTAACATTAATTTTTCCTTCGCGCTAGTCCAATAATCTCCGGTACATACTCAAAATGGATGGTATCAAAATGGCTCCATTTTCCACCCCAGACAAATCCGTTGTGCTCAAAAGCGTCAATGACCTTTTGGGGAGGAGACCAGCGCTTTGCCAGGGGTATCAGGTGCCATTCCTTAAAATAAACTGAACTCCATTTCCAGTTAACTTGTTTACCTTCGTAGGAGTTAGGGACCAGATCAAGAGCTAACCCGTAGAAATGATAACTGACATTATTAGAACCACTGATTTTTCTCTGTTTAAAGGAATAAATTATTTTCAGACTGTCAATATAAGTCCTGACAGCAGAATCGCTCTCGGCTGCCTCTAAAATCTCTCCCTCGACCTTTCTAAGAGCTTCAGCACAAAAATGATTTACATAGGCCTTGTGGTTCAGAAATGGAACCCAATCACATTGCTCACTCAATTCTCTCTCCGCAGTGCCAAACAGATGATCCAGGAAATCAGAGGACCTTTTGGGCAGCTCCTCATATTCAGGAAGTTCGGTCAAGCTACCTAAGGGATAGTCATAGAAAATAGATTGATACTGGTCTTGATCCTGAAAACTCTCCTCGCTTAACATCCTGCCATTCCGGTAGTAGATCCATGAACTACCAATAAGGAAGGCTATATCATTATCTTTTTGAGTCACTCTGCTGATAATATAACCATAGGCTTCTAAAAGGGCAGAAATTTCTGGATGATCATCCCAGGATGATGGTTTCTGTTGAAGAGAAAGTGAAAGTGTTGAAGTCCTAAAAAAGGTACTAAGTAAAAGGAGAGTGAAGGTCCATGATGACAGAGTTTTCACGATAGATCCTCCATCATCCTGTAGGTTGTATGACTCATGCCCAGTTTATGGTAAGTTTCTTGAGCTATATAATTTGTTTCTTCTACGTATAGTCGGATACCACATATATCGGGGTTGTTCCTGACCATCCTTTGCACAGTATCGTGAAGTAGACGATAGATTCCTTGGCGCCGGAATTCAGGTTTAACATATACACTTTGAATCCACCAGAAATCTCCATTTCTCCAGTCACTCCACTCAGTGGTGATCATCAACTGACCTACCACGTTATCATCTGTTTCTGCCAAAAGATAAAATCCTTTTACTGGATCATTAAATAGTCGGGCAACACCTTTGGTAATTGTTTTATCTTGAAGAACCTTATTTTCGGTTTCGAGGGCCATGGCCTTATTAAAATTGACAATGATTTTAATATCTTCCTTTGTTGCTTTACGAATAGTTATTGTCATTTAACTTTATCAGAGTACTGACCTGACAGGTTAGATAATCCTATCAGATCACAGTTATTGCAAAAGCCTGTTGAATCAAAACGATCCGTCAGGGTTTCCTCGATTAGATGATCATTTTCAGTCTTTATTAGAAAGTAAAAATAGTTGGGTAGCAGGATGTATGCAAAAGTTTCTACCACTGAAAATGCTACAGCAATTCCAAGACTCGCTCTGTTGGACGTCCTAAGACTGCAGTCCTATCTTTGACAGCAATAGGTCGTTCGATCAACTTTGGATGAGCAGCCATTTGACGAAAGAGTTCATCATCGTCTTCAAGTTTTTCCTTTAAACTTAGCTCTTTAAATTCTGCCTCTCTCTTGCGAATAAACTGGTACGGACGCAGTTTCATCATCCCTGCTAATCGACGGAGTTCGGCTTCCGATGGTGGTTCATCTAAATATTTTATCAGCTTAGGCTCTACTCCTTTTTCTTTAAGAAGCTGCACGGCTTCTCTGCTCTTCTTTCACCGGGGATTATGATAAACAATTATTGCACTCATTTATTTCCTCCTGTCTGGGACAAATAGAAAGTAGTGATAAAGCATAGTGAAATGCCACTTTCCAGTGAAATTATCAAGAATGTCATACCTTATTCGGAAAGAATTGACAACTCCCATACAGGTGTTTAACTTTCACGACAATTTCCACTCCTAATATCTTATGAAATTCTTTAAAAACGGCGTTGGTAGTTGGGTTTCGGGTGATCTGGCGATTGATCTTGGAACAGCCAATACCCTTATCTGGCTTATTGGAAAAGGTATTGTAGTTAATGAACCGTCGGTGGTTGCACGTAATATTAATGACGGTGAGATCGTAGCTGTAGGTAATGAAGCCAAAGATATGGTAGGTAAAACACATCGCGAATTGGAGACCGTCCGCCCACTCAAAGATGGGGTTATAGCCGATTTCACCATGACTGATGGGATGCTGCAAGGTTTTGTCAGAAAGATTAACTTTAACCGTATTGCCCGTCCCCGCATGGTAATCTGTGTTCCCAGCGGAGTGACAGAGGTTGAACGTCGGGCAGTAAAGGATTCCGGGGAACGAGCGAATGCCCGGGAGATTTTTCTGGTGGAAGAGCCTGTTGCAGCGGCAATTGGTATTGGTCTTGATATCAGTAAACCAGTAGGAAACATGATTGTGGATATTGGTGGAGGTACTACGGAGACAGCAGTTATCGCCTTAAATGGAGTAGTAACCAAAGAAACGATTCCTGTAGCTGGTGAAAAGATGGATGAAGCCATCGTACAGTGGTTCAGGATTGAGCATAAATTGGAGATAGGGGGACCTACAGCGGAAAAAATCAAGTGCTCTGTAGGCGCTGCCATGCGGATGAAACAGACCACAATTGCTGTTAAGGGTCGTGACCTTGTTTCTGGTATTCCTAAAACGGTGGAAATTTCCTCTGATGAAATTCGACAGGCGTTAAAAGATTGTGTAACCCAGATTGTCGAAGCTGTAAAGCGGGCCTTGGAAAGAACACCACCAGAGCTGGCTGTGGATATTCTGGATCGGGGGATCATCCTGACTGGCGGTGGAGCAAGCTTGAAGGGTATCGATCAGAATATTCGTGAACGAACTAATCTTCCTGCAAATGTTTCTGAATCCCCCATGTTCGATGTAGTAAAAGGGACCGGTATGGTACTTTCAGATGTAAAAAAGTATGCGGACGTTCTTATTTAGTAGTCCTTGATGCGTCGTTTATTGGGCTTTCTGTTTGAGGCTAAAGATTTCGTCTCACTTGTACTGGCAATAAGTGTCTCTCTGGTTTTACTCTCCTCTGATGACTCCGAAGACATTCTGATAATTCGTAGTAAAGTAAATGACATCCTGACTGTTCTTTATTCTCCGGTACAGTGGGTGCGGGATATTAATACTTTAAAGACTGAAAATGAATTACTCCGGGCCCGAACTGTACAATTAAAACTCCTCAATTCGTCGTTACTTAATTACAAATATGAAAATGAACTGCTTCATGACATGTTGGCGTTTAAGCGGGAAAGGCATCTGGAACTAATACCTGGACGTGTAGTGAGTAAGGGGATGTCGCCTATTTTAAATTCCATCACCATAGATATCGGTAGACAGGATGGTATTCAAGTGAATAACGGGGTTTTGGGGATCGAAGGTATCGTAGGAAAGACGGTTTTAGTAGGCGAGCGTTCTGCAGTGGTCCAGATTCTTAGAGATTACAATGCCCGGGTCAGTGTTAAGCTGGAGTCATCTGGAACAACGGGAATTCTACGTTGGCGGTCGGAAGATACTTTCGAAGTTTGGGAAATTCCTAAGGTAGTTCCTGTACAGGTAGGTGAGAGGATTATCACTTCTGGATACAGTAACATCTACCCTGAGAATCTACCTGTCGGACGTGTAACCGGTGTTATCGATAGACCGGAAATTCTTCATAAAATCATCGAAGCTGAAGCATTTACGGATTTCTCCGCAATTCAATATGTATTTGTGGTTAGGAGTCTTGATGATGAATAAACTTAACTATATTTTAATAGGTTGTCTGGCGTTTGGCCTCCAATTTTTTCTCTCTGATTTTCTGACCATACAAAATGTCCGCCCAGATTTTCTGTTGATCTTTGTAGTATATGTATCAATACAGTATGGAAGTTTTGCAGGAGTAGTGGCTGGTTTTTCGCTTGGACTATTGGAGGATATGGCCGGGGTTGGCTCGATGTTTGGTTTGGCTCCATTAACCAAGTCCATCACCGGTTTTCTAATTGGCAAACTGCAAGGCCGGTATCCTCGTATGAATCCATTGTACTACCATACCACCTGGATTGGTCTCATCCTGGTTCATTTTGTGATTTATATCTATTTTCGGTTTCAAACTTTATATGAAACTTCTTCAGAGCAATTCTTTCTTACTTGGTTGTTTTCAACTGTTTATACCCTTGCCTTATTGGGATTAATGCAGATCATAAAACCCATGGGCGAGATTCGTTCCCAAGAATAAAAGCTCATGCTCAAGACTGAAATATTTGTCCCTGTAAACAGGCGCAACGCAGCTTTCGCTATGGTAATTATACTGTTTCTAGTACTTTTCGTAAAACTCTATACTTTAATGATTTACTCTCATGAAGAATACAGAATTAAAGCAGATTATAATCGAATCAGGCCAGTAGTTACTTATGGTCCCCGTGGTAATATCTATGATCGAAATGGAAATGTGTTGGCTGCCAATACTTCAGTCTATGCTATTTCAGTAATAAAAGATGAGCTGACAGATCTGGAGAGAGAATTAAAACAGGTCTCTGGATATCTAGGTCTTCCGGTCTTGAAGCTGAAAGCCAGTATGAAAAAATATGGAAGAGGTAGATTTTTACCTTCTAGAATTGCCCGTGATATCCCGGTGGAAACCCTCAGTCTAATGGAAGAGCATAAGGACGAGCTTCCGGGAGTTATCTATTCCACACTTCCAGTCCGTTATTATCCCATGCAAGATTCATTAAGAGCTTCTCATTTGTTAGGATATTTACGCGAGATTGGACCCAGCGAGTTAACCTTATTAGGTGACAAGGACTATGCTGGTGGAGATTTCATTGGTGCCTCGGGATTAGAGCGACGTTATGAACCTCAACTAAGAGGAGCCAAGGGTCATTATTACCAGCAAGTGGATGCCCTGGGTCGGGAAGTCGGTGAAGTAACCGATCGTGAACCCATTCCGGCTGTACCGGGTAACGACCTTCATCTAACTATAGATTCGAGATTGCAATCTAATGTGGAGAAAATTATATCAGGAAGGATAGCTTCTGCTGTTGTTCTCAATGCCGTCACTGGTGAAGTATTAGCCATGGTAAGTGAACCAGATTTCAACTTGAGCGATTTCGCTGGGTTTATGGAGATGAAAGAGTGGCAGGATTTGCAAAATTCTCAAGATGATCCTTTGCTAAACAGAGCTACCATTGGGCGCTATCCACCTGGGTCTGCAATGAAACTGATTACTGCCATAGCAGGACTGGAAGAAAACCTGACAAACCTAGATTGGACAGTTGAATGTACCGGAAGTTATTACTATGGTGATCGTGTATTCCGGTGTTGGCGGGAAGATGGGCATGGTGTAGTTAATCTCACCCGATCCATAAAGGAATCATGTAATATTTATTTCTACCAGTTAATTCAAAGAATGAGTATTGATACATGGCATCGTTATGCTTCAATGTTTGGCTTTGGTACCAAGACAGGAATAGATTTACCAGAAGAATATAGCGGTATTGCTCCAAGTAAGGGCTTTATGGAAAGAAAATATGGTTCAGGGGGTTGGACCAAAGGAATGCTCCTTAATATTTCTATTGGACAGGGGGATGTACTTGTAACGCCCCTCCAGATGGCTCGATTTGCGGCATTGCTGGCTACTAAAGGTGAAAACATTGCTCCCTGGCTCGCTTCCCGTCCCAAGTTAAATGGCCGCAAGATTATCCTTAAAAACTCCACTTGGGATTTAATTCATGATATGATGTACCAAGTTGTGAACACCCCTGGTGGTACAGCATACAACAGCCGTATTGAGTTGGAAGATGTCCAATTTTATGGTAAAACTGGAACTGCTCAAAATCCTCTGGGTGAGGATCATGCCTGGTTCATAGGCTTCGCCCGGAGGGGAGAAGAGTTGATTTCTCTGGCAGTGATAGTGGAGCATGGAGGTACGGGAGGGGCTGTGGCGGCTCCACTGGCCAGCAAAATCGTGAACAATTATTTTGGACAGAATTTGAAAGAAGTCGTTAGCAAGTGAACAATCTGATTACAAAACTGAAGGAAGCCCCACTTCGCTGGTTATTCATTGCAATAGTGTTGAATGGTTTTGGACTGCTTGCACTTTATAGTATCACGACTCATTCTGGGGATTTGAGTCTCTCCTCGCGATTCTTCAAGCATCTATTTTGGATGATTCCCAGTCTATTTGCTTTCCTTTTCTTTCTTTGGATTTCAAAACGGGTCATTCATAAGTATGCCTATGCAGCATTGAGTGTAATGATAGTACTGATTGCGGTTCCTTATGGATTGGATTCAGTAGCTGGAACCCATCGTTGGATTACTTTGGGTGGAATCAGCTTTCAACCTGTGGAAGTACTTAAGTGGGTACTCATCATCAGTCTGGCCAGGTATCTTTCTGATCACAATCTGGAAATGCAAAAATTTCATGCGGTTGTGATTCCTTCATTTGCTGTATTACTCCCCGTGGCCTTAATTGTCAATCAACCGGATTTGGGCTCTGCTGTTATCGTTCTAATGATCTCCTTTCCGCTACTTTATTGGGTTGGAGCCCGTCCACTTCACTTGTTCTTATTACTGGCACCATTTGTGAGTGTTATGACGGCATTCAGTCTAATGTCTTTCTCTATATGGATCGCTATTGTGGGGGTAGTGCTTTACCTGTCCAAAACAGATTTGAGAATTGCTGTAGCTAATTTTTTTGGTAATGTTTTCCTGGGATTGTTAACACCTATCTTGTGGGGTAAGTTGCATCCTTATCAACAGGAAAGGATTCTTGTGATGTTAGATCCTACACGTGATCCTTACGGAGCTGCCTACCAGGTAATTCAATCCCAAACAGCTATTGGGTCAGGTGGTTTTTATGGCAGAGGGTTGGGCAATGGTACTCAAACACATTTGAAATTTCTTCCCGAGCAGGAAACTGATTTCATTTTTTCAGTAATAGGAGAGGAACTAGGTTTTGTTGTGGTAAGTCTGATCTTGGCACTGTTTTTATATCTGGTGCTGGATATCATTCGAGCTGCTTATCAATCCAGTGAACGCTTCTCAAGCCTGGTTATCTTCGGAGTGGCTATTCTTTTTCTGTTCCATATCTTTGTGAATATTGGAATGACAATTAACCTGCTTCCAGTAAAAGGACTTCCCTTACCTTTCATTAGCTATGGTGGTTCATTTCTTGTCTCATGCTATTCAATATTGGGTTTAGCTATGAATATGTCCATCGAAGGTGAGGAATAGTCAGTGCTGTCCAAAATAAATTAGAATTTCCTGAATTTTGACATTGTTTACCACC
>JBHHUM010000175.1:0-2027 GCA_046861645.1 Fidelibacterota bacterium | reverse complement strand
TGGATGGCGCTTTTGGGCTGTTTTTAGATAAAGACAATTCATTACTTGTATCCTTTTTAGCATCGGGACCAAGGTTCTATAACGCAAGAATCAACATTTATCCCGGAATTATTTCCTTCAAACGATATTCACCCGGCATATATTTGGGTTTTGGTGAGGTGGATGGATTTCAAATAGGAATAACTACAGGTATTTTTCCGATTGGAATTGCCAATTCCTTTTAGCCTGATTAATTCATCAGTCCACGAATTCACCCTGTGAAATAGGGTTCCCTTTGGGAATTTCACAGGGTAAACACGCCTCATAGGTTAAACTATCCATATGATAAGAGTGAAAAGCTATGTTTGAAAACCCTGGAGTGGGGGTGGTGGGGCCCTGGGCCACGCTCACCTTCAAGTGTTACATTTTTTGTTTTTAATTCAACGAATAGCATCATTAGTTTTATGCTGATGAAAATCACAAACATAATTTGGTCAACGGAGAGAGAGGACCACCACGCCTTGAGAATTGCCGAGTCATAAAAGACAAGATAAAATCACCAGGGGCAGATTGTCCCTCTCTCTGGTTAACCTGTCTGACTGCCCAACAGAACAATGCAGTAGATCGGCGCCAGGCAGGAAGGAAAGCCTTTGATCTTCAATAGTATGTTGTCTCTCCCAGCACTCTGGGAGAAGACCACTATGAGGCCAGGACATGGCTTGCTTGACCGCATAAAACAAAGGAGGTGATAAAATGTTCTTTTGTGGTATTGATTGGTCAGACAATGGGTTTATTGCTGTAATCGTAGATCCCTTGGGAAAAGTAGTTAAAAAGTTTATCGTCCGGAACAGCGCGGACGAATTTGATAAATTTATCGATAAGATAAGGATCGTAACTTCTAATGTGTCTGATATGTTATTTGCCATAGAAACTCCCAATCTGGCTATAGTGGATTATCTGATGGAAAATGGGTATACGGTGTATCCCATCAACCCGAAGTCCGTAGATCGCTATCGTGATCGGTATCGCGTAAGTGGCGCAAAAGATGATTTCTTTGATGCGTTCGTACTTGCAAACATAATTAGAACCGATATGGATCACCATCAACCTCTGTCTAATGGAAGTGATCTGGCAAGAGAACTGAAGATTCTTACTCAGGATAGAGAGAAATTTGTCAAGACAAAGACGAAGATGACGAACCAACTCCGATCCTGTCTGAAAGCGTGTTATCCTGAAGTCTGCGACCTGTTTGATGATCTTTCCAGTCCCTCGGCGTTGACGTTTCTTATTACCTTCCCCACCTGGGAGGATTTGAAAAAAAAGAGCCAAAAGCAACTGATTCAATTCCTCAAAAAGCGAAAGATAACCCATCCTGTTCTGTTGAAAAAGATCATTGAACATACTCATACGCCCCCTATCCCCATAGACCCTGTTGTGAAAAAAGCCAAGGTGAGGCAGATGCTAACCCTGGTGAAACAACTGATATCGTTATGCCGGCAGATTAAAGAGTATGACCAGGAGATAAAACAGCTTCTTGACAAGCATGAGGATAAGGACATATTTTTAAGCCTCCCCGGAGCTGCTGAAAACCTTGCATCTCGTTTGTTGAGCCAGTTCGGTGATGACCGTTCCCGGTTCCAATCTGTATCTGAATTGAGACCTATGGCTGGAACTGCCCCCGTAACCAAACAAAGCGGTAAGTACAAATACGTTATATTCAGGTTTAGCTGCCGTAAGCCCTTTAGGAATGCTCTCCAGTTGTTTTCGTTTAGCAGCCTTACCAAATGTAAATGGGCTGCTCTTTATTATGAAAAACATCGGGAAATGGGGAAAACACATCATCACGCCTTAAGACTCTTGTCTGATAAGTGGATCAAAATCATCTTTGCTATGTGGCAGAATCACCATGAATATGATGAAAACAAGTTCCTGGCAGATAAATTGAAACACATGATGGATCAACCTAATAATAATCCTGTTTTAGAATATGCTTGACATAGTATGTCTGCCCCGTAGGGAACGAAGTGACTGTATCGGGGAATTAACAC
>JBHHUM010000174.1:0-2040 GCA_046861645.1 Fidelibacterota bacterium | reverse complement strand
TAAATACACCAATTTCTGTTTGCTAACTATGGTGATTATTTCACCATAGTTGCATGATAGGATGAAAGGTTAATGGGAAGATTACCTTCAAATAACAGGCGATATGAGATAGAGGAGCTTCAAGAGAGGCATCGGGAGATTCTTCGCCGTCTTGCTCTTGGGCAGTCAGCTCAGGAGATTGCAAGGGATTTGGGGATTACCACAGCTGTTGTATCGTATACGAAGAATAGTGCTATAGGTCGGAGGGAGCTGTCAATTATTCAAGGAGCCAGAAATTCATCGGCTATTCGTGTATCTGAGCAGATTAAAAAGATTGCTCCTAAGGCCCTTGCTCTGTTGGACTCTGTCCTTGATAGAGGGAGAGAGAAGATTATGAATGGAGATGACCCCAGGAATACAGAAGTCAAGGTTGCACTGGATATGCTGGATAGGGCAGGTCATGGAGCTGTGAAGAAGTTTGCAGGAGCTATTGTCAGCGGTTCATTGTCAGAGGAAGCACTGGAGAGGATAAAGAAGAGAGCAGAAGCTGCAGGTGTTATGATTCGGAAGGATGAAGATATTACTGATGCCGTTGAGGTGTCAGATGCCAAATAACAATCACAAGGGGTATTAGTGATGAGAATGATGTTTCTTTCAGGAGGTGCTCCAGAAGAGACGGTGAGAATGGCTGCGTCTGATGATACGGCCTTCGGTCTCACCAACGCTTTGAAGTATCAAGATGGAACCACTTCAGGCAGGAAGGCTAAGAAGTGTACAATAACTATAGAGACCAATTCTGCAAGGTATTGTCTTGGTGGGGCGACTCCTACAGATGGAGCCAGTGGTCTGGGACATAAGGTCGTTGACGGAGACAGTATTGTTCTGACCAGCTGGAAAGCCATTGACACATTTAAAATTATTAACTTCACTGGAGGAAGCAATGTAGTTCTCCAGGTAACATCGGAGTTTTAATCATGACAGGACCTATTGAAAGTCCGAGAAATTATCACGTCTCTGGAAACAAAGTCGTGTTGTCTCAGGCGTTTACAAACAAGGATTCAATAACAGTGTACCACGGTCTGGGTTTTCCTCCACTGGTACAGGTTATTGACAATAATAGAGTTGTTCAAGATGCAGTCGTTACTCATGCATCTGACTATGATTCATTCGTAGTGTCACTTGAGGTTGCAGGTACCGGCCAGGTGCTCTACATATTTTAAGGGGTAATAAAATGAAAATGATAATGAGAATGCTGCTCTTGGTAGCAGTAATGTCTTCATGGGGATTTTCTCAGGAGAAACTATATAATGTTCATAAGGGAAGATTTCCTGGTGACCTGACGGTTAATGATAGTCTTATCGTAACAGATGCTCCGGGTGGTGCAGATACGCTGTTGATATGGGATGATGGAACCAGTTCGCATATTGATTCTGATAATCCTCTTATTATAGGTGCCACGGTAACAAGCACCACGTTTGATAGTGTTATTGTTAATACGATAGTATTACCGGATGCCACAGGTGGCGCAGACCTTGGCTCAGCGTCATTGGAGTGGGGAGATGTTTATCTTGGTGATGACAAGGATGTAAAATTTGGTGCTGACCAGGATGGGTCGTTAGGCTTTAATTCCACATCCTCACTATTGACGTATTCAGGCGTTGATTGGAATCTTGGAGGTCAATACATCCTCAACGAGCAGGGGTCTGTCAATCTTCGTTCCAACGCTTTACCATCGCCTTATTACAGGTTTGATGGGGTGGATGATGAAGTGGTAATATCAGCCAATTCTGTTTTTAACTTTAGTGGTAATTCCTTTGGGTTAATGGCTGTTCTTAGGCTAAACGAATTGGATAAGCAAAATTATCTTATTTCAAAAGGGCAATCAGGCAGTAGCGTTGTAAAGAACTATGAAATATTAGTTAATAGTTCTAATCAACTTGAATTTCGTGCCAGATATGATGTTGGTGGTGGGTTACTGAACTATACTCATACATATACTGGCGAAACGTTGGTAGCTGATAAGCAATATAATGTGGCGGTAGTCGTAGATTACGCTAATGA
>JBHHUM010000090.1:0-8168 GCA_046861645.1 Fidelibacterota bacterium | reverse complement strand
GCCCGCCTGCCCCTCGCAAACTCGCGAGGCGGGCAGGCTGTGCATAGTTTGTCCAGTAAGAATCCCACCACCAAATCTAATGTCACCCATGGGCTCACCAGCCAAACCTCCCGGGTCAGCGGAAGTGACACCGCATTGGTTATCGTGGATCGAAGTGGGCTTAGTACGGGTACCTATGAGGGGACGATTGATATAGTATCCAACGGCGGGGACAGGACTGTAGTGGTAGAGATGGAAGTACCCATTTCCAATCAGGCTCCTGATATCGCCATCACTCCCATTGAAGCAGAGCAGCGCGATACAGTAGAGATTGAGTTTACGCTTGATGATGTTGAAGGAGATTCACTGCTGCTCAATGTTCTCTACAGTTTTGATGAGAGCATGTCGGAGACTTTCCCTGCTGCACTGGAAGAGGAATTGCTGCCTCTCGGACCTGAAGACTATCAGGGGACACTCCACTGGCTGACGACAGAAGACTTACCTGATCAAGAGGTTGATATTTATCTTCTCGTAGAAGCAGCTGATTCATTCAGCGTGAACGGTTATATGCTGCCGGTTCACGTGGATAATTATCCCGGAAACGTGCTAATTGAACCACTGTTAGGCGAGGTAGAGGGGGATGCGGAAATCAGCTATACTATCGAGGATCCGTGGAGTGACACGTTTTCGCTCACCCCGCAGTTCCTCAGTCCCGCAACAGGCGAATGGACAGCCGCTAATGTAACCGGTCAGACAGATGGAATCGGTCCTGAGGCATATGCCGGCACACTCACATGGCACACGGCTGAGGACTTCCCATCGTATGAGGATCCGGTGACATTCCGGATACAGCCCCACGACGGACTCGGCTACGGCACAAGTGACGAGGTTTCCATAGATGTGGATAATCTTGGTCCGCCGCAGGTTCTCAGCTATTCACCGGCTGCCGATTCTCTGGCCTACTGGATGTCGCTGGAGCTGGAAGTTACCTTCAGCCGGAGTATTGATCCTGCCACAGTGGACGGCGCCGTCTCAATCTCTGGCGAGATTTCCAGTGTACATCCATTCACTTATAACTATGATGAAGCGAGTCGAGTCTTAACCATCAGCACGGTCGGTGTCTTCGCTTCGCTGGAGACGGTCACTTTTACCATCACACCTGATCTCACCGATCTCGATGGTATTCCTTTCGATGGCAACGGAAACGGTGACGTTGATGATCCCAGTGAAGATACCTTCACGGGTGCATTTATCATTACACTCTTAGGTGACTACACGTTAAACGGCATGGTGAACACGGCTGACTTCTCCCTTTTCCGGGAGGCGTGGCTGAATCCTGAGAATTTCCCTGAGCGTGATATCGGTCCGGCGTTGGGAGAGATACCGCAACTCCAGCCGGTGATGGACAGTACCATAGACTTCGAGGACCTGATGGTCTTCGCCCAGATGTGGAACTGGTCATATCAGAGCGGAAACTACGATGATTCTACAGGTGTCTTAGCCAGGATAGCGGCAGAGACTCCGGTGCAGATCGTCCGCAGGGAAAGCAGTGATAACGGCTGGCTGCCGGTTACAGAACAACGGTTCTGGTTGGATGTGTATGTGGAGAATTTTGTCGAACGTGGGTTGTTCGAGTTTACACTTGACGTGGACCCGTCTGCCGTCTCCTTCGAAGGAATCGCTAACAATCTCGAAGAGCCTTGGACTGTCCTGCATTTCTTTGATGAGGAGAGCGGCCGGCTCACTGTTGCGGGAGCCGTCCTTGCGCCGAATCATCAGTTGAGTGGAGAGGAACCCATCCTTGCCGTGGAATTCCGGAAAAGAGTAGAGTCTGAAACCGTTATGGACATCGGGACAGCGTTGTGGAGTCTTGCCGGTGAAGCAACGAATTATCCCGAGAGTCAGTACCGCCTCAATCTCAAGCCGCCCTTGCCGGAGAAAGCAGTTTTGCATCAGAACTTCCCCAATCCGTTCAATCCGGTGACGACCATCCGCTATGAGCTTCCCGACGAAGGACATGTGCGGTTAAGCGTAGTGAACATCCTTGGACAGCAGATCGCAACACTGTTCAGCGGGCAGCAGGAAGCTGGTTTCCATGAAATCACCTGGGCTGGCCGGGATGCCTACGGTCGCAACGTCGCCACAGGTATCTACTTCTTTGTATTAGAGACGAAGGAACGGACCCTCCATCGGAAGATGCTCCTGATTAAGTAGAATATTAGCAGAACCAATCCTAACCCGAACAAGACTCCTGAAAGCAGAAAAGACCAACTTTTATGGTTGGTTCTAATCTACCTGTCTTGACAGGTTTTGACTTGTTGTTTTTTTATCTCGCCGCCATGATAAAATTCAGCAAAAGGATCAAAGTGTTTTGAGGATAAGAAGGAATTAGTCTCGGCGTAGCCTACGGCGAGCCCTGTTTGAACCGACAATAGGAGGTGAGTTTAATTCCTTCCCGAAAAACACCGAAAATCCGTTTAAATTTATCACAGCCTGCCCGCCCTCCCGAAACTTCGGGATGGGGCAGGCGGGCGGCTGTTTCTGCACAGCATCCAGCGGATTTTGTAGCTGTTTCCTGCCCGCCATTATTTTGGAGGGTCTTTGCGCCAAAGAAAATGGCGAAAGAATATATAAACACACCCCAGACAGTTTTGATGTAACAATTCCCCAGCACTTCTACTCCTCTACTCTGCCCCCACCGCTCACCAATCACCATTCACCAATTACCAAATTCCGTGCTAAATTACCTCACAACCATGACTACTGATTTACGCGGAAAAATACTCTGGGCGGACGATGAAATTGAACTCCTCCGTGCGCACGTTCTCTACCTCAGGGAACGTGGAATTGAAGTTTCCGAAGTCACCAATGGACAGGATGCCCTGGCTGCTGTCCAGAAAGAGCGTTTTGATCTGGTCCTTATGGATCAGATGATGCCCGGACTTGATGGTATAGCAACATTACGTAAGATCAAGGATGTACGTCCTACACTACCGGTGGTGCTGATTACTAAAAATGAGGAAGAGTGGCTGATGGACGAAGCCATTTCTGAAAAAGTGTCGGGATACTTGACTAAACCAGTTAATCCGAGCCAGATATTCCTTGCCTGTAAGAAAATCCTGGAAGAGGAAAAGATTCTTGATGACAAAGCGACTTCAGGATATCTTCAAGATTTTCAGGAAATTGAATCAGCTCTATCCTCGAATCTGAATATCAACGGTTGGTGGCAGCTTTATCGGAAACTTCTTCAATGGCAACTGGAAATGGATGAACGTATAGATGTCGGTATGAAATCCATTTTGGAAGAACAGATGACTAATTGTAATAAAGTGTTTACGCAATATATTATTGACCATTATCTACAGTGGATTCAAGCGACACCTACTGATCGGCCTAGGCTAGCTACAGATGTGGTAAGATCAGTTGTAGCTCCTGAACTCCAGGAGAAACATAGAGTCTTTTTATTAGTGATTGATTGCTTCCGTTTTGATCAAGCACTGACTATTTTACCGTATATACAGCAATATTTTGATGTAAAAGTGGGTTACCATGTCTCGTTGTTACCCTCAGCCACACCCTTTTCCCGGAATGGTATTTTCAGCGGGTTGACGCTGGAAGAGATCCAGAAAAAACGTCCCCAGCTTTGGTCTCTCATGTCCCGTGATGAACATAGTATGAACCGGGAAGAGCTAACCCTTTTCCGGGAACATCTAGATCGGATTGGCTTTAAGGATCGATCTTTGCATTATGCTAAAGTCTCTATAGCTCGTGAGGGGAAAAGTTATCTCCGGAAATTGGGCGATATTATGGGGACCGATGTGATCGCTCTCGTGGTCAATTTTGTTGATCTGTTAACCCATCACCGTTCTCATTCTGATCTGTTACAGGAGATGTTACCTGATGATACGGGTTATCGCTCTATGGTAAAGACATGGTTCCAGAATTCCTGGTTATTGGAAGTACTACGAATGCTCAGTGATTCCAACTATAAAGTTATTCTGACTTCTGATCATGGCAGTATCAGGGTTCAAAGGGCTGCCCGTGTGGCAGGTGACCGTCAGACCTCATCCGGGGTTCGCTATAAATATGGTCGTAATCTTAATTGTCCAGAAAAGCACGCATTGGTCATAAAGCAACCAGCTAAGTATCGATTACCAGAGCTGGTCAGGGGTACTAATTACCTCATTGCCAAGGAAGATCGTTATTTTGTCTATCCTACGGAATATCACAAGTACCGGACTACACTGGATGGTAGCTTTCAGCATGGCGGCATCTCTTTGGAAGAGATGCTCGTGCCGGTACTTACTCTAACTTCACGTCGTTGAGCAGAGTCGAACAGATTACCGCTTCTCCTGAAGGGACACAGGATCTCGCCAAGGATTTTGCATCCGGCCTCCGTAGAGGTGATGTAGTTGCCCTCTCTGGTGATCTCGGCAGTGGAAAGACGACTTTTGTACAGGGCTTGGCGGAAGGTCTGGGGGTAAAGGGAAATGTCGTATCACCTACCTTCAAATTGGTAAATGAGTTCAGTGGTAAAGTACCTCTTTATCACATAGATTTTTATAGGATTCAATCGACCAGGGAAATATTAGTTATTGGCCTGGAGCACTATTTATTCGGGGACGGTGTGACAGTGATTGAATGGGCTGATCTCTATCCTGATATTATTCCTAAAGGTACTATCAGGGTATGTTTCGAAGTAATATCTCAAAACGAACGCTGGATTGTTGTAGACAGGGAGGGGGATAGGTGAATATACTCGCAATTGAAACAGCTACTCCTGTATGCAGCATGGCTCTTTTTCAGCAAGGTAAATTAGTTGATATCAGGGAAAAGGTACTCCATCGTAAACATGCTGAAAAACTTCCTCTATATTTTGAAGAACTTCGTGAAATACATAATCTATCTCTAAAGACTCTGGATGGGATTGCAGTATCAATTGGTCCTGGTTCCTTCACAGGTCTGCGCATAGGACTGAGTTATGCAAAGGGATTGGCTTTCAGTGCCGACATTCCGCTGGTTCCTGTCTCGACTCTTCAGGCCCTGGTCTTCGGTGCAAAACCGAAGGGGGGGAATGTCCGCTGTCTGCTTCACTCCCACAAAGATGCTGCTTATGGTCAAGATTTCCGAGTAGAACCGTCCGGCATTGTTCCGATGGGAAAAGCAGAGCTCCGAACGCTAACCGAACATTCGGAATCACTTCCTGAAGGTTTTGATATTCTACAGTACGGATGCGATGAACTTTTGACTGAGTTGGATGTACCGGCTTCTCAAGCAATCACCTCAGCCCGTCACGTGGGAAAACTCGCTTGCCATCATTTTAACGATTGGGTGATACGGGACTTCTATAGTCTGGAGCCAAGCTATGTGTCGGCGTTTAAACTTGGGGGTAGTCTGAAGTCAGTCAACTAACTATAGTTCCCCCCCAAGGTTACTACCTGACAATTGTACCATTGCAGAACTTCCCCCGAAAAAAGCATTTAGAATCGTATAAGTATTGTTATTACATAAGATATGAATATTTACTAGTATCATATTGTTTATCTGTAATAAATAGAACTCCATTAAGAGTTTTTGGTTTTGACAGCACCCCCCAGCCTGAATGACAAGTCGTGCAGGCAGCACAAACCGTTGTTTTCTTTATGTTTCCCCCTCTGCTTCATAAGAGAGAGGCTTCACGTAGTGAAGGGGTGAGTTAAAGCCGATAACCGAATAACGAATACCGATACGGGTATCGTAACCGAAAAACGATTACCGTTCACTAAATCGATTGAAAATGTATAAATCAATATCGGAATTTGGGTTGAACTATATGCTTGACATGAGATAGAGATAATGATTACACTTCAATATGGTTATAGAAATTTCAGTTCAGAGGTAGCATGACACACTCAATAGTGAATTTATCAATCAATACATTAAGACTCATTTGGCTAATACCTGTCACTACTATCAGCTTATGCTTTTGTCAATCTATCTCTTTCGTATCAGAGACACAGATTTCTCCAACTGGTTCCTCAAATGTTATTATGTTTACGAGTACCACCATAATGGACAGTGTGATTATATGTGCCACTAAAGATGGATTACTGCTCCTTGAAGATACAGGAGCTGATTTGTTTCAAAGTAAATATCACTGGCCGGCCGATAACATCAATAATGAAAACAGTCCATCTGTAGTAGCATACCAGAACTATATCTATTATTCAACAGGTGACAGTATCCTCCGTGTCCTGCAAATCATTGATCAAGATACTATAGTAGATGTAGCTTCTATTCAGTTGCCCTTACCCATTAAACACATTAAAAGATATGACAATAACCTGCTTGTTTCTGGGCAAATTGAATGGGGTCAAAATATGTTCGTTGCTGTGCTTGAGTTGTCCAACCCCGAAGATCCAACTATCACGTTTATGCAGGACATTGATATGCCTTGGGGAGGATGGTTGCATCCAAGCTTCGTTAGAGATTTTGCTCTTTATAATGATACACTTATAGTCTTGGCTAGACACGTATCAGATTCCGGTAATGATTTTGCGAGAGTCTTCATATATGAATTGTCAGATGATATTGAGGGGATACCTATTGATACATTAAGTGTATACAGTCCAAATGTCAGTTTTATATTCATTGAAATAAAGGACCATTATGCATTCATTCCCACTACACGAGATTCTCTCGCAATATACGATCTTTCTAACACTAATTTCTTGCAGGTAGTTAACACCATATATATGGAGGGTCCGACTATACCAGGACCCACCGAGATAAACGAAAGCAAGCTGATTGTTAACAAGTATCATACTCTTTTTGTCTATGACATAACATTTCCTCAAGAGCCTGAACTTCTTTACTCTGTTAATGGCAATCTATACGGTACTACCAAGGATGTTGATTTTTACGGACAGAATGTAATAGTAACATTGAATAAAGACGGTCTATGGATTTATGAGATTGAGGATGATGGCCAAACTAGAACTGTATTTCCTAATCCACTGGCATTAGACATAGATGCAAGCGGAGATGAAGCATATATTGCAGCGAAATTTGGTGGGGTTGCTTTTCTCGATATTTCGAATATTGATAACCCCAATGTGATGCAAGTTTTCAACACGAATGCTAACGCAAGAGAAATTCTCAAACATGAAAACTATCTCTATACCTGTGATGATTGGGGCGACCTTGACATTTTCGATATAAGTAATTCGGATTCGATTTTACATACGGAGTACGATTTGGGATATAGTGTCTGGTCACTGCTAATAAGGGACAATTACGCTTATGTTGGCGGCTATAGAGGGTTTTCTGTTCTGGATCTGATAGAACCTTGGAATCCACAGATAATTGGGGAAGATAGCTATCCTTCAAATGAAGTATTATTTGCTAATGATTCTCTGGTATTTACTGATTCGTACTATTTCGGTTATGTTCTAGTATTTGATGTTTCTTCGTCAGAAGAGCCTTATGTTATGACTTCTATACCTGTCAATGGCATAAGGAATGCTGTTGGCTTTGAAAGCTATATCTATACAACAAGCGAAGATTCTCAATTAGTTGTAATTGACGCAACTGATCCTCTTGATCCCATTTCTTATTACATAGACAGTCTGTATTTTAATCGAATGGTTGATGCTGTCAAACTGGGAGATACCCTGATTGTCAGCGATGGTAATCTGCATGCACTATTGGTCGAAGACCCCATTAACCCGGTTCTTTTAACGTCATATAGCTCAAATAATACCACCGGCAGGATTGATTTCGAGTACCCTTATATTTATACTGCAGACAAAGGATATATGAGGATTTATAAGTATGATTCAACATCTCAAATTGTAGGAGATGATATAGGTCTATCTAAACAATTCAAAATTATCTCTTGTTACCCTAATCCATTTAACGCTCAAGTCACAATACAGTATGAGATCCCGTATCAGACTGACTTAGGTGTCACAGTATATGACATATTAGGACGTAGGATTTGGTTATCTGAAACAAGTCAACACCCACCGGGATATTTCACTCAAACTTGGGACGGAATAGATAGTCATGGTGCTGATGTTTCTTCCGGCATTTATATCATCCGACTTTCAACTCCGGATTGGAATGCGACAGAGAAAATCATTCTGCTGAAATGAGGAGATTTATTTATGAGTAGTATCTACCAGCGGTGAAAACTTTTTCATGGTATC
>JBHHUM010000173.1:0-2066 GCA_046861645.1 Fidelibacterota bacterium | reverse complement strand
ACACCCTGATTCTTCCGGATGGCAAGACCACAGACTCCCGTAAGATCATTGTATACCGTGTTCTCAGAAAGTAGGGCTGTGATAGTCTTGTTCTGCCACAAGGAACCATCCAGAGTAAATGGAACGATTTGCCCGGCACCATTGTCCGCCACCCAGACCACATCATCGGAAGGGTCCAGATTACCCCTATCGTCTACATCCAGATCCAATGGTTGTTCTAAAACATCCTGACCAATAGTATAGAAATAATTAGTATCGATCTCCTCATTTGTGTATTGTAGCTTAACGACACGTCCGTTGTTAGTGTCGGCTACATATATGTTACCCAAGCCGTCTGTCGCAACGCCATTTGGATGTTTAAAATGACCGGAACTGGCACCATATTCACCATAAGCTTTAGCCCAGTAAGAATTGTACTTTGCATAGATCATCCGATTCCAGAGGGGGTCTACAATAAATGACAAAATCTCATTGTCACTGACATATACAATCGCTCCATTATATGCGACGGAAAAAAGATCATGCGTTGGATCACTATTATCATGAACTAAATTCCTGTTCAAAATATAATATTGATTATTGTCACCCCAGTACCACCGCTCCAAGAAAATAGAACTTTGACTAAACCCATTCTCAAAACCCACAAAAAAGGCAAAAAGAAAGGAAATAGTATAAACTAACCTGTCATGATCTAGCGAAAACATTACTTATTCTCTCTTAAACGACCGTATTTATACTCGTAATCAATGTACTTGGCTAACCGAGTGTTTGGATATTTACTTCTTAATTCGGGAAATATCTGCCTTGCTGTTTCCTCACCCAGAGGACCTATAAGACTATTCACATAAAATCGGTCCTTAAACCGCACCATATCAACCATTAAATCCATCCTATAACCTACATGTGAGGCAATCCCTCCTCTTAAACTCTTATGTGCAGCCATAGCATAAACACTTTTAGGGTAGCTATCCAATATTTCCTTAAGAATTGGGAATATTTGTCTTTGAACTGTGCTTCCTTGTTTAATATCCCAGGTTAATCGATACGCTTCCAGTAGTTGTTGTTGCACCTCTTTCTCCACACCTGTTGGTTCCACAATATCGAACTCAACACTGTTTGAATATACTGTCCGCTTATCAACCATGTTATAAGCATTCGATCCGTACTCTCTATACAATTTTTTAAACTCCGCAACCCAATGATAATTTGTATGAAGGATAACTTGTAAAAAATAATGGCCTGGAGGAAGCCAGAAAACAAACCTATGATTTCCATCGGATATTCCGAAGATTCCAAGCAGGTCCTTAGTTAAATAGCGATTTTGTCCCACTTTCATCTCATGTCCCTTCCAGTCCGGCCTATAAGGAATGTAGGCAATACCACCTCTGAAAGGCCACTCTTTGCCCTTCGAATCTTTCAAAATAACTTTACAATAACTCCGGGCAGATGGTCTGAAAATGGATGAATAAACTACTTCGTCGCTGTTATTCTTTTCTTCCGCCTCAAACCAAATGCGTTCATCGACCAAGAACGTGTCTTTATCGAGGGTAAGTGTTATTTCTGTTTGACCACTAAGCCATACGGGACATATCACCATAAGTACATAAAAAACTAGCGTAACAAAATATGCTTTCTTATTCAAATTTAATCCTTTAGAAATTCCCGTAATTGGCCTCCAGATTTTCTAAACAGCTGCTTTCCTGACCGAAGTCGGTATCAACTTCTTTACAGAATTTGGGAGACATTGTGATTGGGGACCCGGCGTCCATCACGCAATCGAAAAGAAAGTCATGGTATTGGGGATACTCATCAGCATCAGTAAGTCCTGCCCTTTGGTGACCGAGTTCGTGTACAACTGTAGTTACTAACGCTGCAGGAATGTTTTCTTCGTCATTATAGGCAACATAATGATTAATAATGTCTTGTGTCCACACAAAAGAAAATCTTTCTTCTATCGGCGAAGGCGTTACGTTGACACCCTCATTAAGATCAGTAGCTCGACCATATTCAATTGTACCCCCATTTTGGTTGGGTTCATATCTATCTACACTTAATAAATGCCAATA
>JBHHUM010000089.1:0-8174 GCA_046861645.1 Fidelibacterota bacterium | reverse complement strand
CCCTACGCCCTGGTCGTCGCTGTCCTTCTATTAACTTTCGCCGATACTGCAGCAACAATTGTAGGTGAATCCGCCCACTCCCCAGAGAGGTTTATTGTCTGGCAAGATAGTAAAACAGTCCAAGGTTCTATCGCCATGTTCCTGACATCCATCATTTTAATTACTATAGGATTGTCGGTTGTTTCTGAAATCTTAGGTGAACCCCTGGAATCACCCAAAATCATGATACCTAAAATAGTATTCCTGGCTCTCCTGGCCACTGCAGCAGAAGCTACTTCCAGTAGAGGTTCTGATAATTTAACTATACCTATCATCACTGTATTTGGCTTCGATCTCTTCAATTCTTTGGTATCCAGTAACGGCATCGTCTTGCTAATGGTTTGGATTATTGTTGCTTTGATCATTTCTATTGCTGCAACATACTTCCATGCTCTAACAGATAGTGGAGCCTTAGGAGCTTTAATAATGGGAATATTCGTTTTTGGTACAGGTGGATTTAGATTTCTGGTTCCACTAATTGCTTTCTTTATTCTATCTTCACTTTTATCAAGCACTGGTCGTAGGAAAAGACATGATAGGAAATATCGTTTTGGAAAAGGTTCACGACGTGATATCGTCCAAGTGTATGCCAATGGAGGAGTACCTTTCCTTATAGCGATCTGGCACTTCTACTCTCCATCCTCTGAACTATATATTATTTACCTGGCATCTCTAGCAGCGGCTAACGCGGATACCTGGGGCACAGAAATCGGATTTTTCTCGCGAAAACCTCCTCGCAGCTTGGCAACATTCAAACAAGTACCAACTGGTAGTTCAGGTGGTATATCTATCATAGGTACATTTGGATCAATTTTAGGAGCCACAGCAATAGGAGGCATCAGTTATTTGTTTCTTGGAGACCTCTCCGTTTTACTTCTGGTTTCTATCGCAGGATTTGCCGCCAGCCTGATAGATTCTATCCTCGGTGCCACTCTCCAAGCTAATTTTGAGTGTCGCGAATGTTACACGATTACGGAACTGGAGCGACACTGTGATATACGTGCTATGAAAATCAGAGGGATTCGTGAACTAACCAATGATACAGTTAATCTGCTCTGTACTCTATCAGGAAGTATCATCGCCTTAGTAGCCATTGGATGATAACTTATATTTCTAAACTTCTTGTTTGTCTGTAGATATTTTATTCCAATCTCGATGAGCCTGTTGGATAAGAACTTCAGCTTCAAGTAAATCCGTTTGAAGAATATACTGGTCAGGTATCTCTTTGGCAAACTTGACCTTATCTGCCCGTTCCAGCAAAGCTAATAAATTCTCTTGCCATTCTTGATCCATCGTTATAAAGGGAAGTACCTCGTGAATTTCAGCCGTTGTCATTTCCAGAATTCTGAAGAAATATTCATGCTCCAAAAATTCACGGATGATTTGGGATAATTCGAAATAAAACCGCTGTATAGCTTCTGATGAGACATCTTCATGATTTAATTTTCCGAGCTTTTCCAATGCTATCTCTAAGGGAGAAATTCGCGGAGTTGTTTCGATCCGATGATAGATTCGACCAGTCCTCTTTAACCAAATCCAGATAAGAATTCCTACCAAAAGTATTATGGCTAATAATCTTGCAACAAACCAATACGGAAACGGTCCCCGGTCTTTAATATGATAGTCTATACTACTAATCTCTCGATACCCTTCGGCACTATCTGAAAACAGTGTAAAGGATATTCGCCCGGTATGATCACCTTCTTCCCGCCACTCATTTATTGCTGAAATATACACAATCCGGGGAACCTGCCAGTTGTCAGAGTCAAAATGGATTACCTGGGGATTAGCTAGCAACTGACCTTTAGAATCGTTGATTCTGATCTTTAACGACTTCTCAGGAGGATTAACCATAAATACAGTTACAGTATCTTTATCTCGTCCTTCTTCTAAAACCGGATTTTCCCCAGATTGACTATTTTGTCTTTTAATTAATGGCGGTAACGGTACAGGAGGAATTAAACTTCGCATTTGAGGAGTTTCATCAGTTATCACCGACTCAATTATTATTTTTACTTCTGGAGTCATTAGTTTCTGTTCCACTCCATCATTCATGATGAGTGTTGTGTAGGATGGAATTTCAAACTCTCCCACATTCCAAAAACGAAGTTGAAACTCTACACCGGTTCTGTGGGGTTCCAAGGTTAAAAGATCATTCCGATTAAAAACTTCAACATACTCGTCATCGATATTGAGCTCAGGGAAAATTACCGAAACTGTATCATCTGATTTGACCCACACTTGGTAAGTAAAGACATCTCCAACTGTACCTTTTGAGGGACGAATAGTTGCTTCAATTTCTGCAGCATCTAATTCACTAAGTATAAAAAAGAAAATTAATAGACTAAGAAACTGTCTAATCACTGTAGAAAGTTCAGAATCGTCTCTCTCTCTGGCGGAAGTAACGCATGAGAGGTTCAACATAATCCGATCCTGTTTCGATAGGGATGATATCCAACTTTTTCCGTAGACATTCTTTGTGAAATTCTTCCATCCTCTGTAGGAAACGTTGTCGGTAATCCATCCTTGCTGCTTCGGAGGTTGTATCCAACCAGAAAGTCTCATCTGTTTCTGCATCATGAATTTTCACCAGACCTACATTAGGAAGGTCCCGCTCACGGGGATCAAAAACTTGAATACCAATTAAATCATGTTTTTGATTAGCTACTTGAATAGTCTGGCTCACGTCACTATCCAGGAAGTCAGAAATAAGAAAAACAACACTTCGTCGGTTTGCTACTCTCAACAGATAACCAAGGGCACCATCTATGTTGGTACCTCTTCCCTCAGGCTCATGATAAAGAAGTTCTCGCACTACTCTCAATACATGTGAAGTTCCCTTTTTTGGCAAGAGAAAGCGTTCTACCTCATCACTAAAAATAAGAAGGCCCACTTTATCGTTGTTGCGAATAGCAGAAAATCCGAGCACTGCTCCAATTTCAGCAGCCATCTCGGCCTTGAAACGATCCGTTGTTCCAAAATGGCCTGATCGACTAGCATCATACACTATGTAGACGGTCAATTCACGCTCTTCTTCCATTACTTTCACATAAGGATGATTAAAACGAGCAGTTACATTCCAATCAATAAGTCGAATATCATCACCAGGTTGATATTCTCTAACTTCAGCAAATGTTACTCCCTGGCCTTTGAAGACTGAGTGATATTCTCCCCCGAATATATCTTTAACCAGATTCCTGGTGCGGATCTCAATTTGACGGACTTTTTTCAGTAGCTCCCGAGGAATCATGGGAGTATCTAAGGTACTGGAATAGTATCAAAAAGACGGTGGATAAGATCTTCCGTAGTGATTTCCTCAGCTTCAGCTTCATAAGTAAGAATAAGCCTGTGCCGGAGGATATCTTCCGCAATATAACGAACATCTTCAGGAACAACATACCCTCTTCTCTGAAGAAAAGCACGGGCACGGGAGGCTTGAGCAAGATAAATAGTCGCCCGTGGGGAAGCACCATAAGCAATTAATTCAGAAATTTCTGCCAGACCAAATTGCTGAGGAGATCGCGTGGCTAAAACAAGATCAACAATATACTTCTCAATCTTTTCGTCGGTATAAATTTCATTGACTACAGCCCGTGCATTCCGAATAGACTCAGATTTTACGACAGGTTCAAGGGAAATATCACCGTTCGATGTACCCATCCGTTTGAGAATTAGCATCTCTTCTTCATCAGAAGGATAATCCACTTTCAACTTCAGCATGAAACGATCAACTTGAGCCTCGGGAAGGGGGTAAGTCCCTTCTTGTTCAATAGGATTTTGTGTCGCCAGTACCAGGAAGGGATCATCTAATAGGAAAGTTGTATCATGAATAGTTACCTGCCTCTCCTGCATCGCTTCAAGCAGGGCGCTCTGAACTTTCGCTGGCGAACGGTTGATTTCATCAGCTAAAATGATATTGGCAAATATTGGTCCTTTTTTCGTTTCGAATTCACCTGTACGCTGGTTATAAATGAGTGTTCCTAACAGATCTGCCGGTAACATATCCGGTGTAAACTGTATCCGTTGAAACTTGGTATTAATAAGCTTTGCCACTGCCTTGACTAAAGTTGTTTTAGCTAGTCCAGGTACACCTTCTAATAGAATATGACCATTAGAGAGAAGACCAATGAGTATTTTCTCAACAATCTCCTTCTGTCCAACCACTACTTGGCTGATACCGTTTATCAGAGATTGGACAAAGATAGATTCTTTCCCTATTTTTTCATTCAATTGTGACAGACTGAAATCAGACATTATAAACTTGTTTAAAGTTGTTCAAGTAATCTATTCTGAGAATACCTTAAAAGTAGGTTCTCCCTCATCAAGGCTTTTTAATTCAGCTTTGGCCGATTCAAGAAAATACTTTTCCACTTCTTCGCTATATAGATCGATGAACCGTTGAAATTCAGTTCGAGCCAACTCTTTTTCACCCAGGTGATTAGAATAAATATACCCCAACATGAATTGGGCATTTTTCGCCTGTTCAGATTGGGGATACTTGGTAATAACTTCCCTGAATTCTCTTACAGAAGAAGCAAAATCATTTTGATAACCCATATAGATTTGAGCAATTAGAAACTGTGCATCTGGAGACTCAGGAGCATCAGGATACGATTCAAGTAAAATATCCAGTTTCTTAATGGCATCTAAATATTTCCCGTGGTCTCTCAACTGCTCAGCTTGAGAAATTAGATCAGCCGGAGCCAGTTGATATTCCTCAAGTGAGGAGACATCAGGCAAGTTTTCTATTACATCATCAGCACGAACACGTACCTTCAATTTGTTATCTGTAGATTCCATGGTAGTACCCTCTGAAAGCTCAGATTTACTACTCTCAGAGCTAGAATCTCCTCCGCAACCGAGTAGTAGCATTCCAGATAACATCGTAGATAATATTTTCATTATCATTTCAACCTCAGATAAATGGAAAGAAATTTATTACCATCCATAACGCTCATCAATAACTAATTCCAAAAGGTTTTCCTCTCAACGATGGACGTGAATCAAAGTTCCAAAATCTACTCTAAAATGCATTCATTAACCCAAGACTAAAAAGAGGTCCCCCAGCTTGGTTAAGTGGCACTGCATAAGAGATCCTAACTGGTCCTAGAGGAGAAGCAATACTTAACTCCAATCCAGTATTCCATCCATTTCCTTTAACCCATTCTTTCCTTTGTTTGTTAAAATCTATCCTATCCTTGGCTAAAATACCTCCATCAATAAAAATGTTCATACTGAACAAACCGCTTAGAGGAATTCTCACTTCACAATTAACCAAGAGTTTAATGACCCCTCCTTCAGCAGTAATGGTACCATCTTCTGATTTGAATTCCCTAAACCGCCCATCCCGCCAACCTCTTAAACTGGTACTCCCCCCCAGATAAAATAGTTCAAGATCAGGAATTTCATCAGAGTCAGGAGTTAAGGGTTCCATGCGACCTAATTTAGTCCTCAATGCAAGAATCCACTTCGATCGATTAGAATAGTAACGCCGGTAATCCAACTCAATGCGATAATAATCTCGTGTACCTCCAAGAAATGACCCAACTAACCAGGGTTGAATGGAAAAATAGGTACCTTTAGTAGGGAAAAGAGGATGATCTGTATTCCGATAGCGGTAATAGATCCTGAAACCACTTTCTTGCTCATTTTCTATTTCACTGGCAACTCCTGTCAGTACATTAATCCATCGCAATCCTCCTCGCAAAGTAGATTTTCGAGAAAAGATTCTCTCAAAAGTAAGATCAGCACCCATCCAGTCAATCACTTCATGAGCAAGTGTTAACTCCGCACCATGTTTATAGTAAAATCTTAGATTTGTAGGAAGCCGTATACCCAAAATCCAGAGTTGTGATAAGTTAAGTTCTACACCATAAATATTATCTTGAAATAAACGACTTACATCTCTGATAGGACTTTCTATACTCGCTTTAATTCCAGTTTTCATTCCTAATCCAAAGAGACTACGATCCCTCAACTCTCCTGTGATCCCTAATCCCGGTACTGGCTCTGCCCCTTCACTTCGTGATTGAACAAGATAATACCCACCATCGGAAAGAAATTCCCGAAGCGTAAATTCCTTAACCTCTACATGAATATTTACCCACTCCTCCCCTCTTTCACTTGCCACTGGAAAGATATTCACAATAGAAAATAATCCCGTCTCGAATATTCTCCTTTGTGACATTTCGATGAGATCAATATTGTAGATTGATCCCGACTGAAACACAAGCTCTCTTTCAACAAAGGAAGTATCGAGTAGTACTAACCCTTCGATAATGATGTCACTTATTTTAACTGTGGGTCCTTCCTGAATAACCACCTGCAGATCTATTTCTTCTTTAGGTACATAAGATTCATCAATTTGCACATGAAGCTTACCAATCTTCTGATACTCTCTTTGAAGTTCCTGGATACTTTGTTGAATCCTGATGGGGTTAAAGGGTTCTCCTGTCTCCAGACTCAAATATCGCTTAATTTTCTTTTCCGTGAGAGATTCAATCCCTTGAATGGTAAACGACTTGAGCATGGACTGAACTCCTTCTACAATCTCGAAGTAGATTTCGACTCTATCTTCCCCGGTAATCTTAAAAGATTCTCTTACCTGAGTAGAGAGAAAACCTTCAGAGGCATAAAAGTTTTTTAGGGTAATAGCATCAAGTTTTAACGATCGACGGTTGAATTCTGAATACTTAAAAAGAAAAGGGTCTTTCAACCTGATGATTTTCTGGAGTCTACGATCGGAATAGGTTTTATTTCCTTCGAAATAAACCGTACTTACATAATAGCGTTGATCTTTGATTTGAGAATATACCTGTGAGATAGACAGGATATACAAAAATACAAGAAATACTTGCTTCAGACTCAAATTAGAATTGCCGTTTTAAACGATATTTGACCTGTACTTGGCCTTCTTCATCATAACTGATGACAAAGGAGACATTAGGAGTCAATTTATATTCTACTCCAACCTGGTAAGGTTCTGAAAATGATAGACTTTGTTTATAGCTTAAATAGACATTGTCCGACATCTTGGTTCCCACTTTCACAGAAAGATCATCTTCAGTGTCTCCCATGAGTGATTCTGAACCCTCAATTTCAAACTCATCTAAGGGTGTAGAGCGGATAAGATTTCTTTCCAATTCACTTTCCAGGAGTTTACCAAAAATGTAAAACGATTGATCCCCAAATCCATCACCAATAGATCCTCCTCCGTCCAGTCTCCGCTGTATGGTAAGCAGCTCTAGCAAATCTCCCTGACTGTAAAAACCTTCTTCATCACTTGCTTGTAAGACAATTTCAGGCTCATCCAATTTTCCGGAAACCATCACATCTATATGTATGTCTGAAACATCTGTCGTAGCAACAATATCCAGTAAAGGATTAAACTCCGAGGGATCAAAAGTGATATGACCACTTTCTATGTTAAAAACATCAGAGAAGTAGTAAAATTTTCCTTTCCGAACATCTACTTCACCCGAATAGCGAAAGGGCCCATTTCCAAGTTTATAAAGTGACATGGTACCTTCGAGCTCAGCATCTACTTGACTATTTTGCAATAATATGTTTCCATTCTCCATAGGAAAATGAAGTTTATAATGTGTAATCGTCTGCCCTTCAGGTACCGTTTCAACATAGGGATCTTCTACAAATTCTAAGCGAAGGACAGCCTCACTAGGAATGATGTCACCGGCTATAATTACAGTATCTTTCCCTGTTATGGAAAGATTTAAATCAGCAACTCCCTCGATTTCTCCCAAGAGAGTACGGATATATACATCCTGTCCAGTGAGTAAAAAGGCAAGGTTAGGCCAGAAGAATTCTCTTAAATCCATACTACCTGAGATACGGATGTTAGGGTTAGATTTCGACTTTTTACCTGAGATTATTGATTTTTTCAGTCTATCACCCCATGTAGACGCGGAAGACAAATGACTTTCTGCCACTAGACTTTCCACTATAAATTTGTTTTCCTTAAGAATGGCACTCCCTTCAACTTTTCTTACGGGAAGTTCAAGCATTAGAGCATAGATGGTCCCATCATGTATTACAAATTTCCCATTGCGTACAGGATTGGATGGGGTACCAGTTATTTCCAGCTCAAATTCAATGTCACCTGTCACCGAATCTATATC
>JBHHUM010000088.1:0-8216 GCA_046861645.1 Fidelibacterota bacterium | reverse complement strand
TCGAAATTCAACATTCGACTGGATGGGCTTTCCTGAAAACAACGAAATATTTATTCAGAGGGTTAATTCTGATGGAGGGGTCATATATGGTGCCAACGGTACGCGGATCAGCAGTGAGGCAAGTTCGGGATGGCATACACTGGGAGATATGAAGAGGGATTACCGCGGCGGCTTTGTTGTTGGATATGGTGACTTTGACAGCAGCAGGAGCTATTGTCGTAGAATAGACCTGAATGGCGATTCTCTATGGGAGAACACCTATGATGGGGGCTACATTGATATTAATGCTACTGACATAGAGGGTAATACATTCGTCAGTTACGATGTTGACAATAGAAGGCAGAAACTTGATCTCGAAGGTAATCACCTTTGGCCGGACACACTGCAAGGAGGAATACCAGACAATATTGCATATCGCTTTGGAGGTGCCTTTTCGGATGGACGTGGAGGTGTAATAGGAGCAAAAGGAGAATCGCCAAACCTAATTAAAGTAAACAGGGTAGATTCCACCGGTGCTTTTGTTTTTGGAGAAGATGGTATTGAAATAACTGGAGTACAATCATACGGTCATATACGCTATGCTTCTGATGACGAAGGAGGCATTTACCTTAATTGGAGGGGTAGTTTTAACAAGATTCAGAGAGTAGCATATGATGGCGTTGTTGTCTTTGATTCGACAAATGTTGTTGTTTGCGGCGACTCTTCATGTGGTGGAAGTCGTGGATTAGTTCCTGATGGCTTATCAGGAGTAATAACTATTTGGGGTGATACAAGGGACAACCCCTATAACTCATTCTATGCCCAGAGAATTGATAGCTCTGGTAATTTGCTTTGGGATAGTACGGGAGTAAATTTCCACACGACAACCTATGACCCCTTTTTTGTAGGATCTGCATGGCCACTCGTTGCAGATGGAAGAGGATGAGCTCTGTTAGTTTGGATAGAGCACGGAGCTGGCATGAAAATCATGCTCAAGCAAATATCTGGTGCAGGCATTTTAGGTGACACAACAAGTGCAGCTATCGAAACACCCTTTGAAACAGTGCCACTTGATTTCACAATAACTGCCACTTATCCTAATCCATTTAATTCTTCAGTGACCATCCAATTTGAGATGTACCGAGAAGAAGATATCAGTATAAGGGTTTTTGACCTGCTTGGTCAGGAGGTCAGAACCCTGCTGAGTGGGAAGATAATATTAGGGAAGCACACAATTAGCTGGGATGGAGTGGACAATGGAGGCAAGAAGGTCAGCAGCGGCATCTACTTCTACCGGCTGACATCTGAACAAGGTATCAGGACACGGAAGCTGGTGGTGTTGAAATAGTATTTAATCTGGTGTGTTGATTCTCTCAGGTTCAATTCAGCATAATACATCATATCATTTTCGCTTGATTTTCCCGAGACCTCCGAATATATTTACTCTGCATGGAGGTGGCTCCGAGGGCTGCCGTCCATGGTAAAACCGAGGTAAGGACGGCATCCTGTTTACAGCTCATCATTTTCCAGACAGATTGCTCATGGGTAATCCACTAAATACACGCTTAACGTTACTGGTTCTTATACTACTAACCCCACTGGGTGTTGCCGCACAGCATAGATTCGTTAGTGCGGTGCAGGGAACCTACGACTTCGACGGAGATGGACTTAGTGAGTTCCTCAGCCTGGAAAAGTTAGATTCGACAGCAAGGTACAGTACACTTTGCACCTATTACGAGATTGACGAGTTGGGTGAACATACCCTGCTCTGGTCCTTCGTTGCCGACGCTCCCTTATGCGATGCTGCTGTCGCCGATCTGGACGGCGATTCTTCACCGGAGATCGTCGTACTATCCAAAGCTACACTTACTACGGCAAATAATACCTGGTTACGCGTTTTCCCCTGGAAGGAAGGAGTGCCTGTCCAGGAACCCATAGCTTCCTGGGGAGATAACACCACCCGTCCTACGAATCTGACGATCGTTGATCTTGATAACGATAACCACGACGAAATCGCCATCGGCACTGGTAGCCCACAGAGAGGTGTAATCTTACTATCCTTAAGTGATAACCGCTCTCTGGAGACGAAGAAAACTCTATCAGCTGGAGCGCTTTCAACCGGTTTTGGTCAACTGTTGGTTTCCGCTGCCGATTACAACAATGACAGTTGGATGGACCTCATTGCCGTCTCGGAAGAACCCCAGGAACTACGCCTGCAATTTTTCCTTAATGACGGCGGAACCCTAACCCCTGAGCAAGCCACCACACAGAGCAAACCGGCAGGATTTACCAAAGCTGGTATCCTTCAGACGGCAATCTCTCGCGTGGATACTGATCTTGATGGCACCGAAGAGATTCTCCTGCCCTACAGATCAGGACCGGTCCTCATCGTGGAACTCAATCCTGATAATGTTGGGTTACACACGATGGAACAACCCACTATCAATCTTTTTACCCTTCCCGATGCAGGCATGGAATCGGCTGACATCAACGAAATCCTATTGGCCAGAGCCGAAACAGGTGCAAACCAACTCCGGGCCAGAAAAATACAACTGCTCGCTCCGCCATCTATTACTGAAACTGCCTTATTGGCTCCAGAAGCTCCACCCCCTGGTCGGGTACGAAAGCTGCAGTTACAAGCTGTAGAAGAATTACAGCCACGACCTGGAGAGAAGATTTTAGCTGAAGAACCCACTACCGAATCAGTCACAGGCATAGATACCATCTTAGCCGAAAGGGGAAAAATACAACCGTTGCAACTGCAGAGTGTTGAACCAGCAGATTCTGAGACAGAAAAAGAGGTTGTGGCAGCCCCAGCAGGAGAAACCGCCGCCCCTGCGGATCTGGGAAAAGTGCGAGAACTGCAACTGGAAGCCCTCCAGACACAGGACGACACCCTGTTGGCGGCTGGTACTGAGGTAGCATCTGACGAAGTTGAACCCCACAAAGTGCGCAAGGTAACTCTTACCTCAATTCGGAAAACAGAAGCTCCTCCAATCTTACCGGAAGATCGTCTTCCGGAAGGTATGAGTATTACCGACACGGTTTATGTGGGGGAAGAGATCTCCTGGCCAGTAATAAATACAACAACGCAGCAGTTGCGTGGCTTCACTCCCGAACATCTCCCCTCGGGCGCCCTTTTTAATCCTGCTGAAAAAGCAGTCACCTGGACACCAGAAGCGGTTCAGTTGGGTATCAGACGGGTGAGCTATTCCATCAGCTACACGATGCGCGGTGAGGTAGAAGTAGAAGAGATCCGCGGTCAAAGTGTAACCGCCCACGCCAAGGAAGGTGAGGAAACAATTGATCTTTATTTCTATGTCACTGAACGTGGCAAAGAAAATGAGGAAATTGAACCGTGAAAGCGTTAATAAAATCCACCTTCCTCCACTACTCCGTTTCCACAATAGTAGGGCTATTTTCATTTTCGTCCGGGGCTGATTTAAAAATCGTACATATGGATGGGGTATATGACTTGGACAACGATGATCTGGTTGAATTTTTAACCATTGAGGAAGGCCAGGGCGATGGTGGTATCACCGGGATGATCGGATATTATGAAATTGATGAACTAGGTTATCCCCAGCTCCTTTGGCATCTTCCTTCCCGCTCCACTCCTTATGAACCAGGTACTGGATCACGCTTCCAGATCCTGGGCACACTGGTAGATGTTGGGCTTATAGATTTAGACGGCAGTGGCACAGACGAGCTAGTGGTAGCGGTAAACGTTTTGTCTCCCAATGAACTGGAAACGGGTGCTCTTCTTGTTTTCCGGTGGATACAGGGTGAGTTCTCCGAGCAACCCTCATTGACGCTATCATTGGGCGATCAAACCAATCCTAACACTGTCAACAACATTGTTCCCCTCGACCTGGAGGGAGATGGTATGGAAGAAATTGCTGTCAGCCTGCAAGGAGGTCTGCCGACGGTATCCATCTATACCCTCAGGTCAGAAAATGACACTCAAAATCTGTACGAAGTGTGGCACACTGCACCGGATGAGTTTAGACGCATCTACATCGGTGCCTTCGATTATAACCGTGATGGTAGATCTGATCTGATCGCCTTCAGTCCGGATGGAAATATCCTGCGCCTGCAGGCCTTTCTGAACCAAGACGATCAACTACTTCCAGAAGCGAGTGTCTTGCACCGCGTAACGGGGATGTCAGCAGCCCTCCCCGGCGCCATGGTCACTTTAGACTGGGACGGCGATAGCCGGGATGACCTGCTTGTCCCCTTCCGTTCCGGACATATCGTAAAACTATCCGTGGTGAACCAAAAAATAGACGTCCTCGATCTGGCTATCGATGGCGGTCCTCTCTCGGATCTCAAGGCTGCGGATCTTAACCAGGATCATTTCTCCGACTTGATTCTGGTCAGCGGACAGCAAGGTTTAATCACTACCGTTTATGGTGCTGCCGGCGGTGGTGCTCCTCTGCAAGAGTTCTTCTCCGTAGCAAATGAAAACGGCGGTGCCCAGATTTTCTCCGTGATACCAGAGATCGTTGATGAAATCTATCTGGGAACCATGATAGCAGGAGGATGGACCGGAGAGGAAACGGAAATTTTCTACTTCGAGCTGGGTAGCGTTCCTGAGTATCCCGAGGAAATCCTGGTGGATACCTATATTCCTGAAACAACCATTCCCGAAGCAAAAGTTGAGCAACCAGTAGAAGAACCTCCTCCTGCTATCCCAGCCGAAGGTGTACCCCTACCTCCCGGGATTTTACCTACCTACGTGTTGCCGGTGAATCAGAGTTTCGCTTACACTATCCCGGAAGATGAAAACCGGGAATTCTTCAGCTTTCGCTGGGTAGAAGCGCCGCCAAGGGGAATGTATTTTCACTACGACACTCGCTCCATTGAGTGGGTTCCAGACCAGTCGCAATTAGGTGCTTACGAACTGGAATTCCTGTTAAAGATGAAGGTAGGAGAAAACGTCGAGATTGTCACCTCCCCGATAGATAGCAGCATCACTTACCAGGTGATTCCAGAGCTGGCTACGTTTGAGTCACGCTTCTGGATCTATGTGAACGACCCTCCTGTCATTGTTACTGAACCAGAGGAGACGGAATTTGTCGCGGGTAGTGAGTTTGTCTATCAGCTAACGGCCCAGGATGCCAATGAGGACGCTCATTTACGTTACTCCCTGGAGAAAGCACCTGCCGGTATGAATATTGACAGCAACGGTCTACTTACCTGGCTGACTGATGAATCCCATGTAGATATATACGATGTTCGTATTATTGTATCTGATGGTTTCGATCGGGATGTACAGTCGCTGAAATTATACTCTCGTGGGCAAGTAGTCATCACCTCTATCGCAGAGACGGAAGCGACTGTTGAAGAGCGTTACGAGTACCAGGTAGTGGTCCAAATTCCAGAAGACAAGGCCGGGGAATTGAAGTATACCCTCGTTCAAGCCCCCTACGGAATGATGGTTGACAATACGGGGCTGATCACCTGGATGCCGCAGGTGACACAAATCGACACGCAACGATTTATCATCGCCGCCAATCACGGCATCGCCGCCGATACGCAACACGTAGCAATTTTTGTGAATCACCCACCTGTCATAGTCACTGCTCCTGAACCGATGACTCTTGTCAGCCTGAGCGACACACTGGAGTTCCAGTTTGAAGTGGACGACCCCAACGAATTCGATGTAATCAGGTACGAACCCATCTCCCTACCAGAAGGGATGCGTATCGACCCCTTCACAGGTCGGCTTCTCTGGGTACCTACCGAGGAGAATCTAGACTTCTCTACAGCAGTTATCGAGATTACGGACGGTCGGGTAGTCATCGAAAAATCTTTTGATTTCTTCGTTAATGCTCCCCTGCATATTACCTCTGAGCCACCACTGTTAGGCACCGTAGGTAAAACCTTTACTTACCGCATCAAGACCGAGGATCTCAACCGTGGCTCCCTGATGACCTTTGATCACATTACTGCCATACACGACGTGGATAACACCAAGGTCTATTCAGTAGTCATCGAGGATGAGGTTTTCCGGGAAAATATCCAGCGGTACATCGGCGATTTTAAAGCCAAGAAGTCTATCCTTATCGAAATTGAGGAAAAGGGAGCGGATGGTGAAGACGTAGTCGCCCGTCTGAACCTGAAGCGGTTCGTGGAAGACATCTTTTACGAGGATGACCAGCTCACTCTTATCTCCAAACGGGTAGGCGGCCGGTGGATTAAAGTCAAGGACATCCTGTGGTATTTCTTTGAAGGAAACAAAGGCAAACCCCCCAAGGTCAATGTCGAGCGGGTACCACTGATCCGTTACACTCTTCTAGATTTTCCCGACGGGATGTTTATTGATGAAATCAAGGGAAACATCTCCTGGACACCTACAACCAAGCAATATGATGCTCACCGGGTCACCTTCATGGTCTCCGACGGCTACACCAAGGATGAGCAGAGTTTCGACCTCTACATCAATCATCCGCCCACTATCATCTCCACACCGCCGAAACTGGCAAGGGTGGATCAGCTCTACAAATATCAGGTGGTGGTAGAAGACAAGAATTCAGACAAGGAGCTGGCCTACGAACTTTTGAAAGCACCCAAGGGGATGCAGATCACCCGGGACGGCCGGATCTCGTGGGTGCCTACACCGACCCAGATCAACAGCCGGCTTTTCTCTGTGAAGATTTCCGACGGATATGCTCAAGACATCCAGGAAACCAACCTCTTCGTAAATATGCCCCCTGCTGTCATCTCCAAGCCTAAGCCGGTGGCTCTAACGAATTTCGAATACCGTTACAGGATGGCGGTAGAAGATTTGAACGGAGACAAGGTAAAGCTGCGTCCCATCAAACTCCCAAGGGGTGCCCGGTTCGATGAAAAAACCGGTGTGCTGAAGTGGAAGCCGCACATGAACCAGCAGGGTGTGAACAATTTTGTGCTGTCAGCGGTAGATGAGCGGGGCGCTGCCACATCTCACGAGTTTGAGGTGCATGTCTTCCAGGACCCCAGCGCTCAGCAGTTTGTCTCTACGAGCTGGCCCATACTGCTCGCCTTTGTAGGAGCCATGTTTGCTGTGGGGGTGATGCAGTAGATTTTTACCGCAGAGGCACCGAGAGCACGGAAAACATACGATGTAAGAATGCGAGGCCATCAAGTAGGTAAGCACACAGGAGGGTACAAAGAAATTCCACAAAAACTTTTACCTTTGACGAAAAAAACATCCTAAGAGAAATCCGCTTATCTTCATATAGACACTATTGTTAATCTTATCCGAGGATCTTTTATTTAAGACCACCCCTACACCCCTCCTTGCCAAGGAGGGGAAAAAGGAGACGGTTGTTCTAACCATAATTGCTCATCCTGAGGTTCTTCGAACAATCAGATATACTCAATCATCTATAATGCGACATAAAAGAAATACAGACTTATTAAACAGAAATATCTTCTTGAGGAGAGTCAGGAAAGTTCTATAGGGTATTTCCCTTCTTCATGGCGCCCACAATGATGTCGATAACAAGACCGAACAGCTTCTGTTCCTGATTTTCGGTGAGGAACGGAAGGTTAACCATATTGTTAACCCCATCCCTGATCCGCCGCGTGAGCGTATCCGCCTCCTCTTCGTCAATCCCTCCCTCGGCCATGCGGATGCAGTCGTAGATCTCATTAGGCAGCATTTGATAAAGGGTCTGATCCAGCCATCTGACAACCTTGACAAGAACGACCCTTTCCTGCTCCTCACCCAAGAAGGGGAGATTAACCTGCTCATTAACCTGAGACGCTATCTTTTCCACCTCTGCGTCGGTGAGGAGTTCAGTGCCGCCAGCGTCTTCAATTATTTTCTGACGCTGATCGTCAGTTAGTATGATAGTTGACATAAGGTTGCCTCCTTTCTGATGAATTGCTTTAGTTCAGTTTTCAACCAACAAGAAAATTCTATTGACACACCTGTCAGGCGGCTTCACTCCTGACAGGTGGTAATCCTCACCTCAAAAACACCATTTTCTCTGTCTTTTGATACGTTTTATCACTCTCCTGTGACCACACTCTGAGCATGTATATGTAGATTCCGGTAGATACACTGTTACCGGTGTCATCCCTACCGTCCCAAACCACACTTTTGAAGCCAGCATCTACTCTGCTATCAAGAAGCCTCCGTACTTCTCTTCCCAGAATATCGTAGATCACTAAGGAGACGTAGGATGGTTCTGGCAGATCGTAACGGATGGTTGTGGTGGGATTGAAGGGGTTGGGATGATTGGGGT
>JBHHUM010000087.1:0-8238 GCA_046861645.1 Fidelibacterota bacterium | reverse complement strand
GAATGTTTTTATTATGTCTAATTCAGAAAGTTTATGGAACATAGCCATTTTATTCTATTTCTTGAGCAGCAATCTTCTATGATATAAGAAATATTGTACTCCACTGAAAGACAAGAGGAGGGTCGCTAACCAAAGTAGATATAGATCATAGGGTTCGAAATCATTAAAAACGAACAATAGGATAGCCAGAGCAGCTACATTAATTGCCCATTTCCCCAGCCGATTCGAACTTAGTGTCTCATGTCTTTGATTCATCACATAGACTGCGCTTAGAGCAATAGACATGTAGCGGACGAGATAGAATACAAAGAACCACATGGGAAAATCCCAACGAGAATCGAGCACTAAAAAGAGTATTACGGACATGACCACAATAGCATCAGCTAATGGATCAAGTAATTTCCCCAGGTTGGTAACTTCATGAGCTTTACGAGCAAAATAACCATCCAGGTAATCGGTAATAATAGCCAGCAAAACCAGCGTCAGAAAAACTTCCATTTTTTCCAATGAAATTGCATAAAGAATCGGGAAGGTCAAGAAGGCGCGAAGCACGCTGAGTACATTGGCCAAAGTAATGACTCTGGTGGGATCGGTAATACGGGTTTTTACTTTTTCAGACATGGATTTCCTTTTGATGCTTAGGAATAAGTTTACCGTTCCTGATAGTTAGGGAAGCATCACATATTCTGCTGATTATACGATCAGAATGGGAAATAATAATAAAATGCTTTTGGTTCATATTGTCTATTAATTGATTCATTAATTTACTTCGTTGAGAATAGCCCAGTGAAAACATGGGCTCATCCAGTATCAAAATCTCATAACGAGTAAGGAACATGATTAATATTAAACTAATTCGAGTGACAGATATTTGCAGTCCGTTGATGGGTATGTTTTTAATAATATCCCAGGCTATATTGAATTGCTCTAAGTAGTGTTCGATTAATTCTTCTGTAGATTCTGAAAGTAATTTATTCGTTCTCATTCGAGATAACAATTCAGACAAACGAAACCCACCAAACATTCTTTCCGGAAACTGGGGTAGATAGCCTATTCGCACATTATCCCGATCACCTAAGAATAATGTAACCGATCCAGATAAGGGTTTTATTACCTTTGATAACAGTTTACAGAAAGTGGTTTTGCCACTACCATTTTCTCCTAAGAGCGCCAACGATCTGTAAGGTCCAAAATTTTCATTAAGATTGGAGAACACAGGTTTACCGATACTATATCCAAAAGTTAATTCCTTACATCGTATGTTCATTTTACCTTTTCCAATCTCTGGTAACGGAATCTCCTCCATTTGAAGTGAAGATTTACCAAAACAATTAAGTTTCAGTTCCCAGGCAGTAAGCCCTGAAAATAGATCTTCGTGAGTAGTTGTAGTCCAAATAACAACTGCCTCATTTTCGAGTGCATAGCTTTTGACTAACTGAATCATTTCACTTTTGAGGGACTGGCTCAAAAAAGCCAATCCATCATCAATTACCAGTAATTGTGGATCTGTCGACATTGTTGTAACAAGATTTACCAACTCCTTTTCGCCACCGGAGAGTGTTGCCGGATGTCTATGTAGATCAATTTTTAGATGAGAGCGCTCAACTGCACGAGAAATAGCCAGGGAAATTTCTCCACTTTCCATACCCATATTCTCAAAATTAAAGGCCAGCTCGCGAAATAAAGTAGGGGCTACAATTTGGTCGTCGGGGTCTTGTAATACCAACCCTTTCGTTACTGGAGTATTAAGAATTTGAATCTCAAAATTAGTACGAGTAACCTGGTCATCTAATTGAACCAACTGACGGCATAAAGAAGACTTACCCACTCCACTGTCACCATAGATAACATGTAAACCGGGAGTCAAGTGGATAATTTGCGAATATTCGGAGAAATGTGGAAAGTGAATTGAAAACACCAGTTCAGTCACGAATAATACCTCGTACAACCCTGGTTGCTGATCCTACATTTCTGTGAATTACTTCCGTAGCAGCCAGACTGGCTTGCATAAATTTCTCATTATCAGACATTAATTCAGTCAAAATGTTGTGGAATTGTTCCAAATTAGAAACCGGAAATCCACCACCAGCTTCCAGAAGTGCCTCTGCAGCATCAGAATTGTGGTACTTGGGACCAAAAATCACTGGCAGCCTGGCAATAGCAGGCTCCATAACATTATGTACTCCTGTTGAAAAGCCCCCACCAACGTAAGCAATTCTCCCCTTCCAATATAATTCCGCTAATATCCCTACCTGATCGATAATAATAAACTTCTCTTCTTCCCGAGGTGAATTTCTTGTGTCAGTTAAAAGTACCGGATTTATCTCTAACTCTTCCAATTGACGAATAGTACGTTCAACATACTTTCCCTTCGGTTCGTGAGGTACCCAATAAAGAAATAATTCGTTACTACTTTTTATCATATCGACCAGTGGTTTGAGAATGACCATTTCATCTTCCGGCCAGACACTGCCAGCTATTACTCCATTCTGTCTGAGTAACACAGATTTTGTCCTGTCAATTGTAAACTGATCCGCCATCTCTTTCACCCGGTCGTATCGTGGATTCCCCAGGACGCGGATAATACTCCTGCTTTTCCGGGGCAATATTCTTCGGACAGCGATGTGATCCTGTTCACCCACAGTGTAAACAGAATCTATGGTACCATAAACATGACGATAAAAGCTGCGTAAAATTGGCCAATTCTTTGTGCTTTTATTTTGTAATCGGGCTGCAAAAAGAGTAGTGGGAATATTCAACTTTTCAGCAGCCCAAACAAGATTAGGCCATATATCATATTCCGCAAAAATCAGCTTGTGAGGACGAGTTCGGCGGAGAGCTCTCCGGCAATCCCAGGGAAAATCCGAGGGTAGATAAATCTTGCAGTCTATGTGCTCGTCTTGCACATTATTGTATCCCGAAGGGGAAAAGAAACTGACAATGCAATAACAATCAGGCTCTATCTCTTTCAAACCTGCAAGAATGGGTCTAACCTGCTCAAATTCGCCATGTGAAGCGGTATGAAACCAGTAAACCAACCGATCTCTATTTCGCTGTGGAAATTCCTTTTTAAGAATCGTATAGGATTGTAACCGACCCTTTAATCCATTTCTAATTTTCTGGTTAAACAGAGCTAAAATGACCGCTAAGAAATAGGCTATAGGAAAAATAAGTACATTGTAAAACAGCTTCCAGAGGAACTTCATTTTAAGATATGGCGATGGTTTGTTTGATCGATGACCAAACCTTCTCAGTATTGATTCCTGTTAAACAATATCTCTCTTTTCTATAACACGGTCTAATGCCACTCTTTGAACATGGTTGACACCATTGTTGTGACCGCAGCAAAAAAGATTCTTTACGTCTTACTTTTCCACCTGTGTAATCTCCAGTTGGACCGGAAAGTAAAATAATGGGGGTACCCAATGCTTCTGCAGCATGAAGAAGCCCGGTATCACTTCCTATGGCAACATCTGTTAAACTGAGAATTGCCAAAGCTGTCCTCAGATCAGTTTTACCTTGTAGATTGACAATACCGTTCATCCCATCGGAAATCTTACGACAAATTTCATCCTTTAATCCACCTAATATCACTACAGTACGATTTATTTCATGAAATATCTGATCAACCAGAGTTTTGTAGTTTTCTACCGGCCAAATTTTATTATCCCAGGCTGCAGAAGGAACCAAAGCAACGAATCGTTCCTGTACTCCACTCTGAATTAATAATTCCTGGGTATGTAATTTTTCTTCGTGAGTTATATAAAGGACAGGAAATATATCATCTGTGAATTCATAATTACCTAAGAAATTCAATACCGGATCGTAATGAGGTGTAAATAGATTATAATGAAAATAAAACTGAAAAAATCTTTTCCAACGGGGTTTCCGTAGGACTTGCCAGCTAACGCTTTTCATAGATGAGCGTAGGTACTTTGACCTGAGGGAGTCATGAAGATCAAATGCTAGATCATAATTTTCAAGATTCAGAGCAGCAGCTAGGGATTTTAAACGCTTCCTTTCATTCTTCCCCTTTCTTAACAGAATGAGACGAGACAAGAAGGGATGAGCCTCGAGTAGTGGAGAATAAATATCTAATGTTAGAAAATGAATCTTACAATCGGGGAATTTTTTGACTATTGCTTCAACAGCCGTAGTAGCAAAAACGATATCTCCCATGGAACTGAAGCGAACAAGAAGAATTTTTTGAGGTTGTGAATAATTTACTGAATTAGAAAAAATCGTGGGCGGCTCTAGCGCCTCTAACTTCATATTCTAATTAAATCAACGATTGCGGTTAGCGTTATAGGCTATCAGATCAACCATAGACTGTTTGTAAGGACTATCTGGAAACTCTGCCAAAGCTTCTACAGCACGATTGGAGTAATTTTCAATGCGTTCTCGAGCATAATCAAAGCCGCCATGAGAGCTAACGATATCCTTCATCAGGCGAATATCTTTTTTATTAGCACCATTTCTTAATATCTTGCGAATGTGTTTTCTCTCAGAGGTTGTTATAGGTCTGTCAAGGGTATGGATTATGGGGAGAGTCATGATATTTCGTGATATATCTGAATTTACATCTTTACCCGTCTCATTTGAATTACCAAGTATATCAAAAAGATCATCCTTGATCTGAAACGCCATACCGAAATTCTCGCCATAACTTCTTATGGAATCTCTGTGACTTCCTTTTCCAGTGGACGTAATAGCACCTAACTCACAACTGGTACCAATCAATGAAGCTGTTTTATCTTTGATCATCTGATAGTACACTTCCTCACTCATATTCTTCCGAAAACTTTTCTCTATCTGGATCATTTCTCCCGAGCTGAGTCGTTCTGCAGTATTAGAAATAAGATCAAGTGCTTCATAATCCCTCAATCTAATGAGATTGGTTAACACTTTGCTCAAGAGAAAATCGCCCATTATGATGGATGCTTTGTTTTTCCAAACACGATTGATGGTAGGAAAGCCACGACGAAGTTTGGCTTCATCTACAACATCATCGTGCATCAGTGTGGCAACATGTAGAAGTTCCACCATAGTTGCGGCTTTGTAACTGTTCATTGTTGGCGCTCCAGTCAGACGAGCCGAGAGGATAGTTAGTACCGGCCGGATACCCTTTCCCTTATGACGTATCAGGTATTTAGCGATGATGTTGATCAGACGAACCTCAGAACGAAGAGCATCTTCAAATTCACTCTGGAATATTTTCAGATCGTCCCAGATGGGTTCTAATATCTTTTTCAGTTCTTTTGAGTCCGTCATGACAGGTACAAATTTAGGAGCGTTTGCTCAATCGCTGTAATCAAATCTTTTCATAAAAAGTTTTGATATAAATATACTAATCTCGTAAAGCAAAACTAAGGGTAGAGTCATTATGATTAAGCTGATGGGATCTGGAGGAGTGATAAAAGCCGATAGAATTACAAAAAACAGTATAGCGTGGCGACGGTAATGTTTCATAAAGGGTGGAGTTATCAGTCCAATGGTTGATAAAATCAGTACAAGAACTGGCAGCTCAAAAAGTATTCCTGCAGCTAACAGAATCCAGAGTACATAGCTGACGTAGGAATTGATGGAAAAATTATTTTGCACCTCTGGAATGGTCATAGAAGTAAAAAACTGTAATGTAAAAGGCAGCATGATGTAGTAGGCAAACAAGACCCCAGCCAAAAATGAAATGAATGTAAAAATAATAACTGGTAGAATATATTTGCGTTCATTTTTAAGTAATCCGGGTGTTACAAATTTCCAGGTTTGAAAAGTCAAAACAGGAATTGCTATCACCACCCCCCCTACCAAGGCAATCCCCCATTTCAACATAAACATGGCGTAAGGAGTAAGAGCTTGGAATTGCAAATTTTCAATGCTTGCCGCTGGTTCCTTTAGGAGTTCAAATATTTGATCAATAAAGAGAAAGGTGATTACCGACCCTACAACTATTCCCAGTAATGATTTAATGATTCGCCACCGGAGTTCCTCCAAATGATCAAGAAATGGCATTTCGTTACGACTGACTGGACTCATATTCCAAGGGGATTAAACGTAGTGCTGCAGCTGAGGGAGAAAGGGTTAACTGTTCTTCAGTAGAAATCATTTGATCAAGATTGTCTGTCATATTCTTAGACCAGAAACGCCGCTCCAGTTCATCTCGAATATTGTTTCGCACTCGAGAAAAATACTGCTTTCTTCTCCTGACCTGCAATTCACCACCGGTCGACAGGTTTTCAATAAAATTTCGACATTGTTTATAAAGCTCTTTAATTCCATGACCTTCCGTCGCCACTGTCATGATAATCTCTGGTCTAAAACTATACTCCTTGTTAACATCGCTAATATAGTCTTTCAACAGGGCAGCTACACGCCGGGCACCTTCACGGTCTGCCTTATTAACCACAAACAGGTCGCCGTATTCTATTGGACCGGCTTTCATGAACTGGATATCGTCTCCGGATTCAGGAACAAGTACAACCACGGTCATATCAACATTTTGAATAATTTCGGCTTCGGCCTGCCCCACCCCGATTGTTTCTATGAGAATGATATCCTTTCCAGAACTGGCTATAATATCCGCAACCTGATGAGTCATGCGGGCGACTCCCCCCATTTCACCTCGACTACCCATGCTCCGAATAAAAACATCCTGATCCAGAGTGTGTTGATTCATCCTAACACGATCACCTAAAATAGCTCCGCCAGAAAAAGGACTGGTGGGATCCACTGATATCACTCCCACACTCTTCTGCTCACTCCTGATTATACCAATTAATTTATCTATCAGGGTACTTTTGCCCGCACCGGGAGGACCGGTAATCCCGATACGTATGGCTTCATGAGAATAGGGATAAAGTTGAGCGTGAATTTCATTACCCACACCATTTTCTACAGCAGATATTAAGCTGGACAGGACTATGTTATCCCCGTTCTGGAGTTCAGCGAGCAGAGTTTTCTTCACATTTACTCCATTATTTTTCAGGTGTCTTAGAGAGACTAAAGGAGTTAGAGGAAATCAGCCGAATGTCCGCTTGAATTGGGAGTAATCAAGTATGGACAAGCTGTGACTGCTGCGTTTGATAAGCCCTTTTTCTTCCAATATCTTCAGCATTCTAGATACAGTCTCACGAGAAGTTCCCGCCATATTCGCTATATCCTGTTGATAAGGAAGATTGTTGATTTCCACCCGACCCCGGCGGATAGTACCGAGTTCTTCCGCTAAACGGATGAGCGTAATACCAATGCGATGTTCGGCATCACTGAGAGAAAGGCTTTCAATCTGCTGATCACTTTTTCGGATGCGGCGAGCCATTTCTGTTAATAATGAGATGGCAATCTTAGGGAAACGTTCCAGAAAGAGAAGGAAGTCGTGGCGCTTTAAGATTAATACTTCTGATTCTTCAATGGCTATAGCGTTTGCCGAACGAGTTTCTCCATCAAGTAATGACATTTCTCCAAAAAATTCACCTTCACCCAACATGGCCAGGATGACCTCGCGTCCATCCTCGCTTACTCTGGTAATCTTGATGCTCCCTTTCGCAATAATAAAAAAAGTGTCACCAAACTCATCCTCCATCAGAATCATGTTGTTCTTCTGATAAGTACGTTTGGTAATCCTGGATACTAACTCTTCCAGCACATGTGGACTAAGATCAGAAAAAATTGGGACAGTAGCGAGAAGATCCGTTTCTTTCACGGCGAGAAAGTAATTCAGAGGAATTATTTTTCAAAACGTTTTGCAGCCAAGGAGATTCCATGATATATATATCCTGTTGAATACCTGTTGGTATATATTTAGATTGATCAATTAGTTTATGATGGTCTTAGTTGAAAGGTACAGACTGTCCTCAATTTGCTTTTGGCAGGTAGTAGTTTATCTACCGCGGTGGGTTAGATTAGATAAATCATGTCAGGTAGAATATGAAAGTTTTATTTAAAGTGGCTTTTTCGTAAATCTGCTATTGAATCTTCATACAATTCACTGAAGACTAAGTTTAAGTTTTCAGCCAAGCACAGATAGATCATAAATCCACGGTATTGTATAATTAAAGGGTTTATCACCAGCTATTTTAGACCAGCTTTTCTCATATACCTCTAGCTAGGGTAAGGTTAGATATCGGGCTAAGCAAACAAAATTATAAACCAAAACTTCCAATCTTAGTGCTTAAAGGAAAGTCAATCCTGTGTTGAGAAATACGATTTAACTGATTCAAGAAAGGGAGCTTTAGAAAGAATACT
>JBHHUM010000002.1:0-67276 GCA_046861645.1 Fidelibacterota bacterium | reverse complement strand
GGGCGTAAATATAGTTGACGGTTTTACCGTCGTCAACAACTATTTTCTCAGAAATTTCTAACCCATTACTGGATTGAACCACTATTACCTTCTTTCCCACAGGTGTCGATATAGCTGCTCTTCCTCTGTCGTAAAGGCTTTTCCTCGTCGCGCCTTTACTTTTCGAGCCGTATCACAAAACTTTTCGAATTGATATCGGTGACTCTTTCCATTAGTCACCCATGAAAGTGGTGCAATATTCACCGGTGGATAGCCATAGCCCACTACATTTGCTCCTGGACCTATTGATGTTCCCGTATTGAACATGGTATTAATCCCAGATTTCCCATGATCCCCCATAAACAAGCCCACAAATGAGGAACCAGTATTTACAACCTTTCCGTTGACGGTTACTTTGACTTCAGTATAGTTATTCTTTAAATCGCTGTTATTGGTATCTGCACCCAGATTGACCCACTCACCTATATACGCATGACCAATGAAACCATCATGTTGTTTGTTGGTCCAGCTCTGGAAAATGCTACTGACTATCTCACCACCAACCTTACAACCTGGTCCAATCGATGTTCCACCATAGATTTTAGCTCCTGCTTTAATCTGACAACCATCTCCAATGAAAACAGGCCCTTGTATATAAACATGTGATAAAATATTTACATTGGCATCTATAATTACTGGACCATTTTCAGCATCCAGTACAACACCAGGTTTTAACTTACTTCCATCTCCCACGGAAACTCTTGTTGGTTCCACGATATGTACATTATCAAGTGAATTGTGGAGTTCTGTACCTAAGTTCAACAGATCCCCGTCGGAAATTATTGCTTCCCCATTCAGATTCACACAATCCCATAAGTAATGTACAACCGGAACATCAATTTCTATCCTTTGTAACTTTTGAGAAGGTGCCCCAGTGAGAGGACCACCTTCAGCAAGCCACTGTCTCCCCTGTTCAGCTGTCAGTTGCGCTGCCACTACTTCCCCATTGCTGATCAGCACGGTCCCGGGGATCTTGTCGAAAACCATGTTTTCATGATTCCAGAGAACTGGTCCTTTAAGCCATAGACCGCTCTCTATCTGAGAGGGATTTACTCTCAAATCTGGAAATAGGTTTGAGGTTACCGCTGCCAATTCATCACGTACAATCAAACTATAACGGTTATCTGGATAGAGCTGCTTTATGCGCTCCAAGAAAGTGAATGCTCCACACCGTAAATCACAAGAGGGGCGCGTCAGCGTAATAGGTTCCAGATTTAATGTGGTCTGATCTTCAAAAATGTAAATATTCATAGATTTAGCAATTTCTGGATGGAAAGATAACCTTTCTCAAGAAAATCACTGCTTTTTCTGTCAATTAGAACATTAAAGAAATGTTCCGAAAATTTACTTCTAAAGCCTACACGGATAGGGGCATTAGACAAATATGTTAAATAAGCAGTTGCCAGGTTGAAAGTGGGGTGCATGTCTACCACTGCATGATATTTTTGAGCAAGCACCCGATCAACCAATTCTCTTTTAGGTAACTGATAATACCCTATATCTTCAGCACTGTAGGTCAGTACATCCGCAGGAAAAGGTCTCGTAAAAGAGTGATAAAGTTGAGTGTTCATCAGAAAACTTAGTTGCGGCTCCTTTTTATTATAAACTGATTTCAGAAAATATCTCGCAATGCGGGAATTTCCCTGACCGTCAGGCAAAATTATTAATGCGTTATTTACTCCTGTCCCGCCTCGTCGCACCGTCATTAAATTATCTGTTGACTTTAGCTTCCTCAACAGGCGGAGCCATAGGATTACGAGATGAGTTTTAAGAATCTTCATCGTAGAAATATATCACTTTTGAACATAAGTTTAACTTCTTATCTTAACTAAAATAATTCACCACAAAGGTTCAAAAGGGGCAAGAGGTTTAGATTAAAAAGGAACATATCTCAACAGCAAAAGATTGAAAATTATCCCAGACTATGACAGCTTTTTCTTTTCAATGCTAAATTGATGACGACTTTGTGACTGAGAGCTAAATTAAATTGTTATGAAGAAAATCCTCATAGCTAACCGAGGTGAAATAGCCGTAAGGATAATTCGCTCCTGTCGTGAAGCAGGCCTCCGCACGGTCGCGATTTTCTCTGATACTGATCGTACTTCCCTTCATGTTCAGATGGCAGATGAAGCCTATCGGATTGGTCCACCCCCCGCCAATAAAAGTTATCTTCAAATCAATCGAATTCTCGATATTGCTGAGCAAAGTTGTGCTGACGCCATACATCCTGGTTACGGCTTCCTTTCTGAAAACTTTGGTTTTGCCGAAGCTGTACAGAAAAAGGGGCTTATCTGGATCGGCCCACCACCAGAAGCCATGTCCCTTCTTGGAGATAAGGTTATTGCTCGACAAATCGCTGAAAAGGCAGTTGTACCGGTAATACCTGGATCAGGATCACCCGTGAAAAATCTTGATGCTGCTAAGAAAGTTGCTAGTGACATTGGTTTTCCTATATTAGTCAAGGCTGTGGGGGGTGGAGGTGGCAAAGGTATGCGTATAGTTATGAATATGAATGAGTTAAAATCTGCTTTCAAAAGGGCTCGTTCAGAAGCTGCTGCTGCATTTGACGATGACAGATTATTTATAGAAAAATATTTTCCTTCGCCACACCATATCGAGATACAAATTGTAGCAGATAAATTCGGGAATGTAGTGACCTTTCCAGAGCGGGAGTGCTCCATCCAACGCCGCTATCAAAAAATCATAGAAGAGACACCCTCACCCATCATCAAGCGGACATTGTGGAAAAAAATGGCTAGTGCCGCTCAAAAGATCTGTCTTAATACTGGATACCAGGGTGTAGGGACCGTAGAGTTTCTGGTAGACGAGAGTAAAAATTTCTATTTCCTGGAGATCAATACTCGACTCCAAGTAGAGCATCCCATTACAGAAGAAATAACAGGCGTAGACCTTGTTCGTGAGCAGCTGAGTATTACCGCCGGTAGTAAACTTTCATTTCTTCAGGAAGACATTAATATAACTGGACATAGTATCGAATGTCGAATTTATGCCGAAGATGGTTTCCAGGCTTTCATCCCCAGCGTAGGTACAATCAACGAACTTATTTTACCTGAGGGACCGGGTATTCGTTTTGATCACGCTTTACAGGCTGGTCAGGAGATCACCCCTTATTATGACCCATTGCTGGGTAAACTAATCGTATATGATGAATCACGTGAGAAAGCACTTCTGAGAATGATTAGAGCTTTACGGGAATGCAAGATCGGTGGTATTGCTACCACGATTCCCTTTTGTATAGCAGTGCTTGAACATCTTCAATTCCAAAAAGGTAATTACACCACTGACTTTGTCGCCAATGAAATGGATAAGTTGAGGGATACCACAGCAGATCAACACTACTTGCTTATTGCTGCAGCCATAGCTGCCTGGCATTCCCGTCATTATTCAACTACCATTACCCCAGAAAAAGAAATCTCTACTAAAACACCCTGGAAGCAGATAGGTCGATTGGAGAATCTTCGATGAAATTCCGGGCACACTCCGAGGGTAAATCCTTCACCTTCTCCCTTCACCAGAATGAAAACTCCATAGTTCTGGAAACCGATGACAACAAGTTAACTTTAGATATTGCCCAGATTACATCAAACAGTTATTCTATTCTTTTTGAAGGAAATTCCTATCAAGCCTCAGTTGAGGGTTCAGCAGAAAAGTACCAAGTTAAAATTGATCGATATTTCTACCAGATAAACCTAGCAGATGAAACTCAACTTGAATGGGAAGAAATAGGTACTGTTAAGGAAAATAATCACTCTGGTAGACTACACGCACCCATTCCTGGGCTGGTTTCATCCATTCTCGTTACTGAACGTCAGGAAGTAAAGGAGGGGGAACAATTGATGATTATTGAGGCTATGAAGATGGAAAACGAAATTATTGCTCCCGTTACAGGTTTAATTTCGGACATCGTTGTCGAGCTCGGCTCTACCGTGGAAAAAGACGAACTGCTACTTATTATCGAAAGGAAAAAGTAAAATGAGTATTAGTAATAAACTATTATGGGGGGGCCTGGGGTGGGTTCTTGCTGGTCCTATTGGTGGAATTATAGGCTATGCTTTAGCCTCTATGAACGAGGAACGCGGGGGGGTTGGTTTGGGTACTATCTTTAGTGGGCCTGTTTCAAAAAGTGCTTATCCGCAGACTCGTGCTGGAGATTTCGCCGTCGCGCTTTTAGTCCTGTTTGGACAGGTAATGAAAGCAGATAAGCAGTTGCTTCGCTCCGAACTCGATTACGTAAAACAATTCTTTACAACCAATTTTGGACGAGAAAATGCTCATGATCTCATGACCCTCTTCAGGGACATTCTTAAACAGGACTACTCCCTCCCCACCATCTGCAACCAAGTAAAGAGCCAAATGGATCACCCGGCTCGTCTGGAGATGATACATGTCCTTTTCGGACTTTCCCAGGTGGACGGACACATTCATCCCAGCGAAATAGAAATAATTCGAAAGATTTCGGGATATTTGGGGATTTCTCCATCCGATTTCAATTCTATTAAGTCTATGTTTGATAAGGATTCAACTGCTGCCTACAAAATTCTTGAAATAAATCCTTCCGCCTCAGATAATGACATTAAACGGGCCTATCGAAAAATGGCTGCTAAGTTCCATCCCGATAAAGTTTCTCACCTGGGAACAGAATTTCAACAAATAGCAGAGGAGAAGTTCAAAGCTATATCCGCAGCCTATCAACAGATAAAGGAAGCACGGGGTATCGTATGAGCGACCAAGAGAAAGCCGGTAAATATCCTTTCACTCGAGGAATCTACCCAGAAATGTACCGACAGCAACTATGGACCATGCGTCAATATGCCGGTTTCACTTCAGCAGAAGAAACCAATCGACGTTACCACTATTTACTGGAACAGGGTGTAATGGGACTTTCTGTGGCTTTCGATCTCCCTACACAAATGGGATACGACTCCGATCACCCCATGGCTCAGGGTGAAGTGGGACGTGTAGGAGTCCCTATTTGCACCGTAGAAGATATGGAAATCCTCATGAACGGTATCCCCCAAGAAGAGGTCTCAACATCTATGACTATCAATTCCACGGCAGCCATTCTCCTGGCTTTCTACATTGTGGTCGCTGAAAGAAAGGGACTCTCACTGGATAAACTGCGAGGAACAATTCAAAATGACATTTTGAAGGAATATGTTGCCCGGGGCACTCATATATTTCCTCCAGGTGCAAGTTTGAAAATCGTAACGGACATCTTCGAATACTGCGGTAAATATATCCCTAAGTGGAATACTATCTCTATCTCTGGCTATCATATTCGTGAAGCCGGTTCTACTGCAGTACAAGAATTAGCATTTACCTTTGCTAATGGTATCGTCTATGTTCAGGCAGCAGTAGAGCGCGGACTGAGCGTGGATGATTTTGCACCGCGGTTATCGTTTTTTTTTAACGCTCATATTAACTTTTTTGAAGAGATTGCCAAGTTCCGGGCTGCTCGGCGACTCTGGGCTAAAATTATGAAAGAAAGATTTCATGCCACGAACCCCAAAGCGATGATGTGCCGCTTCCACACTCAGACCGCCGGTTCCTCTCTTACTGCTCAACAGATCGACAATAATGTTGTCCGGACTGCAATAGAAGCTCTGTCGGCTGTCTTAGGCGGGACCCAGTCCCTCCATACCAATGCCCGGGATGAAGCTTTGGCTCTGCCCACTGAAGTTTCGGCGGAATTGGCTCTCCGGACACAACAGATTATCGCTCACGAATCGCGAGTAACCGACTCGGTAGATCCCCTGGGAGGTTCATACTATGTTGAAGAACTTACAGATCGCGTAGAAGCTGAAGCTGAAGCTCTCATCGAGAAGATAGATAATTTGGGCGGTGCTGTGGCAGCCATCGAGCAGAATTTTATTCAAGATGAGATTTCCCGGAGCGCTTATGAATCTCAGAAGCGGATCGACAGCGGAGAACAAGTCGTTGTGGGGCTCAACAAGTTTACGGGTGATAATGAGCAGATTCCCGATCTGCTGCAGATTGATTTATCCGGAGTAGAAACACAAAAGAAACGATTAAAGGCCTTTAAGGAGAACCGGGATTCATCTGCTGCACAAGAGGGCCTAACGGCTCTTAAGGTTGCCGCTGAGAATGACGACAATCTCCTTCCTTCAATAATTGATGCTGTCCGCAGTCACGCTACGCTGGGTGAAATCTCTGGTGTGCTAAAAGAGGTATATGGTGAATACAAAGAATAGGCTTGTCTTCACTCTGATTGGGGCTTTCCTCGTGATTTCGTGCGAGGAACCCCCATCAGACAAGACTGAAGAATTATGCGACGATGGGACTATTATTTACACTGGATCAGAAGAACTTGATGGGTGTGGTTTTATGGTGATGATAGACTCTATTAATCATAAGCCCACAAATCTTCCGGTTCAATTTGAAGATGATGGACTGGAAGTTACCCTATGTTATGAGGTTCTTCCTGATACTCTCTGTTTCTTGGTTTTCCCGCCAGTTATCGAGATTACCGATATTCGTCTAAGGTAACAATGCTCTTCACCCAGCTCATCCAAGCTAACCTGACTACTCAGCGGCTGGGGCGGAGCATAGAACATTTCCCCGCCACCGAATCCACAAACACCGAAGCACAGGAATTGGCGACTGAAGGTGCACCGGAAGGCACCGTCATCACAACTGATAATCAGACAGCTGGGCGAGGCCGTCATGGAGAGTCGTGGTTCTGTGGGACAGGAAAGGGGTTGGCCTTTTCGGTCGTCCTGCGACCCGGTATCAAGGGGAAATCTGCCGGACTCCTTCCACTCCTGGCCGGTATTGCCGTTGCAGAGGCGCTGGAACAATTCAATCTCCAGCCAGCGCTGAAGTGGCCTAATGATATTCTGCTGAACAGAAAAAAGTGCGGTGGTATTCTGATGGAAGGAAAATTCAAGGGAGAGCTATTATCATCAGCAGTGATCGGCATTGGTCTCAACGTTAATGAGAGGCTCATTGAGTTCCCAGCCGATTTGCAAGCCACAGCTACATCTATATTGAAGGAGACGGGCAAAACTGTCCAGAGGGAACTACTGCTGGCGAGTATCCTGAACAGCCTTGAGCCGTGGTATCACAGTCTCCAATCCGGAGCGACAACCGATATAATCTCAGCATGGGAGGACTATTGTGCTCATCTGCATAAAGGTGTAAGTTTCTTACGAAAGGGTCAAGAAATGACTGGTACTTTCTCAGGTGTGGCAGAAGACGGAGAAGCAATTATCAAGAGCGGCGGCGACCGATTGCTTCTCTCCTCGGAAGAGATAACAATACTGCGCGAAGAATAATGAACGGTCCGAAAGATCCTGCAGCTTTTCCACTTTTTGGAACCTCCCACTTGGCTGCACTGGCTGTGTTGGCGGTTCTGACTATATGGGGCATTCGCCTGCTCTCACGGAAAGACCCCAAAGTCCTCCGGTACCGCATTCACTCTTGGTTGGCTGCTGTTCTAGCAGTTCGCTACATTATCTGGCTGCTTCCCGAATCACTCAACGGGACACTCACCCTCACTGACGACCTTCCCTTGCACCTCTGTCGTGTTAACCAGATTCTGCTGATTTATTATCTCCTTAGACCAAACCAGAAGTTATTTGACATTCTTTTCTATTGGGTTCTGGCAGGTTCGAGTCTAGCTCTTATCTTTCCCGAGTTCGAAGGTGATCCGCTGAGCATGGCTTACTTTGGGATGTTTTTGTGCCACGGACTGACCCTATTTGTGATGATCTATCTCCTCGAAGTGCAGCATTTGACTCCAACTCAAGGTAGTCTACACCGGGCATTTATTGCCCTGAATCTCCTCGCCTTCGGTATCGTCCTCCCAATAGATTTTCTAACCGGCGGCAATTACCTCTACATGATGGATGTCCCAAGCTTGGACTTCGGCCCCATCCTATGGCTGCCACCTCACCCGTGGTACCTCATCATATTGGATGGATTCTTCCTGTTGTTGTTCTGGGGACTCTATCGCCCGTTCAGAGCTCGGGAAGAAGCAGGTAGTTATCAGACAGTCTAATAAAAAAGTCTAATGATCAAAAATATCGAAGTCGTCCGTCTGAATCTCTACAGTCCCTTTAGCTGACGGCGAAGTAATCACCGAATCACACTCGACTCCATGTTCACGGAATGTTGTGACCATAGCATGTTCGATCACCGGCGCTTTCTTCTGGGAGTTGGTAATGGCAAACACTGTGGGACCGGCACCGGAAATAGTCATACCATCGGCACCAGCCTCTAAAGCTCTCGCCTTCACTTCATCAAATCCCGGGATCAGCTCCGACCTCACCGGCTCGATAACGATATCCTTCAGACTGCGGCTGAAGAGACCGTAACTGTTCTTGGAGAAGGCCGATGCGATGAGGCAGGCGTTGGCCATGTTGGCCACAAAACCGTACATGTTCACTTTGCTGGGAAGAATTTCCCGGGCCTTCCGTGTCAGAATCTGAATCTTCGGGATGACCAGGACAATGATAAGCCGGGAGATTGTACCTAGTCTGGTCACATCCAGCGGAACGCTCGACCTGGTAAGAGTAGCGCCGCCAAGCAGAGCAGGAGCCACGTTGTCAGCAAAGAACCCTCCACTGACATATTCCTCCGCCAGCGTCGCCGGGAGAATAAGTTCTGACTTGGACAGTTTCTTTCCAAAGAGCAGATTAGCAGCATAAGCGGCAGCAGCAGCAGAAGCGGCACTGCTCCCCAAACCAGAACCTGCGGGCAGTCCCTTGATGACCTTCAAGGCGACACCTCTCTTCTCACGTAAGATATTCAGCACCTCCCGGGCAGCGATGCCGGCTGTGTTCTCATCTGCTTTCATGGAAATCTCGTGGTCGGCATTCTCGATGCTCTCGATGATCACTCCTTCCGGTATCTTCCGGGCTTCCACGATGTCTCCGAGACCTTTCACAGCAAGACCGAGAACATCGAAACCGGGACCTATGTTGCCGATGGTGGCAGGCGAGAAAACTTTTACTTTAGTTTTCATAACGTTAACAGTTTTTCAATTGCCGACACTTCTGCGGGCAGGTACAGTGGCTGGTTAGCGTATCTGTTTTCTGCATTATCGTGGTACCCCATGGCGCTGGATGAGAATTTACTTCCGTGGGCTGTAAGCACAACAACAACCTTTTCCCCTTCGCTGATTACACCACTATCTACCAGCTTCTTCACGCCTGCGACAGCAACAGCAGAATTGGGGCAAATGGCAATACCAATACGCTCCACGCGGGCCTTCCAGTCCATCAGTTCCTGCTCGGAAACCATTTCCACAACTCCGTTGAAATGCTTCAGCTCCCGGACTGCCTTCTTAAAACTCACCGGATTCCCGATTCTGATAGCACTGGCTTCTGTAGGTTTGGCTGCTTGGGGAATCAAATCAGAAAACCCATTTTGATAACTTACATAAAGGGGAGTTGCAGACTCGGCTTGTATTCCAGCCAACCTCGGTAAACGATCGATTACCCCTAACTCCTTGAGCTCACTGAGACCTTTTCCCAGGGCTGATATATTCCCGGCATTTCCCACGGGGATGACAAACCAGTCCGGCACGTCCCAGTTAAGCTGGTGCAGCGTCTCTATACCGATAGCTTTCTGTCCTTCGATACGTACAGAGTTCATGGAGTTCAACAGGTAAATGGGGTGCTTGGCTGTCAGTTCCTGAACAAGCTTCATACAACCGTCAAAATCTGTTTCCAATCCGATGGTAACCGCTCCGTAGGAGATGGGCTGCACAAGCTGCTCCTGTGAGATTTTACCTTTCGGCAGCAGAACAATCCCCATCATCTTCCCAGCGTGGGCTGCATAAGCGGCCATGGATGCTGAGGTATCTCCTGTAGAAGCACAGATGACGTGCTCACACCCAAGATGTTTCGCCCAGGAAACACCCGCCACCATCCCCCGATCCTTGAAGCTGAGGGTAGGGTTCATCCCTTCGTGTTTTAAAAGAAGCTCAATTCCCAGATCGGATGAAAATTCATCCGTAACATTATAGAGAGGTGTATCGCCTTCACCAAGAGTGACAATGGAGTCAGACTCGAGTGAGGGCATAAGAACATCCAGGTAGCGGCGGAAGGCAACATCATTCTGGTTCTCATCGACCTGACGCTTCCACTTATCAGCAGATATATCACTGAAATCGTGTATGACTTCCAACAGTTCCCCACAGTCGCACCGGTACCGACGCTCCAACATAGGGTACGACTCGCCACATTTTATGCAGATGAATTCAGATTGGGATTGAGTACTCATGGGTAAATCTGGGGCTGCACTGGTTACATTACAGTTTAGCAGCTACTTCCTCAGCCACTTCAAGACTTGTATTATCCAGACCCACGTCATACGTCCCCACCTTCCGCTCAGCGATAACCTCTGCAACAGCCTTTTCCAGTCTGTCAGCCATGTCTGATTCGCCCAGCCAGTCCAGCATCATCTTTGCGGTGAGAATCATAGCCGTGGGGTTCACCTTATACTGACCAAAATATTTGGGAGCTGAACCATGAGTGGGTTCAAAGACAGCGTACTCGTCACCGATGTTAGCGGAACAGGCAAATCCCAACCCGCCGACGAGTTGAGCAGCCAGATCGGAGAGAATATCGCCGAACATGTTCTCTGCCACTATCACCTCGTAGTCTTCAGGATTCTTGACGAGCCACATACACTGAGCATCGATATTCGTCTCCCACAGCTCGATGCTGGGATATTTTTTCGCTACCTCCCGAGCAGTCCGTATCATCAGTCCACCTGTTTCTCTAAGGACGTTCGGCTTGTCCACCACTGTCACAGACTTTCTGCCGAATTTCTGAGCGTACTCAAATGCTTGCGTCACTATACTCTCACACCCTTGTTTCGTCATGATGCGTGTGGATATGGCTATGTTTTCCACACCGTATTGATCAAATTTCTTCATCTTGGGATGATTGGCATCAAGAGCATTAAAGACTTCCTGTGGAAGGGGGAAAAATTCTACTCCTCCGTACATCCCTTCCGTATTTTCGCGGAAGATGGCGATGTCAATTTCGTCTTTGTAGTTGAGGGGATTACCGGGATAAGCTTTGCAGGGGCGCAAGTTGGTGTGGAGGTTGAACTCCTGCCGGAGCTTCACGATAGGCGAGAAATAGACAAATCCTTTGTCCTGCAGTTCAGGTGCTAATTCCTTAGCCGCCTCTTCCTTGGGTTTGGATGTTATGGCTCCGAAAAGGGCACAATCGGTTGTCTTCATCATTTCTTTTGTGCGCTCTGGTAGGGCTTCACCCTCTGACTTCCAGAATTCCCACCCAATATCACCCTGGACGTATTCTGCGTCAAGCCCAAGCCGGTCAAGTACAATACGGGCACATTCCATTACCTCATTACCGACTCCATCCCCTGGTAACCAGGCAACTCTATATTGAGCCATCAGAATTCTCCTAATCGAGTTTCATATGACAAAATTATGGTCGGTGAATTTACTGTCCGTTAAAGTTAAATACTAACGATGGGAGTAATAATATTGATCTGCGAATTAAAATCAGGAAATCTCTCATGCAAAGCCTCGCTAAAAGCATTTTTAATACTTTCAATTTCCAATGTCGGCACCGCTGTAGCTACCGCTAAGTCTAGGAGTATTATATTGTGCTCTCCAGTCTGAACCAACCGAAAGTCATGAATCGAATCGATCCTATCATTCGCATCTACCAGGCCCTGTAGAAAATGTTTAATCTCCTCAACTTGTTCACCCTGGGTAGTTGTGGGATCCATATGAACGGTGACATTGGCATTGAAAGTTCTTTCCAGGACAAACATAGCCTCCTCGGCAAGGTCATGTGCCTCAAGCTGACTTACCTCTTCATCTACTTCCAGATGTAGAGAAATGAAACGTTGAGTTCCATAGCTGTGTACTATTATATCATGAGCATTTAGAATTCCATTCACTTCAGTGGCGGTATTTCGGATATTTTCTAACAGCTGGGGGGTGGGTGGTTTCCCCAATAAGGTGTCGATAGCATCCCTACTCAATGAATAACCCGTCCAGATAATGAAAATACCTACACCTATTCCAAGTATTCCATCCCAGGTTTGCAGACTGTAATTCGCCAGAATCATTGAAGCAACTGCTAGTAATGAAGCAAAGACATCGGAACGGTGGTGCCAAGCATCAGCCTTTAAAGCATCAGATTCAATTAGCTGCCCCAAATCACCAGAAATCCGTGCTAAGATTTCCTTTATCACCACTGTAATCAAAATTATGATTATAAATAAAGGTGTGGATTCTGAAATGGCCGGTGCTTCTACTCGACTTGCGGATGATCTAATCATCTCAACACCGGTTACCACGATCAACATTGATAGTATCAAGGTAGCAATGTATTCAGCCCGTCCATGTCCATAAGGATGCTCAACATCAGCTGGCTTGTTGGTTACCTTAAAACTGAAAATAATGACCAGCGAGCTTAAACAATCCAAAAGAGAATGGAAGGCATCGGCTAAAAGAGCAATACTATTGACTGACAGAGCAATCGCTAACTTTACTACAAATACGATGATGTTTATGACTGCAGAAAACCACCCTTCAAAAGTCCCCACTTGATTGCGGACAGAGATATTTTCCCGGATCATTTGGGATGATTCGTACTGATCAGTAGTGGGTATAAAATGATGGAGTAAAAACTTAGTGATACTATTCATGATGACAGTTTTCTTCCTACCCACGCTTCCAGTCCTCCCACAAGGATCAGTTCCTGGGCAGTTTTACCAATTATGCTGGAGGAAAATTCTTGTCCTCCAAGCTGCACTTTTGCCACTACAAAATCTACAATCAGTTCCAATCCAGGTCGTATCGTAGATACTTTATCTCCTAACCGTCTTTTCAGTTCATCCACTAATTCAGGAGACTGAAGGAGCATAAAACCGTTATTAAGGGCATTTCGAGCATAGGTTTGGCTGAAGGACCCTGCAATCACTCCCTGGATACCGCAATATTTCAGAGCAGTAGCAGCCTGTTCCCGGGAACTACCAGTTCCAAAATTATATCCACCTACCAGAATATCTCCTTTCTGAACCAGATCACCAAAGGAAGGATCATAATTCTTCATCACCACTCTGGCCATTGCTTCAGGGGGAAAATCATCTATATAGGTATACTTACCCGGAAAGATACCATCTGTATTAAGATTGTCCTGAGGACAAAAAATTAACTGACCAATGAGTTTCTCGGGAAACCCATTTAATATACCTATTTGAGGACTTTCAACAGGTGATCTTTCATTTTTCCTATACGTTCCTTTCACTGTTACTACTTCGTATTCAACAGGTGCAGTAATTTCCCCTGATATTGCCGATGCCGCTACCACTGCTGGCGACGCTAAGTAAACCATAGCATGGCGAGAGCCCATTCGACCTTTAAAGTTGCGATTCGTAGCCGAGATACCAACCTCACCGTCTTCTAGCAAACCGATCCCCAATCCAATACACGGTCCACATCCTGAAGGTAATGGCGTCGCTCCCGCATCCAAAAGTGTTTGCCAATCTCCCCGTCGCTTGCTCTCTGCTAAAACCTCACTGGAAGCTGCCGCAATGTAAAAATCAACTTGAGCATTTACCTTCTTCCCACGCACCACTTCAGCAGCCTCGGCAAGATCGCTTACCCGACTGTTCACACAAGAAACCAGATAGGCTTTATCTATTTTGACTCCCTTGTTCCCCATCTCAACCACAGGAGATATGGTCTTTACATTATCCGGTCCAGCACAATGAGGACGGATTGTAGTTAAATCAAGAGTAATTTCAGCAGCATAAAACGCACCTTGATCTGGCTTTATGATATTGGCTACCAGTTCCTCAAGATGATCCTCATTCAGACGGGGGTGAGTGTTTTTTGTGTCTTTGCCAGCCAGCATTCCGGTTAAACCCCTCTTCCCGATAAAGGTTATTCGGGTTCTCAACCACTTTAAAGTAACTGCATCAACAGGAAATACACCAGCCAAAGCTCCCCATTCTGTTGACATATTGGCAATTGTTAAACGACCTTCTATGGACAAGCCAGCAATTCCATCACCTGTAAATTCCAAGGCATGGTTCAATACCTCATCATTGTTAAACATACCACATAAGGTGATAATTACATCCTTACCCGTAACTTCATGGGGTAGTTCACCTAAAAGCTCAACTCTTACCACCGGTGGAACCTGCCACCAAGTCTGCCCTGTCGCCCAAATAGCTGCCGCATCAGTTCGAACAACGGGAGTTCCCAGGCAGCCCAGTCCACCATACATATTAGCATGACTGTCCGATGCTACCACCAACGTCCCGGGCCAGGCATATCCTTCTTCACAGATGATCTGGTGTCCAATACCACGACCGGCGGGGAAAAAGTCTACACCCATGTCCGTAGCAAACTGCTCAATCCGATCATATTTTTTCCGGTTCTCTTCGCTTTCATCCTGAATGTTGTGATCGAGTGCAAAAACTGGCTGGCGGGGATTCGCTATCCTTTGTGCTCCAATAGAACGGAACTTGTTCATCACAGCTCCAGTATTATCATGGGTCAACACATGAGCTGGCTGAATTGATATATAGTCACCGCTACGGACTTCCTGTCCTGGTTCCAGTTCAACAGCAAAGAGTTGGGCTATTTTCTCTATGAGATTCTGCATGAGCGAATAAAAATTGTGACCATCAATACTGTTGAAATATCATGCAATATAATAGGTCCAAACTTTGTCCAATTCCACAATCCTCTGTATCCCCTCCTTCAGGGACTCCTAACCAATGATATCTCCTTAATGAGTTTTGTTCTTACGGCTCAGTTCAACACCACACCTACAAGACTCCGTGATCAGCAAAAGAGTAAAATATATCGCCAGCTATAATAATATGATCATGAATAGTAACGTCGATAGCAGCGGTGGCCTCTTTCAGCCTCCTGGTGATATCCAAATCCTCCTTTGATGGTTGCGGGCTTCCTGAAGGATGATTATGTACCAGCACGAGAGCTGCTGCTTTGTTTTTCAAGGTTCGATCAATGACTTCACGGGGATAGACAGCCGATGTGGTCAGGGTGCCTACAAACAACTCTTCCATGGCGGTGATCTGGTTGCGCCCATTGAGGAAGATCACCAGAAATACTTCCCGTTTCCTATCTCGCAGGTTAAGCCGAAGATAATTCATCACTTCCTCAGATGAACGTAGGAAGTCTTCACCCATTACTCTATCATTCAGGTAGCGAAGAGCAATAGCCTGTGCCAATTTCAGACCAAAAACGTTTTTAACACCAATCCCCGGTAGAGTTGTCAGCTCGTCCGCAGGAGCCTCCAGAATACCACGCAGGGAACCAAATTTCTTGAGGGCTTCTTTAGCAGGTATTTTACAATCCTTACGAGGAGTTCCAAGAGTAAGGAGCAACTCAACTATTTCATAATCATGGAATCCTTCCAAGCCCGAATTCAGAAACTTTTCCCGCAGACGCTGCCGGTGTCCTTCGCCATTTTGCCGCTGAGAAATAGAGTCCATAGAGAATCTCCTATTTAATGTGACAATTCCAGGTGTATTATTCCATTCTCTAAAGTATTCATTAAAATCAACTAAATCCGGGATAACCGTTGAACTTCACTAAGACACTTACCATCCACAAAGAAACATTATTAAATTGATTCGGCTAATAAATACTCCTGCTCATTAAGACTCAGCGACTGTTTTGAAATCCCTCCAGCTTGGCCTTGAATTCCCGGAGTTCACGAACATTCCCTGTTGCGATATCTCCTGCTGTCCATTTTAGCTGAAAATATTCCTCGCTATCCTGTCCACCATTTCTAATATAAAGTGGATAGAGTTCATCTTCATTCCGTGGTTTGTTATGGTGGAGAGTTGCTACAATGGAGTAAATGACATCACTTAAAAGGTCATCTATCACACCTGCAGGTAGTTTTTCTGCCAAGAGAGCTTGTTCAATACTGGAAAACCGCATACCACCTAATACGTAATCCTCAAAAGCTTCAAAAGCAAAGGGAGCTATCTCCTTAACGATAGCAGCCATAGCCTCTGCATACACCCGAATTTCAAACTGGGCATGAGTATCTAAACGCAAGCTCAGGAAATGGAGGATGTTGTGTAGATCGTTTTTCCAGTACCATTCCGTATAAAGATTTACTGGCAAGACAGCCCGTGCCAGCTCCCGGGCGATTCCAGCTTCGTTCAATTCGGAGTAAATAACGTAAGATCTTGTGGATATTTCCCGAAAATATTCCTGCACCTTCTTCTTAAGGTTCTCAGGAACATTACCACTACGTCCCTGTTTGTTTAGTTTACTCTGGAAAAGAATGTGCTTTTTATCTGGAATATAAAATTCATCCCTGGCTTCAGAGTAGCGAAGGCTGTACTCGTTGATATTGGCAGTTCGATGGCGGACCCACTGCCGGGCCACAAAAATAGGCATTTTGGCGTGAAATTTGAATTCTACCATTTCAAAAGGAGTTGTGTGCCGATGCCGCATTAAATAGCGAATGAGACCGCGATCTTGAGATACTTTTCTAGTTCCCTTACCGTAACTAACCCGGGCAGCCTGAACGATAGCGTCGTCCCCCCCCATGCAGTCCACCAGACGGAGGAAACCTCGATCCAGACAGGGTATTGCTCCTTCAGGATAGGTGGGATTAACAGACATCAGGTGTATTCCTTAAACACTTGCAAAACCTTATTTACCGCAACAGGATCACCGGCAATCAGACCTGGAGATATTAACGTATTTTTATTATTGTAGGTTACTGAATTTCCCAGCAAATCTACCAACGTACCTCCTGCTGCCTCAATTATGCAATGCCCGGCGCAAATATCCCACTCATTTTTAGGTCTCAGGGAAGCGAAAACATCAGCTTTACCGGCAGCCGTAAGTCCCAGTTTGTAGGCTACACTTCCCACAGCTCGAAGCTCTCCAAAATTGGTATCATAAGACTTCCATAATCCTCGGCGTGTTTCCGAACGACTGTTTAGAATTATCATATCTTTGGAGTTCTGTTTTGTTACACAGTGGATGACTGTTCCATCCAACCAGGCACCTTCTCCACGCTGCGCAGAAAACATTTCCCCGGTGACTGGATTATGTAGAACACCAAGGATGGGAATATGATCTTCTACCAGGGCAATGCTAACAACAAAATGGGGAACACCCTCAATAAACTCTTTAGTACCATCCAATGGATCAACAATCCACACACGTTCCTTTGCTAATCGCTCTGTGGAATCAGCCGTCTCCTCCGAGAACCATCCATAATCAGGGAAAGTTTTGGTCAACACATCTCTTAAGTGGTCGTTAGAAGCGTGATCAGCCGTAGTGACCGGATTATGGTAACCCTTATCCCGAATCTCATAGTCAGACTGATAATACCTTAGGATGATGACGCCTGCTTCTACCGCTGCTCGAATAGCGGTTTTGAGTTCTCTATCCATGGGCGGTAACTTACCAATCTGAAAGGGAAAGTTTCAGCGGAAATCATACTCCCTGGTGGAAGTAATGCCGGTTTAGTTCACCCACCAGAACCCATGGACAGGTGCAGCACTCCTCATGATTTAATTAATACTCAAAATAAAGTACCCTGTTAATGATTCCTCAATTAAAACAGTAAACTGTATAACATTAACTACATCGCCAATCTATTTAAAACATGATCATAAACCCACCCGCAGGTAAAAACGGGGTTGTGTATTGGCGGGTAACTTTTACATTATTAGGATACTCCTCACCATATTGATAAGACTGTCTCAAAATGTTTTTCCGATTGTAGACATTCCAGATTTCCATAAACGATTGTGCCTTATACTTACCGGCTATTGTAAAATTCCATCCAAACCGTACATTAAGGTTATGATAGGCCTCATATCGTTTGGAATTATCTTCACCATAGACAGGATACCACTGACCAGTCTGATTCTGTACCGCTGCTATTACAGGTGTATAGGGAGTCCCACTGGAGTAACGAAACGTAGCCTGGAAAAATGCCGGAATAATTTTCCCGGGATTAGGGAACTCATATTGAAAAACCGTTGACAACATGTGTCGGTTATCATAATCAAAATAGACTTCCTTGGGGAGCATATATTCCTTCCTCTTTGCTTCTGACAAAGCGTAACTGATCCAACCATTAAAACGACCCAATCTCTTCTGCAGGAATATTTCTACCCCTTTAGAGTAGCCCTTACCATCGTTGGTGTGATTTTCAAGGGTATCAATAGTGATTAATTGATCGTATTTCTTATAATAAACCTCCATCCAACCACTAAACTCTTCACTGAAGGAATGACTCAATCCTACGATATAATGAGTTGCCATTTTTGACTTCAGACTTTTGTCTTTAGATAGAAATTCAAGTTGTGGGAACTGATAATATTTCCCCCACGCCAATCGAATTCCTGTCTTACCAGATAGATGATACTTCATAGAAAATCGGGGTGACACATCTGTAATCTTATTATAAGAAAGATAATCCATCCTGACTCCACCGGTGACAATCACCCTCTTATTGATATCCCAAGTATCCTGAAGATATGCCCCCCCGGCAAAGGAATTTTCTGAAATATCATAGTCAACCATCTGCACCGTGGTGTCGGTGGGATCCACAACTCTAGGATCCAAAGGCATATTAGCATTTAAGCTGAAGATAGTATGGGCAAGTTCAAACCCGGTCTTCAATTCATGAACAGGAGAAAATTCCCAGACGTTATCTTCTCTTAATCCAAAATCACGGGCGTTTATATTCATGTCAAAATTTCGTCCTACTCCTACTGATGCGTCGGAGTAGGAATATAGTACTGACACCCGTGAAAAGAACTTTGAGCTCCAGACGCTGTTCCACTCCAAGCTTTGTGCCGTAAGGCTATTTCCGACTTTGATTCTATCTGGAACCCCAGGTTCAGGATCAGCAGCCAGATAGTCTGTATGTTCACTAGAGGTAAAACTGTTCAAGGACAATTTCTGACCTTCTCTTAAATCATAAACGACTTTGAAATTAAGGTCAGAAAATTTCGTAATTGGAAATTCGGCGCTTTCATCCATAATCAAATCCAGATAGGTTCTCCGACTGGTTGCTAAAAAGGAACCTTTTGACGTTAACGGTCCCTCAAACATTGCCTGCATATTCATAAAACTTTGAGATAGACTACCCGAATAGTGGTCTCTATCTCCTTCCCGGGTAGTAACATTTAACACAGACGATAAAGTATTTCCGTATTTGGCCGGGAAGCCACCAGTTTGCAACTCGATTTTCTCAATCACATCTGAATTAAATATCGATTTTATGCCCCCCATATACCATGGCCAATACACTTTGACCCAATCAAGTAAGAATAGATTTTCATCCGGGCCACCGCCACGAATGTACAATTGCGATGGTGAAAACAGATCCTGATTCCCGGTAACACCCGGCATGGTTTGTATCACTTGAATTGGATCTTCCATATGTCCCTGCTTATTAACCATCATTCTCTGTGACAACGAAATATCGCTGACTGAGGTAATCTCAATCATTTTTTCTCCGGTGACCGCCACTTCGGGGAGGTTGACTACTGTACTTTTCAGTCCCCTACTCCAAGTAGTTTTATCGTTATCGGTAATTATGATCTCACTCGATACCATTTCGTATCCGATCATTTGAGCAACGATGCTGTACTTGCCTTTAACTACTTCTGCTATTTCATAATAACCGAACCTGTCTGTAGCGCTTCCTAAATTAGTATCCTTGAGAAAAACATTCACACCTACCAGGGGCTCCTGACTGTTATAATCAGTAATAAACCCGGAAACGGTAGCTGCACTCAAAGCACTCAATGTATATAACATTAAGAACGACATAACCTTTTTGATCATTACTTTTCTCCTGATTTTCTTATGTTACCAGATTAATTATTACTACCTAGATATGATTTTAACGACTCTATATACTTTAAATAAGCTTCACGCCCTTTCGTGGCAATCATGCAAGTCGTCTTTGGTTTCTTTGCTACAAACTTTTTTTCTATCTGGATATATCCAGCCTCTTCAAGTTTTGTTAAGTGAGTACTGAGATTCCCATCGGATGTGTTTGCAGCCTCTTTCAGGTAAGTAAAATCAGCCTCTTTTACTGAGATTAATATTGTTAATATGGCCAACCGAATAGGTGCATGAATCAATGGATCCAATTCTTCAAATCTGGTCATTTATTTATTCTGAAATTCCTTTTTTAAGGCATATCCAGGAATAAGATACCCCGGTATGATAGTAATACCTAAGATGAGAGTATGGTAATACCAGTGGGAAAACATCATAACTATTGCACCAATTAACCAGATGAAGCCGCTCCAGCGAGCCATCTTCCATTCAATAATGCCACCCGTGCTGAACATCCCTATCCCAGCTATAATGGCAATCATTGGTGTCAGCCCCTCATAAGAAATGACTTTTAGAGGAACGGCTAAAAATGCCACCAGAAAAAAGGCCAGACCACAGGCCTGCCACAAACTTGTCATTGCCTGATCAGAATATGTTACAACTTTGGCCTCCCTATCCAGCCTGATACTGTAAAAGATTGTTACAACACCTCCGATCGGCATCAATATAACCCAGGGTAGCCACGACAGCTCAGGATAGTCCACAAAAACAAATATGTAAGTAATTGTACAGGCTAAAAGAACCAGCCACCCCCACATGATCAGGATGGTACCGGAATCAGCGGTCTCTAACCTAGTTCTTTCAATCATCCTTTTAATTATTTCTAGTTCCTGTTCTGGTAAAGAGTTTTTATCTGTTGTATCTAATATTTTTTCAGCTTTCATCTTTCCTCCTAATTTCAAAGTACTTTGTGTTACAAAGTTAATTAATATACTTTTACCCTGTCAAGTGTTTTTTCTAATGCTGCAGTCCATCGGCTAAGAAGTAAAAAAATAGGACCGCCCTAATTAGGACGATAATCAAGTAAGAAATTGTATAACAGCCGATGCAATATCTGACAAATTGTGTAGCATGACTGAAAAAGGTAAGCTCAAATGAGGAGCACCGATAACCAGGGCGGGGACATAATTATAGGTGTGATGGCGAGTGTTCAGGTCCTCCAAGTTGCCATGATCCGAAGAAATTAATATTATACCATCTTCATCATCCCAAACATCCAACAAGCCACCTAAGACCTGATCAATCTCTTCCAGCGTCGCACAGGCGGTATTCATATTACAACGGTGACCAATATAATCACTCATCCAGTATTCAAATATGGAAAAGTCATACTTCTGGGCCAAAGTCCCTAATCTCTGTCCAGCCTCAAAAGGATCGAGCTGTGGTACACTTGGAAAGTCAAGTTGCTCACGCCACCCTCTACCTGTGAAATCTGCTGAAATTGCCTTTTCATCCACGAGATCCGATACCGTTTTCAAGCTTACTCCGGCACTGCTCACGGCAAAAGCTATAACCCCCTGTTTATGCTGACCAGATTTGACATTATCAAAGTAAACAGGTGGAAAGGCATTGAGCAAGGCAACATCAAGACCAGCATTTAACAACGTCTTAATAAGATTGGCTTTCCGTAGAGAAAGAATAAGTTTAGCGTTAGGTTTGGGTCCCTGATGAAGACCTAGCATTGCTGGCATGTTTTCACCGGTAAGTATAGTCGCTTGTCCGGTAGCAGACTGGGGCATTCCTTTTACCCCCATACAAGCATCTAAAGCCAGTAGTGCGCAACGATCATTTTCAAATCTTTTTGGCGAAGGAATTTCCACATTTTCAAAGGTAGCATATCGCTGATCTGAGATACTCATTTCATTTACCTTGCCACTAAATAACAAACCGTCGGCCACCAACTTATAGCCTTCGAGTAAGTTTTGAAGATAGGGCATCTTAGCACGAGCGAATGGATTACGGTCAGTATCATCCTCACCCAAACCAACTCCATCTAAAAAAAAGAAAAAGAATTTCATACTCTATGTTTCTGATTAATCAAAAACACATCATAGCGTGATTTTATCTTCTCAAGGCACGACAACACTTACTCTCATTTCCCTGTTCTGAAGACATTTTATGTAATCTTTACCCTTAAGGTAACCCTTTTGATGGTACCGCAGATACTATTCGTTCTACAAAACAGGATCATAATTAAGGTTCGACAACAACCATTGTTCCACTACTTCCCTTTTCATATTTCTTCTTATTGCATAATCTGTAACCTGATCTTTACCAATTTTTCCTAATCCAAAATAAGACGCTGCAGGATGAGAAAAATACCATCCAGAAACAGAAGCTGCAGGACTCATGGCATATTTCTCAGTAAGACGGATATTACATCTGTACTCAACATCAAGAAGGTTAAATAACACCTGTTTTGTAGTGTGATCCGGACAGGCAGGATATCCCGGAGCAGGACGAATACCAAGGTATTTTTCACGGATCAAATCCCGATTAGAAATCCTTTCATCAGGTGAGTATCCCCAAAATTCTTGCCGTACCCGCTCATGTAAACGCTCAGCAAACGCTTCTGCCAATCGATCGGCTAAAGCTTTCGTCATGATACTGTTATAATCATCATGCTCCTCTTCAAAATCCCTGCAAAGCTCTGAAACCCCCACTCCCGCAGTTACCACAAATGCTCCAATCCAATCAGAGATACCTGAAGTTTTGGGGGCTATAAAATCAGATAAACAGAGATTTGGGCGACCGGCAGGCTTTTTAAACTGCTGTCGTAGGCCATGAATTACTGCTAATACATCAACCCGGTCTTCTGTGGTATACATCTCGATATCGTCACCTACTGCATTTGCTGGAAACAATCCAAATATTGCCTGAGCTGTCAACAATTCTTTATCAATTATATGGTGAAGCAGTTCGATGGCATCATTGAATAGTTTTTTGGCTTCCTTTCCAATTAATTTGTCCTCAAGAATAGAGGGATACTTACCCTTCAATTCCCAAGCTCGGAAAAAAGGTGTCCAATCAATATATTTTTCCAATTCCTGAAGGGGATATTCCTTAAATACTTTGATCCCTTTCATTTTAGGAACAGGTGGTTCATAATTATCCCAAGCAATTTTCAATTTCCTATTTCTGGCTTCCTCCAAGGAAAGTTGTGTTTGTCCTCTGGAGCGAGAATGATGAGATAATCGTATTTGATCATAATCTTTCCGTAAAGCAGTTAATAACTCTTCACCTTTCTCTTTGTTCAACAGAGTTGACACAACCCCAACGGCACGTGATGCATCAGTTACATGCACTGTAGCACCTGAGTAGCTTTCTTGAATTTTCACCGCCGTATGCTTGCGACTCGTAGTTGCCCCACCAATTAACAGGGGAATAGTCAATCTTTCCCGTTCCATTTCCTGAGCTACATGTATCATCTCATCCAGGCTGGGTGTGATCAATCCCGAAAGGCCCACAAAGTCGGCCTGTTCTTTCTTAGCAGTGCTCAGGATTTTATCTGCCGGAACCATCACACCCAGATCTATGACATTATATCCATTACACCCCAATACCACGCCCACAATATTCTTCCCAATATCGTGAACATCACCTTTAACCGTAGCAAGAACGATAGTACCTTTTGACGAATTTGCATACCCATCTCTTTTCCGACCTTCTTCGATATATGGTACCAAGTGTGCTACCGCCTTTTTCATCACCCGAGCTGATTTGATTACCTGTGGTAAAAACATTTTCCCAGAACCGAATAAATCTCCCACAGTATTCATCCCGTCCATCAGGGGACCCTCAATGACCTCAATAGGTTGATCATATTCCTGTCGTGCTTCTTCCGTATCAACCTCAATAAAATCGGCAATCCCTTCAACCAGGGCATGTTGCAGCCGCTCCCTGAGAGGTAGGTCACGCCAAGCCAAGTCAGTTACCTTTTTCCTTACAATCCCATGGTAATGTTTTGCAATATCCAGCAGCCGTTCAGTTGCATCCTCCCGGCGATTGAAAAGAACATCCTCAATCCTTTGCTTTAATTCAGGGTCGATATCGTCGTATACAGCCAATTGCCCGGCATTCACTATTCCCATATCCATCCCAGCCTGAATTGCGTGAAACAGGAAGCAGGAGTGCATCGCTTCACGGAGAGTATTGTTTCCCCGAAAAGAAAAGGAGAGATTACTCACCCCCCCACTCACATGGACTCCAGGTAGAGTCTCTTTAATCGTTCGAGTAGCTTTAATAAAATCATGAGCATACTCATTATGCTCTTTCATTCCAGTAGCCACTGCAAATACATTGGGATCAAAAATAATATCTTCTGGTGGGAAGCCAATATTCACAGTTAAGATATGATAAGCACGCTTACTAATTTGTACCTTCCGTTCATAAGTATCCGCTTGACCCTGCTCATCGAAAGCCATAACAACAACAGCAGCACCATAACGTCTGACCAGTTTTGCTTGACGAACAAAAATTTCCTCACCCTCTTTTAGGGAGATAGAATTAACGATACCCTTGCCCTGCAGGTTTTTTAATCCTGTTTCCAAGACAGACCATTTAGAGGAATCCAGCATAACTGGTACCCTGGCTATGTCCGGTTCGACAGCAATAAGCCGTAGGAAAGTTTCCATGGCATTCTCGGAGTCGAGAAGACCTTCGTCCATATTAATATCGATAATCTGAGCTCCATTCTCGATCTGCTGACGAGCTACACTTAAAGCCTTTTCGAAGTCACCTTCTGACACCAACCTTCTAAATTGCGCTGAACCAGCAACGTTGGTACGCTCTCCAATGTTCACAAAATTGCTGTCACGTCGAATAGTAACTGGTTCGAGACCACTGAGACGAGTGTACGCTTTTAACTCAGGGATTTTCCGGGGCTGTACGTTATTAACAATCTTAGCCAGGGCCCTGACATGATCCGGGGTGGTTCCACAACAGCCACCCACCAGATTTATCAATCCACTCCTGGCAAATTCCTCCATGACAGCGGCCATCCGTTCGGGAGGTTCAATATATTCCCCCAGCTCATTGGGGAGACCAGCATTGGGGTAAACGAAAGTATAAATATCTGCCGCAGAAGATAGGGCATCCAGATAAGGACGTATCTGCTCCGCACCCAGGGCACAATTCAAACCTACTGCAAGCAAATCTCCGTGTCTGACTGAATGCCAGAACGCCTCCACGGTTTGACCGGATAGAGTACGGCCACTTGCATCAGTGATCGTACAGGAAACCATTATAGGAATATCCTCGTTGCGGTCTTCCAGTAGCTGACGAATAGCAAAAAGAGCCGCTTTACAGTTAAGGGTATCAAATACTGTCTCTACGAGGAGAATATCAACTCCTCCATCCAGTAGTCCCCGGGCTTGCTCACGGTAAGCATACTTCAGTTCATCAAAGGTGACGTTTCGAAAACCGGGATCACTGACATTTGGAGACATGGAAGCCGTCTTATTGGTAGGGCCTAAAGCCCCTGCTACAAATAAAGGTTTTGACCCGTTTTCAGTATGGTACTTTACTATACTTTGCTGGGCTATTCGTGCTGCATGCAAGTTCATTTCATACACCCAGTCTTCCAGTCCATAATCCAGCTGAGAAATGGCGTTGGCGTTGAATGTATTCGTTTCGATTACATCCGCTCCGGCCTTGAGATATGATAGATGTATATCCGCAATAACCCTGGGTTGAGTGAGATTAAGAATATCATTATTCCCCTTCAGGTCACGGCTGTGTTCATGGAAACGTTTCCCACGGAAATCAGACTCTTCTAACCGGAAAGACTGTATCATGGTCCCCATGGCACCATCCATGATTAAGATTCTATCAGCGAGTAATTCCTCGATCGTTTGCATAACAAAAAAGCCGGTGCATCCCGGCTTGAAAACCTTTTTAGCACCATTATTTTATGTCGCGGCAATAGGGCTCAAATCACGACAGGGAAGTTTAAGCCTATTTAAAGTATAAGCGAAACAAATTTATTTGAAGTAATGGATGATAAAAAACTTTGGAAGATGGAAGATTAAATGTAGTTTTGGCTTCGGAAGGATTTAAAGGAAGGTTTTAAGAAAATAGTTTTCAATAAGAATTGAAATTTCTACAGTTACTCAAGAAACAGAGAAAATTTTTCCCCATACTCCTCCCTCACATCCTTCCCAACTGACTGACGTAAAATAGCCGTCAGATTGGCGTTACCGAGAAGCAACGCCGTGGAAAAACGAGCATACATAACTTGCCGGAGTAGACCTATCCTTTACGGCTGAGTGCGCTCGTACCACACAATGGCGCAATGCTATTATTGCGCCTTAGATACATGAAATATGAAGGAGTAATTTCTTTATGAGCAAGGAAGTCTTTGTAAGCGAAACTGCCAGTGAGCGTCGTATCGCCATAAAAGAAGACGGGAAATTGGTGGAGATTTACGTTGAGAAACCTGACCAGGAAAGCTTAGTAGGAAATATTTACAAAGGTAAGGTCGAAAATGTAATCCCCGGCATGCAGGCCGCTTTTGTCGATATCGGCTATGATATCAACGCTTTCCTCCCTTTTTCAGAAATCAGTAATCCGGAACTTCTTCGCGACGCAACAACATCTGATGAAGAAGACGAGGAGGGGAGAAAAAATGGTGTAGCCATAAAAGAGATTCAAGTAGATCTCCGCACTGGTCAGGATATTCTGGTACAGGTTATCAAGGAACCCTTTTCAGGCAAAGGACCAAGAGTTACTACCAATTTAGCAATTCCTGGGCACTTAGTAGTTCTGGTACCGAATGCTGATTTTGTGGGCATCTCCAAGAAAATATGGGATAAGTATGAAAAACGTCGGCTGAGGAAATCGATACGCAATTTAATCCCAAAGAACGTTGGAGTCATAGCCCGCACCGAGGCTGAAGGGAAAAGCGATCGCCTCCTGAAAAAAGACCTGGATTCCTTACTTAAGAACTGGAAATCTCTACAGGCTAAAGCTGACAGTCTACCTTCACCTACCCTGGTTCACGAAGATTTGGAAACGGTCTCTACAGTAATTCGGGATTTATTGACCTCAGATGTTGATAAAGTAGTTTTTGACTCCCGTAAACTCTACCGGCGTCTTCAACATCATCTACAAAACATCTCACCTTCAATGGTTTCCCGCCTGGAACTCCATAAGGATCGGTTACCTCTTTTCATTAAAGAGGGAATAGAGAAAGAAATTGAAAAATCCATGCGGCGACGTGTGTGGTTGAAAAGTGGTGCCTATTTAATCATTGAACACACCGAAGCAATGGTAGTGATTGATGTTAACAGTGGCCGCTTTGTTGGTAAACGTGCTCATGAAGAAAACTCCCTGAAAATTAATCTCGAGGCTGCCCGGGAAGCCGCCCGTCAACTGCGCCTTAGAGATATCGGTGGTTTGATCGTGATAGACTTTATCGATATGCAGCAGAGTGGTAATAAAAAAAGGGTTTTCCACGAACTCCGACGCGAACTCCGCAAAGATCATGCTAAAGTGGCTGTATCTCCAATCAGCGACTTTGGTTTACTGGAAATGACCCGACAGAGAATCCGACTTTCTCTTTTGCACTCACTCAGTGAGGAATGTCCTACCTGCCACGGCAGTGGACGGATTGCTTCTAAAGATACAGTGATCAGCAGAATAGACAACTGGCTGCGTACTTTCCGTAGAACCAATAGAGACATCAGGTTGAAACTGATCGTTCATCCTTCAATGGAGCACTATTTAAGTAATTCAAAGAAAAAGGTGATTCGAAACTTCATGTGGAAGAACTTTGTCCACATTGGTATTGAAGCTGATGAAGGTTTAGGACCCGATGAATTCCGCTTCATATCTAAAAAGTCTGGTGAAGATGTCACCAGCAAAGTTGTCGATCAAGTGTAACTTTTTTATTCGTGGAACTCAATAGTTAACCAGGTTAATTTCACTAACAACCAATACACGGTTTCCTATCTAATTCCGATTGGGGATTTAGAAGAGTTTGTACACCCAGCAGTATTTCTGTAGCGATATTTGCAACGGCCACCTTAGCTCAGCTGGTAGAGCAACGCATTCGTAATGCGTAGGTCCGCGGTTCGAGCCCGCGAGGTGGCTCTGATCCTATAATTATTACCTGAGTAACCAACCTGTCACCTTTAAATAATACTGCACTTATACAAACCCAGAAAATCTTCTGTCAAAGCGATGGAGTCCTTTCTTTCTTGCATAGATATATAATTCCTCCATTTCTGCTTGTGTAACTGTACGATTAAGTTCACTAAAGCGACGGTCACTGACTTTAAAAGCAGGATGGTATTGGGCCATTATATTAATGTACGTGTCTGGTGAAATTTCTTCTGCCAGAAAAGAAAAGATATTCCTCGCGTCAGTACCCATACCCGGCATGACCAAGTACCTTACTAACACGCCCCGTACTGCTAACCCGTAATCATCGATCAAAAGATCACCCACTTGTCGATGCATCTCCCTGATAGAGCTTTTTGCCGTTTCAGGATATTTCTCTTCCCGGAGATAGCGACGAGATAACTCCTTATCCCAGAACTTAAAATCCGGCATATAAATATCCACTAACCCTCCCATCAATGCTATACTCTCCGGTGAGTCAAAAGCACTCGTATTATAAACCAGAGGTATATGGAGCCCTTTTTCTATAGCTATTGGCAGGGCTTCCACTATTTGAGGAACAACGTGCTCGGGCGTCACTAAATTGATGTTGTGACAACCTCTGTCCTGTAGAGCTATCATCATGTTCGCGAGATCATCAGCGTCTACCTCTCGCCCCCCCGCTTTCATGGATACAGGTTGACTGATTTCGTGGTTTTGACAAAAAACACACCTAAGGTTGCAATGATCGAAAAATATTGTTCCGGAACCGTTCCACCCCCGCAGACAGTCCTCTTCACCGAAGTGAGGAAAGTAACTATGGACTATCGCCTTGCGCCCACTTTTGCAAACTGCCCGCTTATCCTCTAACCGATCGATCCCACATTCTCGAGGACATACCTGGCATTGGGCCAACATGTCCCGGGCTTTCCGAACTTTCTCTTTTAACAGTCCAGATTCATGGACTCTCAGAAAAGCTGGCCAAGTCGTTACATCCTGAATGTTACTCATACCACGATTTACTTCTGATCGGTTGAAACTAAAGTACGTTGGGGAAGAATTTACAAACTTCTTCTGCGCTGAGTATAAACGATAAGACTGTGGTTGAGTAAGTGTTCCATATTTCCATTTTCCCACAGACTGTGAACATACTGATAACCACAAGATTTTAGACCGGCAGCACTTAGAACCGTATTAAGTCTATCAATAGTGTATTTCGCGCGATGAACATTTTCAAATTTCAACCGAAGCAAATTGTAAAAGTTCTCTGGAATAGCAGAATCTCCCCGTATCCTCTCCTGAGGTACACTGACAATAAGAGTACCATTATCATCCAGTAAAGTTTTAACACGATTCAACAACATCACCGGTCTATTAACATGTTCCAGCACGTGTGACAAAAGAACAGTTCCAAACTTACAGTTATTATTTGTAAAAAAATCTCTATCTACATAATGAAACCTGATATCATTATACCGGCAACGGCATTTATTTACAGATTTCAAATTAATATCAGCACCATGCACACGGGAGCTCCCAAAACGATTGGCTAAATGTCTGGTTGTAAATCCAGTACTGCATCCCAGATCTAGGATAAGTCCTTGTCCTCCTCGATTAGTAATCCATTCTACTACATGATTCAATTCCCGGAGTTTGAAATCCAGAAAGTGCGTACCGATCTGTGATTTCAACCGAACAAGATGCTGATAAAAGGGACTATATACTTTTCTTTGACTTTTCTTGAGAATCATTCCTGGAAGGTGGCACTGATCAGTCAGTCAATGCCCAAATAACACCAACTGGGTAGAAGTTACATCGCAGCTTTATAAAAAAGAGTAATTTTCTTTATCGATAATATTAAATCTCAAAATCAATTCTGATCTTCATTTTTGCTTCGATCAGCTCCTTATGAGTGAGATCAAGGACATTGGCTAGCTTGTGTATGAGATAATCTTCGTGCATATTAAGCTGGCCATCGGTATAAACTATCTTCCACAAAAGCTGAAGAATTCCTCTTTTCTCCTCCCGGCTGCAGTTTTCTCGTATCGCCCTGCTGAATTGCCAAAGATCTATTGCTTCTTCTCTTTCTTTCTCCGCCAGCATAACAAGGTTATCCATTTCTTGATTGCTGATGTTGAACTTGACTTGCATAATATCTGTAATCCGGTACAATTCCTCCTGGGTGAATTCACCATCAGCCTGAGCCATTTCGATTAACAGGGCACATACTGCCAAGGGCACTCTATCTTTATTTTCCGGAGTTTTATCAACACCAGTTTTTACCTTCTGAGTAAAAAATGACTTTATGCGCTTAATCACGATGCCTATTTCCTGATACCCAGGAGCTCTACTTCGAAAATTAGCTGGGTATTTGGTGGGATGGGACCGACACCTCGATTACCATAACCGAGCTCGGGAGGAATAAACAGCATTCTTCTTCCTCCCACCATCATGGTCATAACTCCTTCATCCCATCCTTTGATAACCTGTCCCTCTCCTATCCTGAAACTGAAGGGTTGGGCTCTATCCACCGAGCTATCGAACTTTGTTCCATCGGGCAGCCAACCAGTATAGTGGACAATAACTGTCTGTCCCACCTTCGGTGAGAGACCCTCTCCTCGTACAAGATCGAGATAACGGAGCCCACTGGCAGTTGTCACTTCCCCCGCAAATCCTTCTGTCTCATTTTGTAACGTTGCACCTATAGAAATAGTGGTCAGAAAAAAAGAAAGTAACGTGTAAGCCATCATCATTTTCTCTCCTTTTAAACGGACGAAGTGTAAGACAGGGGTAGCACAAATGCAATTTGATTTCACTGCTCATTTATTTGACTTTCATCAGACTCTGATCTAAGTTTAATCAATATGATACCCTCAAACTCAACCTTACCGCCTCTTGCTGAAAGAATTCGGCCCAATATGCTGGATGATTTTATTGGTCAGTCTCATCTGGCAGGAGAAGGAACACTCCTGCGATCAGCAATCCAGGAAAACGCTCTATTCAGCATGATCCTGTGGGGACCACCAGGTACAGGAAAAACAACGCTGGCTAAAATCATCGCCAGCGAGACACAGTCCGATTTTTACGAACTTTCCGCAGTCTCATCAGGAGTAAAAGACGTACGCAATGTCCTGGAAATTGGAAAAACAAATCGCCAAATGGGACGTCAGACAGTACTATTTATCGATGAAATTCACCGTTTTAACAAGGCGCAGCAGGACGCACTACTACACGCCGTTGAAAAAGGTGTGATCCTCTTCATCGGAGCTACAACTGAGAATCCCTCCTTTGAAGTTATCACCCCCTTGCTCTCCCGTTGCCGGGTGCTCCGACTGCAACCCCTTTTAGAGGACAACCTTGATGATATCCTGAAAAGAGCTTTAAGCACTGATATACAGTTAGCTCTGAAGAACATTCATTTTGCCAAGGAGGTGAGGACGGAGCTGATCAAGTCTGCTGGGGGAGACGCCCGTAAAATGCTCAACACCCTGGAGGCGGTTCTGGGGCTAATAGAAGATGAGCAGGGTAAAATCACTATTACCAGGGAAGCACTAAAGGAAGCCCTCCAATCCAAAACCAATCTCTACGATAAAGCTGGTGATTACCATTACGATGCTATTTCCGCTTTTATCAAATCTGTACGGGGTAGCGATCCTGATGCTGCCATCTACTGGCTGGCAACCATGTTAGAAGGGGGTGAAAAGCCGGAGTTTATTGCCCGGCGCCTGATCATCCTGGCATCAGAAGATATTGGTAATGCTGACCCCCAGGCTTTATCCTTAGCTACAGCAGGATTTAACGCTGTTCACGCTATCGGTATGCCAGAAGCAACGCTGGTACTGGCTCAAGTGACAACCTACCTCGCCACTGCAGCAAAATCAAACGCCAGCACACAGGCAATTGTAAAAGCTTCTCAAAAAATACGTGAAGAAGGAACTTCCCCAGTACCTCTGCATTTACGCAATGCCCCTACACCACTCATGAAAGCTATCGATTATGGCAAGGATTATGACTACCCTCATAATCATCCAGATCACTTTATCGAGGTCAACTACTTCCCGGAGAACATGAATGTTACAACCTTCTACCGCCCGACCGGGCAAGGATACGAAAAATATATCCGTAAACGGTTACTGCATCTCTGGAAAGGACGTTATCCAGAAAACGATTCGTGAAAAACATCTTACTCTGTTTTTCTTTTTTGATAGTCATCCTAACTGCTCAGGATAGACTCCGGCTGATCCACGCTGATGAATTAGAAAACGTCACAGATAAAAATGGCAACGCCACGCAGTTCCTGCGGGGAAATGTAAAATTTCGTAAAGGGATTGCCATTCTCACCTCAGATAGAGCCTACTACCGTCAGGCTAATAACAGCGCCACCTTTGTTCATAACGTCCGCATGGAAAAAAATGAACAGGTTCTAACCGCCGATTCCCTCCACATGGATACAGAGCGTGATATTCTCACTGGATACGGCAGGATTGAATTTCGTGATCCCGATTATCAGCTGACATCGGATACTCTGGAATATTACATGGAGATCGATAGCGGTTCAGCAAGTGGCTCAGTTCAATTCATCCAGAAGAAGCAGACCATCACCGCCCGGCGCATCACCTATCGAAAGAAAGAAGAACTGAACGCTGCCAGTTATACTGCCCGGGGCAATGTCGTTATTGACGAGGAAGGTCGTAGGGCTACTTGTGGACGGAGTATTTATGATGCTACTACCGAATCATCAATCCTTTTCGATGAACCTGTGATCACTCAGGAGGACCGTATTATCTCCGGTACAGAGATTTTCCTGACTTATGAGGACGAAATACTCGAACATCTCTCAATTCCTGACGAAGCTCATATTATCTACCCCAGTCGAGGCAAGTTAAGATCTCCAGCAGATACTACCAACTCCGAGGAAACTTATTCTCCAGTCGAGTTTCAGGATGATATGACCGGGAAGAGGTTAGAAGCGTTCCTGGTGGAGGGAAAACTCGATTCTGTCCGTCTGGAAGGGATGGCCACCACACTCTATCACCTCTTTGAAGATTCAGTCTATCAGGGACTGAATATCGCTTCTGGAGATACTATTATGTTAGCCTTTACAAGTGATTCAGCTCAAAACACTACCTTGGAAACTATCAAGGTGATAGGCGGTGCCAGAGGAGAATATCAGCCGGATGAGGCATCAGAAAATATCAACGACCTCATCATATATCGAGCCGAAATGCTGGACTACATTATTCCCAAAGAATTGACCACCCTGAGAAATAAAGCACGCATTGATTACCAGGATCTTCAGTTAGAATCAGGGTTTGTGGCTGTTTCGTGGGATGAAAATCTGATGCATGCCCTCCCCTCTCCCGCAATAGATAACGATTCCATCCCTCAACCAGATGATCTCCCTGTACTCAAACAAAAGGGACACAACCCTATGGTGGGTACCTCCCTAACCTACAACCTCTCCACAGGCCGGGGGCGAGTTCTGCATGGGAAAACCCATTTAGACGATGGGTATTATCGCGGTTCCGAGATTCGTAATCGTGATGAAAATACATACTTTGTCACTCAGAGTGCCTACACCACCTGTGATCTGGATCCAAGTCCCCATTTCCATTTTCAGAGTCAAAAGATGAAAATGATTTCTGAAGATAAGATCATTGTCAAACCCATCATCCTGTATCTGGGAGGAGTACCCCTGTTTGGGCTTCCCTTTGGAGTTTTTCCCGATCAGGGAGGGAGGCGACACTCTGGATGGATCATGCCTACTTATGGAGAAAACGCTACCCAGGGCCGTTACTTGAAAAAACTGGGTTATTTCTGGGCTGTAAACGAATATGTAAACAGCCAGATTCTTTTCGACTTCTACGATGAAAAGGGAATTCTCTTGCAGAGTCGTAACAGTTATTACAAACGGTACGGCTTCAATGGCAGTTTCAATTTCCGCTACAACAGGATGATCGCCACCAGAGATATCAAGGATATCTTCGAGCGACCAAGTTCGGAGAGTTGGTCGCTGGTATGGCACCATCAACAGCAGATGCGATACAACCAGTCCTTCAACGTCGATGCCAGCTACTACAGCGACAATAAATTCAACCGCAAGTTAGGTGTGGACAGGAGTACCCGGTTGAACCAGACGGCTAATTCCAGGGCTAACTACTCCAAGCGGTGGCCAAAACTGGGCTTGAGTCTATCAGCCAGTGTATCAGAAAATCGAAATCTCATGGCTGAAGCAAAAACCCATAAATCCTCTGGGGTAGACTCCATCTACTACGAAGACCCCGTCAGGGAAGGACAGCGTATTAATGAAACCAACTCTGTACTTCCCTCTCTGACTTTCTACAAAGGACGATCTCAATTGTCAGGAGGAGCTGGAAAAGGTGGGGCTATCTATTGGTCATATAACAGCACCCTGAAAAACAGGCAGACCGGTTTCTATGAATCAGTGTACGATACGACGTACATCGACTCCATAGGTATGGATTCTCTAGGTAATGCTATCCTGGACACGACAGACACTTACAGCTGGCAGAATCTGGATTTTAGACAGGACAACAGCTGGTCACACAACATATCCCTCTCCGGATCCTTCAGACTATTACGTCATGTCGCCATTCAGCCCAGCCTGAATATCCGTGAGGAATGGATCACACGTTATTTCAATGCTGACACAGTTGACTCTCTGGGCAAGGCTCTGGATAAGCGGGAGGTAGAGGGTTTTCGAGCCCGTCACACCGGGTCACTATCCGTAAGCGCCAACACCAAACTTTACGGCTTGTTTCCAGTTAAAATCGGCCCTCTACTGGCCTTGCGACACACATTAACCCCATCTATCGGTTTCAGCTATCAGCCAGACTATTCAAAACCCATATTCGGTTATGATTTGGGTTACTTCAAGACCATCACTGATAGTGCTGGGAGGGAGCACCTTTTTGATCCCTTCAGTGGAAGTGTGATCGGGGCAACCTCTACCCGAGAAGCTAAAAAACTTAACTTTTCTATCAAAAATGTACTACAGGCAAAAGTGTTAAGTGGGGGTGAGGAGAAAAAGATTAACAACCTCCTGACGTGGAATATGAACAGCAGCTACAACTTCTCGGCTGAGCAATTCAAACTGGCTAATCTCCGGTCGTCTATCCGGGCCAAACTGGCTGGTAAACTGAACCTGGATATCTCCATGACTCATGATTTCTATGATGTACACCGTGACAACGGCGAACTGATCAGGGTGGACGAGCTAAGGATAAATCGCTGGGGTTTACCATCACCACGACTGACAAACATGAGCGCTTCAACCGGCTTCAGGTTCGTCGGTGGCCGTTGGGCATCCCGGGAAGAGACTGAATTAGTTACGGAAACAGATACCACTGTAACCGACACGGGGGAAATTGATCTAAGTGAAGCCAGGGAAAAACCGCTATCAAAAACCAACAGGAAACCTATCTCTGGTGGCAAACTATGGAATGCTACTCTCAGTCTGCGTTACTCAGCCAACCGCTTCGACCCTAACAATCGGCAGGACAAATTCTGGGGACATTTAGGCTTGGATTTACAGGTTACCAAGTTCTGGCGGATTCGGTACTCGGCCCGATTCGACCTACTGGAGCGGAAGCTAGTAAGTCACGATTTCAACATCTACCGGGATCTCCACTGCTGGGAACTGTCGTTCAACTGGACCCCCGGCGGGCTCGGGCAAGGATTTTACCTGAAAGTAAATGTGAAGTCGCCTACTCTAGACGATCTCAAAGTCGAATCCAGAGGCGGGCGGTGGAATCTGCCGTACTTTTAAACCCAAGATCTAAAAAATAAATAACCTTGACGTTTGAGAGTGGATTCTTAAAAGTGTGGAAGCGAACATATAGAAAATAGAAGCTACCAGTATTAAAAAATGCCAATTTTATATTGCCTTTTTACCCCACCCCTTATACATTTATTAAAATGTGTTTTCTATCAACATTTAGAAGAGAAAAATATATTGATCGAGTTGTTTTGTAATAAATCTCTGGATTCAAGATCCACCTGCAGGAGATGACATTGAGCCTCCTCCCGGTAAGGGTGGATAGCAATAAACCACTATGACCATCTCAAGACTAGTTAATAAAAACATATTTAATATCTTATTCTTTTCGGTCCTCCTTTATAACTCTGTTTTTACTCAACAACTAAAATACTATAACAATTCATCCTGGCTTAAAACCACTCCCGATTTTTCAGATATGTATTCCTTTTTTGCTCCTAACCCAGCAAGACTTGCACAATATCCTTCAAAGGATATCCAGATTGGGCTTTCAGTGCAGGAACACAGGTGGGAGAACAGTGTATTTCAATATTCAATACACTATCGTGGTCTTTCTTGGTTTATCAAATTAAATTTGGGACACTTAGCCATTACTGTTCTACAGGAATCCCAAGGTAACTTGGAATATCCTCCTTACCGCTACAATCCGATCTTTGATGAACTTAAAGACAGTCGTGCCATGTACCACTATCGTGCCACCCTTTTGTCCTATGGCTATGCTCTTTCTGCTTCATCAGGTCTTGGGGCTTCTGTCAAGTTTTTATCCTCATGGACAGAGTTGGATCCTGATGACTCAGATCCCATTGTCTATACAGGCAATACCTATGCAGCAGCTTTCGATATAGCATACATTTATAGCAACAAGAGGGTGACCGCAGGCTTAACACTGGAGAATCTCTTAAGTACGCCTTGGGACCACGCTGTGTTGGACTACTATGGTCAAGGTAAAATATTGAAAAAGATACCAAGCAGAGTAAACCTTTTCGCATCAACTGTTCTTTCTCCAGGGATGTTCATAGAATTTAGAGCAAATAATGTCCTGGGATATACCGCATCAACTTCAGTCGAAGATGTTCAACTCAAGCCTTCAATAAATGCCCTGGTTGAATGGGATGTTTGGTCACCAGTCACCATAGTTGCCTGGTTTAACTTAGATACACCGCCAAAGCATTTCTCATACGATTTGGAAAGCGAATCTTATGATTATGTTTATTCTTCAGCTCAATCGTTTGGTATAGGGATTGGGTACCAGTGGGAACGTAAATCGATTGGAATCTCTCTCTCTACAACGGACCAGCTTGATTACCTGGATAAAACTCCAGTAGACCTAGGCTATACAATTGTTGACGGAATACCACTTGAATTCAGTATCAGACTTGGCTATCGTCTTTAAAATTTATTATATCCCGTTTTATATACCACTCCTTTATGACTAATCATCTGATTGTCCTCTACCAATAACTCTCCCAGACCAACGATTCTCCTCAATGCGTAATTAATGGGTCGCTGAAATGTACTTGTTAGTACTATTAAGACATGCCATATGACAAACCTTTTGTTTTTCCCTCCTGAACAAGGCAAATTCCCGACAGTAAGTTCTTATGTCATGAAGCACCAATAACTCCATCGCAATCGTAAGGAGACACCATGTTCTGTCCAGAATGCAAATCAGAATACCGGGAAGATATCCTCTTCTGTGAAGATTGTAAAGCCAGCCTTGTCCCCTCGCTGGAAGAACCCCTTCCGTTAGAAGAGGTAGAATGGGTACCTCTGGAAAATATCCCTGGGGATATCTACGCAGAAATGGTCAAGGAAGCTCTTGATAATAACGGGATTCCGTGTTATATCAAGACCGAGTTCATGATATCGGCTTTTGGTGTTAAAGGTGCGGGTATTCCCGGCACTAAATGTTCTATCTATGTCCCCTACGAATACCACGATGAAGCCACCGATATCCTCAACGAGATGCTAAACTGACTTCCATGACAGAAAATTTAAAAGCAATCAGAGGGACTAAAGATATCCTCCCCGATGATTCTACTAAGTGGCAAAAGCTAGAGCAGGTTGTCCACAAACTCATGAACCGTTGGGGTTATGGAGAGATTCGCACTCCTGCATTCGAACGTACAGAGTTGTTTACCCGGAGTGTTGGTGAAGAGAGCGACATTGTCTCCAAGCAGATGTACACTTTCCTTGATCAGAGCCATACGAGTCTCACCCTTAAGCCGGAACTGACAGCGCCGGTCATGCGGGCTTATCTTGAGCACAATTTGGATCGCGGCGGCGCCCTCACAAAGCTCTACTACATTGACGCCCTCTTCCGGCAGGAGCGTCCCCAGAAAGGCCGACTTCGCCAGTTCCACCAGTTCGGGGCAGAAGCCATCGGTTCGCCTTACCCGGAGCAGGATGTGGAGATCATTGCCCTCGCTTTCCGCCTGATGGAAGAATTGGGAGTATTCAACCCTCAGCTACAGTTAAACAATATCGGGTCGAAGGAGTGCCGTAATCGCTATCGTAAGGCTCTCGTGGAATTTCTATCGCCTGAAATAGACAATTTGTCGGAGACCAGCAGACAGCGATTGGAAACAAATCCCCTGCGCATTCTCGACACCAAGGACGAAGGCGAACAGGCCATCCTGCGGGATGCACCGCGCATACTCGACTTCCTTGATGATGCTGACCGAGAACAGTACGAGTGTGTGCAGGAAGGCTTGGACACTCTGGGGATTCCGTACGAGCAGAACGACCTTTTAGTGCGGGGGCTGGATTACTACGGCCGGACAACCTTCGAGATTACCTCTGATGCTCTTGGAGCTCAGAACGCTCTCTGCGGCGGCGGACGGTATGACGATCTTCTGGAAGAGCTGGGTGGAAAACCCACTCCGGCGGTAGGATTCGCAGCAGGAATCGAGCGCATCCTGTTAGCCATCCCGAAAGAGATAGATTCAGATGATGATAAAGCAGTCAGGGTATTTGTCATCGCCGCCGGGGAAAAAGCCGGAACTACCGTAATGCAGACAGCCATGAACCTCCGTACCGAAGGCATCACTACTGATTTCGATACACTCCAGCGGAGCGTTAAGGCTCAGATGCGGGAAGCCAACCGGCAAGGCGCCACACACACTGTTGTCATCGGAGAAGAAGAGCTGACGGCGGGGACTTGCCAAGTGAAAGACTTTGCCACAGGTGAGCAGCAGATCGTCCCAGTTAATGAATTATTGAAATATCTTACTACAGACTGAATTTTCTCCACTGTCTCACTTATTATTTACAAGTTTTGTTCTTTGTAATATATGATTATATGATTATATTGATATATGATATATGTGGAGGTAATAAATGCTTAGAAAACTAGGAAAGAGTAACCAAATAGCCATTCCTAAAGAAATTGTGAAATCGTTACACTTGGAAGCCGATGATTATCTTGATGTGTATGTCCAGAATAACAGAATCATTCTAGAGCCTAAAATTGTGATCCCAAGAGATCAAGCCTACTTCTACACTGCAGAATGGCAGAAAGACGAACTACATGCAGAAAAAGACATTGAATCTGGTGATGTGACCGACACTGAAAACATGGACGAACTGTTTTCGGAGATGGATAAATAGTGCGTGTTGAGGCTACTCGCACTTTTATAAAGCTCTATAAAAAGCTCCAACCTGATATACAGAAGAAAGTCAAGAAGACCCTTTTACTTTATGAGGATAATCCATCCCATCCTTCATTAAAGAATAAGAAAATGGTCGGACAAGAAAACATATATGAGATTCGTGTTTCCCAAAACTACAGGATTACGTATTCCAGAAAGGGAGATACGGCTATTTTACGCAAAGTAGGAACTCATGATCTACTGAGGAAACCTTGATTTTATGTTTTTGCGAGCGCAATGACATACACAAATTACTCCTGCAATAACAAAAAAACTTCTACTACACTATACGCTGGATCAACTTGAGTAAATCTCCCGGTCGCATAATCTCTGGAAGTGACTCACGAGGATTGTAATCTTTTGTGTTAAAGGTAGTTAAAACGTCAGCCTGAACCTCCAGGGCTGCAGCAAGTATTGGAATATCCTTAGCATCAGCTTGCCCAACCGCTTCTTTTAGCGCTGAATTACTCGGAACGACTACATCTTGGAAACAAGTTTCCAGAATTGACTGAAACGCTTCCATTGCAACGGGCAGTTTCTTTATGATATTCCGTCGGCATTCTTCAATAACCTGCTCAGAAACATAGCCGCGTATCACATCCAGATCGGCTAATTGAAGAAGAACATGACTGGCACCGGTCTGTGAAAAGGACCCGGCAATGATCACATCGGAATCGAAGAAAACCTTCAGAGATGTTGGCACTTCTACTTTTTGCCGTAGCGGGACCGTTCTTCTGCTACGCCCTGCAATAAGTCTTCCAGGGAAAGACCTTCTTTCTCCATCATATACTCCAGTTCCGCTACTAATTTGGGAACTATGGTAAGTTTCGGACTGATAAGGATTCCCTCGCCCAGATCGATAAGAGTTACAGGATCACCCTCATCAAGACGATATTTCTCCCGGAGCACCTTTGGAAGCGTCAGAACTCCCCGCTTCCGTATCTGTATTGTCTTAGTCATATCTGATTCTCAGCTTTTCAGATAATCTGCATTATTTGTCATTAAAGTACAAGTAATTCATTCCTGCTGAATTTTCTCCCCAACTCCTATGATCCTCATCACCTCAGCCTTCGCCTTTGCCTATGCTTTCCTCCCTTTCTCCCCAGCTCCCTCGCTCCCCTGCTCACATAATCATTTGCTTCTTGAATTTCCTGACAGCCGTTGTATATTTTCCGCGCGCGAAAGGCAACTAATGGCAAAACGATCACTCATAATCGTCGAATCTCCCTCCAAAGCCCGTACCATCGAGCGGTACTTAGGGAAGGAATATCGTGTGGAAGCATCTAACGGTCACATCAAGGATCTTCCCAGAAATGAATTCGCTGTTGATATTGCCGATAACTTCAAAGCCAAGTACGTTACCGTAGACGGAAAAGCGAAGATCATCAAGAAGCTGAAGGAGCGGGCTAACGCTGCTAAGGAAATTTTCCTGGCTACCGACCCGGACCGTGAGGGTGAAGCCATCGCCTGGCACATCGCTACGGAAGTGGATGGTAAAAGCAAGAATACCCGGCGGGTCCTTTTTAACGAAATAACTCCGGAAGGACTTCAGGAGGGCATGGCTCACCCTCGGGAGGTGGATATGAACCTGGTCAACGCCCAAATTACCCGCCGGATTATTGACCGAATCGTGGGCTATACTGTCTCGCCCTTTCTTGGTTCCGTATTGTACCGTGGTTTAAGTGCCGGACGGGTTCAATCGGTGGCTCTAAGGTTAGTGTGTGAACGTCACGAAGAGATTGCCAACTTCAAACCACAGGAATACTGGACACTGGATGTGGAACTCATCACTGATAAGCAGGAGACCTTCACCGCCCGTCTCCATAGAATATCTGGTAAGAAGCCGGCAATCCCTTCTGAAGCAGCAATGAATGCGATTCTTGCTGTCGTACGTGATCAGGACTTCGTGATCAAAACCATAGAGAAAAAAGATATGCGCAAGTCACCACCACCGCCGTTCACCACCAGCACTCTTCAGCAGGATGCCGCCAGCCGTCTTCGATTGACACCACGTCGCTCCATGCGTATCGCCCAGCGACTGTATGAGGGGCTCGACATTGGTTCAGGAGAACCTACCGGTCTCATTACGTATATGAGAACTGATTCTACGCGACTATCCACTTCAGCCATAAACAGTGCCCGGGATTTCATTTCCTCCCAATTCAGTAAGGAGTTTATCCCTCCCAAACCCAACCTATATAAACCAAAGAAAAAACAGGTTCAGGATGCTCACGAAGCCATCCGTCCTACTAACCCAGCTTTAACACCCGAATCACTGGAAGGGAAGATTAATAACTCAGAACTAAAACTTTACCGCCTTATTTGGCAGCGATTCATGGCCAGCCAGATGACGCCTTCCATACTAGCACAGACCATCATTGATATTTCTGCTGGAGAGGAACATCTCTTCCGGGTAGCCGGCTCCATCGAGAAATTCCCCGGTTATCGTAAAGTCTACCCACCCGCCAGAGAGAAAGTTGAGGTAGTCATACCTCGTGAAATCGCCAAGGGAGACAGGGTAACTCCAACAGAGTTTCTTCCCGAGCAACACTTCACGGAGCCTCCACCCTATTTCAATCAAAGCTCACTCATTCGCGAATTAGACAACCTGGGAATCGGTCGTCCCAGCACTTTCCACGATATCATTGCTAAACTCTACGATCGTAAATATGTGGAGGGGGGTAACCGCAAACTGGTACCGACAGAGACGGGATTATTAGTTAATAAGATCCTGGTGGAAAATCTACCTGACATTTTCGATATCAGTTTCACAGCCCAGATGGAAGCGGAGTTGGATGAGATTGAAACTGGCACAGAAGATTACCTTTCCGTACTAAATGACTTTTACAAACCCTTCCGAGTATCCATGGATGCTGCCGAGCAGAAAAAAAGCACCATAAAAGCTCAATTCCTGGAAGAAACCGACGAGCAGTGTGAGCAGTGTGGAAGTCCCATGATAATCCGCTGGAACCGCAGGGGCGAGAAATTCATGGGGTGCTCAGCATTTCCCAAGTGCAAGAACACTAAGCCACTACCGGGGTTAGAACGAGAAGACGATGAACCCGCCGGTAAAAATTGTCCAGATTGCGGTCATCCTCTGGTCATCAAAAAGGGTCGCTACGGGCATTACATCGGTTGCAGCAATTATCCCAACTGCCGTCATACCGAGCCGTTGGGTACGGACATCGCCTGTCCAAAAGCAAAATGCGAGGGAGAAATAGTACAGAGAACCAGTCGTAAGGGGAAACTTTTCTATGGATGCAGCCGTTATCCAGATTGCGATTATGTTTCCTGGTACAAGCCCGTACTTTTCACCTGCCAATGTGGACACTACTTTGTGGAAGCACGGAAACATAAAACAAGGGGTACTTACTACCAGTGTCCTGAATGTAAACAAAGCTATAGTACACTTGAGGAGGTAAATGAAACGTGAAGACGACCCAGATATTAGTCATCTCCTTTTCCTTAATTATGGTTGCAGTTGGAACTGCTGACAATAACCGTCAGACCTACCTGGAACAGAACCTGATGGCCCCCTGCTGTGGCGGTGGTGTTATCTACGACCATGCTGACAATCAGAAAACAGCTCTGATGAAGGAAATTATTGCCGCCCTGATAAATCCTCAGTTTGAAAAAAGCACTATCCAGAATCTGTTTGCACAGACTTATTCCGGACCGGGCATGTACCGGTTCAGCTACGCCCCAGCAAAGAAAAGTCTCACGGAGATTAAAAACTACATCGATAAGGTAGTAAGCGCTGGAATGAGCAATCGTGAAATTCTTGATATCTTCGGCTGGATTCATGGAGAAAGAATCTTAGCCAACCCCCGGGCTGTAGGATTCAACCTGACAGCCTGGATAATTCCAGCCTTGGTCTTCCTTTTAGCCCTGTTTATATTGATGATATATTTCCGGAGACAACCACAAACGGCTACCATTGTCACTGAACCAGTTAAACATAAAATTCGTCATAATGACCTGATTGAAAAAGAACTGCAAGAGATAAATTGAGTGAGAGGTAGGGTGATGGAGTATTGGATGTTCGGAGAATCGAGGTACTGAATTAATTTTCAATTTAGTAAAACGATGGATTCTAAGATCAGGGATACCGACTGATGGAACATGAACCGGGGATATATGAATCTGGAAGTAGGGCAAAAGCCATGGACTTGAACAAACTAATCTGGGAATAAATATGCCGAGATGATACCGCTGAAAGTACTCCTCGTAGAGTCTCAGCCAAAGGCGAGTCTTCGACCCTTGGACGATCTCCATCAACCCTATAGTGTACTCTATTCGTGAAAGCTAACACTATCATGGACAAACTTATCTCCCTCTGCAAGCGTCGTGGATTTATCTTTCAGAGTTCTGAAATCTATGGTGGGTTAGAGGCAACTTATGACTATGGTCCCCTGGGGGTAGAATTGAAGAATAATGTAAAGAAACACTGGTGGAGGGAAATAGTCACATCCCGTGCTGACGTGGTAGGTATGGACGCTGCTATTTTCATGAATTCCAAGGTATGGGAAGCTTCTGGACACGTCGAGGAATTCCACGATCCCCTGGTGGATTGCAAGAACTGCAACAGCCGTTTCAGGGCTGATCAAGTTGATTTGGATAAAGCCTGTCCTTCCTGTGGTATTATGAACTGGACCAAACCACGACAGTTCAATCTGATGCTTAAGACCCATTATGGACCTTCGGAAGATTCAGCGGCTATTATCTACTTGCGTCCCGAAACAGCACAAGGGATATTTGTTAATTTCCTGAATGCCCAAAGCACAGCCCGCATGAAATTACCCTTTGGTATTGCCCAGATCGGAAAGGCATTCCGCAATGAGATCACCACGGGCAACTTCCTCTTCCGCTCCCGGGAGTTTGAACAGATGGAGCTGGAGTTCTTCGTCAAATCTGAAGAATCTTCCCCATGGCTGGACTATTGGGTAGAAGCTCGCTTCAACTGGTATAAACATATCGGAATCTCTGAAGACAAACTCCGTTTACGTCAACATGATCAAAATGAACTGGCTCATTATGCTGCCAACTGTTACGATGTGGAGTACGAATTCCCTTTTGGTTGGTCAGAATTAGAAGGCATTGCCGACCGGGGGACCTACGACCTGGATCAACATGCCACTTTCAGTGGAAAGAAACTGACCTGGTTTGATACCAAAAGTAATGAGCATATCACACCAGCCGTGGTGGAATCATCTGCAGGGGTCGACAGAACAGTGTTGACCCTTTTGACTGATGCTTATCATGAAGAAGAAGTGAGGGGTGAAAAACGTGTGGTCCTACGCCTCCAGCCCAAACTGGCTCCAATTACGGTTTCTATCTTCCCGTTGGTAAACCGCGACGGACTCCCAGAAATCGCTCATAAAATCTTTGATAATCTTAAGGGTGAGTTTGCTGCTTTCTACGATAGTGGGGGCTCCATTGGACGACGCTACCGCCGTCAGGATGAAGCTGGTACACCCTTCGGTGTAACGGTAGATTCCCAAACCCTGGAAGATGAAACAGTCACGGTCAGGGAACGGGATACTATGACACAGGAGAGAGTCAGCATGGATCAATTGGTAAGCTTTCTTGCCCAAAAATTACGATAACCAACCTTGTCAACACAATGATGTGACCGACTTTCCTTCATCAATCTCTGTAATTATTCCCACTTATAATCGAGCCCACCTTCTTCCCCGGGCGCTCGATTCTATCCTCAATCAGACCCGGGTACCAGAGGAAGTAATCGTAGTGGATGACGGTTCTAACGATGACTCAGCAGCCCTGATTCAGTCGAACTATCCAGAGGTAATGTACATCCGACAATCAAATCGAGGTGTGAGCGCTGCCAGGAATAGAGGGATTCGTGAAGCATCTGGTGAATGGCTTGCCTTTCTCGATTCCGATGACGAATGGCTGCCAGAAAAAAATCAACGCCAGATGGAAGCACTCAGGAATGAACCGGGAATGCTATTTTGCCATACGGATGAAATCTGGATCCGTAACGGTGTCCGGGTCAATCCAATGAAAAAACATACCAAATACGGCGGGTGGATATTCCAGAAATGTCTTCCTCTCTGCTGTATCTCGCCCTCCAGTGTCGTAATTCATAGATCATTGTTCACTGAAGTGGGCATTTTCGATGAATCCCTTCCGGTATGTGAAGACTACGACCTTTGGCTACGGATCACCGCTTTTCACCCTGTCCTCTATCTGGATGAAAAACTGATTGTAAAATATGGCGGTCATGACGATCAACTTTCTCAACAGTATTGGGGAATGGATCGGTTTCGTATACAAACTCTGGAAAAAATTCTAAATACGAAAGCTTTAGATAAGGAAAACCGACTGGCAGTGAAAGCGATGTTAGCTGAAAAAGTGAGTATCTACACGACCGGGGCTCTTAAGCGTGGTCGCTTAAAGGAAGCCGAGGCCTATACCAAACGATGGACGACCGTTTTAAAGTAACTCGCCCCTTGAATATGATAGTGGCCATGTCTTCAGAAGCACGGCCCCTGGTACGATATTTTAACCTCCTCCTCCAAGAGTCCACACCGTTCCCCTTGTATACTAACAGTAATGAAAACCTCCAACTAACAGTGTCAGGAATTGGTAAGAGAAGAGCCTTCGATGCCCTAAAGTATCTGACACAACTTCCCAAGTACGCCGACGATTCAGCCTGGATCAACATCGGAATTGCGGGACATAAAAATCTTCCCCTGGGGAAATGTGTACTGGCTCACACAGTAATAGATGACTCTTCAGGTCAAAAGTATCATCCTATACTCCCTGCAGATCTGCCTTTCCCAGCTGTAGTAGTGAAAACAGTAGCTGATCCCGTAAACGATTATCCCGACGATTGTGCTTACGACATGGAAGCTGCTGGCTTCTACTCTTTTATCCGACACCATCCTTCCATACCAATTCAGATCGTCAAGATTATTTCAGATAACAGCTATTACCCCACCCGTACCATATCGAACAAATTTGTTACCCAGCTCATAACAAACACACTACCTCAGATTGATCACCTAATTCAGGGACTACTTCAGAATGAAGAGTTAAGTCACCATGCCCACCATTTCTGAAAAAGATCGAATTATCACTCGTCTTACTCTCTTAGACAGACAGCCTCTCTTCCGCTCTCTCGATGAAGATACCCGACGATTTATTCAATCCCTGGCCAAAGAATATCACCTCACATTTCAACAACTCCAGCAAGTAACGGAAATAGCCATCGACTTAGTGATGTGGATGGAAAAACCTCTACCACAGCGCTGGCAGGAGCTTAAGGAACGAGTAACTTCCACGAATAGCAGGCGGGGACAACTCCTGTTTGATTATTTGTATCAGCAATGGCTCTCACTGAAAAATCAACAGACTGTTTACCAGGGCGCAACAAAACTCACTTCATGGGATTGGAAAAAGCGGATTACCAGGCACGAAGACAACAACACTGTTTTAGGAATGTGTCCCGTTGCTTCGGAAAAAACAGTCTGCTGTAATCTCCAGACACTCGATGTTATACAAGGGTGTGGATTGGGTTGCAGTTACTGCAGTATCCAGACGTTTTATGGGACAGGAAACATCTCAATTGATACTAATCTTTCGGCAAAACTCCAGAACATTCGACTTAATCCGACACGGAAATATCACATCTGTTCCGGCCAATCTTCTGACTCATTACTTCTGGAGAACAGGGCTCACATTCTGGATGCTCAGTTAGCTTTCGCCAGGCGAAACCCTAATATATTTCTCGAATTCAAAACCAAATCCAAGAATGTGAACCATCTACTCAGCAGTAGCGTGCCTCCCAATGTTTTTATTAGCTGGTCCCTTAATCCCCAGACGATAATTGATAATGAGGAGCACTATACCGCCTCCCTGGTAGAGCGTTTGATGGCCGCTCGAAGAGTAGCAAATGAAGGTATTTCGGTCGGATTTCACTTCCATCCCATGATTTATTACAGGGGTTGGCAAAAAGATTATGAAGATCTTATCCAACAGGTCATAACTCTCTTCTCTCCTGCAGAAGTAGCCCTGGTTTCCTTTGGTACCCTGACCTTTATTAAACCCGTCATCAAAAGTTTGAGAATAAAAAGAATCCCCAGCAAAGTGTTACAGATGCCAATGGAAGATACCGCTGGAAAACTGTCCTACCCTCAAAAGATTAAAGAAGAGCTATTTCGGACAGCATGGCAGGCTTTCACCCCCTGGCACGAGTCTGTTTTCTTCTATCTATGTATGGAAAACAAAACATTGTGGGAGTCTGTCTTTGGGTACTGCTTTGACTCCAACACAACATTTGAGAAAGCCTTGCTTACGGCTCTGACCAGAAAGGTAAAGACTTCAGGTACGGAAGAGAGTCTCCTCCCGGTTAAACCACCGGACGCAGCCCCAGACCCCAATCCCTCCTAACAGGAAGAGGGAAAGATAGACCTCCACCAGATGCCAGGGATTTAATGTCCCTGCTAAAAGATCCTTACTGGCTAGAGAGACATTTAATATAGGTATTAATGCTGTTTTATAATCCAATTCTATCCCCGGTAACAAGCCAATAATCACCGGTATTACAATGATAATATTGGCAGGTCCAATAATACTCTGTGCCTCTTTAAAGGACTTGGCATAGATAGATATGCTCAAGATGAGGGCGGCAAAGAATATGGCAATAGGTATTACCAGGGTCAGGATAGTGACGATGATTTTAAACCCTAACATATCCAGAATCACCTGTAACATATCCTTTGGGATGTCTTCAATCAGTTGTACAGCAAGATAAATACCAAGGATGGCAATGAAGGCTGAAATAATTCCAGATAAGGACACAACCCCGAGTTTGCCCAGTACAATCTGTAGCCGATTGGCCGGACTGGAAAGTATCGTTTCCAGGGTACCGCGTTCTTTTTCACCCGCGCCAAGATCTATTCCTGGATACATGGTACCCATGAAACTGAAGATAATGAACATGTAGGGGAGGTAGCCCCCGGCGATTTTCCCTATTCGCTCCTGTGCTGAAGAGACATCCTGTTCAACAATAGCCACGGCGTCAAATAGATCCTTATCCAGACTGAGCCGGTCAATCCTTTCTTCAACAATCTGCTTATCATAGGATTCGATCAGATCGGTCATTCGTTTAATGGCACTACCGTAGGCATCCGATGACTTGAAAAACACTTCAATCTTCCCCTGCTTATCCATCTGGATCTGATCAGGAAACTCGGGTTTAATCACCACTGCACCATCAATTTCCTCAGCGGCAATACTGGTGGTGATGCTGTCAACAGGAAAATAATCAATAAGAATAATCTTATCACCCTCCCTGAACATTTGATAGAGTTCAGGAGCATATTCCTCACCCAAAAAAGCTATATGAATTTCTTTGGCCATGGCTTTTTCCTGTTGCATCCGTTGTACTTTCAAAATACCAACTATCAACATGGGGGTAATGACCATGGGCATAATTATCATCATTATGATAGTACGACGATCTCTAAGTATATCCTTCAGCTCCTTGAGGAAAATGGTCACTGTCCGACGCATCACGCTTCTCCGGCTAATCTGATGAATTCATCCTCGAAAGTAGCTTCCAGCATCTGCTCCTCGAATGCGGGCAGGGTTCCATTGTAGAGCAGCTTTCCCTTGTGAATGATAGCTACGTCGTCGCATAGCAGCTTCACTTCACCCATGCGGTGAGTGGAAAAGATGATGGTCTTCCCATTCTCCCGGCATGACCGAATAAGTTCGATTATGGCGCGGGAGGTCATGACATCCAGACCTTCGGTAGGTTCATCAAATACGACCACCTCAGGATCATGAATCATGGTGCGGGCAATGGATGTCTTCTGTTTCATCCCTGAACTGAGACGGGCAATCCTCCGTCCGGCAAACTCATGCATACCCAGCAGATCAAACAGCTTATCCCTCCGGGACTCAAAACCGTCCTGACTCATACCGTGCAAGTCAGCCATGTAGCGAACCATCTCATTGGGAGTCAACCGGTCGTAGAGAGCCGTCTGCCCAGTCATAAAACCAATTTTTTCTCTCACTTGTTGAGGTTCCCTTACTGAGTCATAACCAGCCACAGCGATAGTGCCTGCCGATGGTTTCAGCATGGTTGCAATCATCCGCAGGGTGGTAGTTTTGCCGGCGCCATTGGGTCCCAACAACCCAAAGACTCTTCCCGGGGTACAACTAAAGGAGATCCCATCCACGGCGGTGATGGAGGCTGCATTTGCAAACTCTTCCCCCATCTCACGCCGAGAGCGTTTGGTCAGACGGAATCTTTTCGTCAGATTACTGACTTCAATCATACCTCTTCCTTGATAAAAGAGTTTTATTCTCCAATTATCTTCACCAAGACTCGCTTTCGCCGGCGTCCATCAAACTCACCATAAAAAATCTGCTCCCACGGTCCAAAGTGCAGTTGCCCGTCAGTGATGGCAACCACCACCTCCCGACCCATCACCTGTCGCTTATGGTGGGCATCACCGTTATCTTCACCCGTACGATTGTGATCATAACGTGATAGAGGCTCATGAGGTGCCAGCTCTTCCAACCAACGTTTGTAATCCCGGTGTAGCCCTGGCTCATCGTCATTGATAAATACCGCTGAGGTGATATGCATGGCATTTATCAAACATAGTCCGTGATTTACTCCACTCTCCCGAACAGTTTCCTCAACCTGAGAAGTAATATTAATGAAATCCATGCGGGTAGGAACTTCCATCCAAAGTTCTTTATGATATGCTTTCATAGCTTCTTCATAAATGGTTGTAAACCTAAGTAAGGTAAGCTACAATTTAACTATATCAGGAGTACATCCGATAGTAGAATGACAGAAATTCCCACACTTTTTGAACTTCGAGAGGCGGAAGTCCGCATAACCCCATATGTAGAACGGACACCCGTGCGGACCATCCAGTTGGCAGATGGAAGACAATTGTGGTTAAAGTGCGAAAACCGACAGCATACAGGAGCCTTTAAGTTCCGGGGTGCCTGTAATGCCATCTTTTCTCTCCCTGAAGAGGAAAGACGCCGCGGAGTAGCAACACATTCTTCCGGAAACCATGCTGCCGCCCTGGCATGTGCTGCTCAGCTGGCGGGCGTTACCGCTCACATCGTGATGCCCAAGACCACTACCTCAGTTAAGAAAGAAAATGTACAACGTTATTCACCAACTATTACTTTCTGCGAGTCAACTCTGATCGCCCGGGAAGAAACATTACAGCAGGTAATTAGCGAAACTGGTGCTGTGGAGATTCACCCCTACAATGATCCGTTGATTATCGCCGGTCAGGGGACAGCTACCCTGGAATTCCTCGAACAAATTCCAAATCTGGATATCCTACTTACTCCCGTGGGCGGTGGGGGATTACTCAGCGGAACCGCCATCGCTGCCAAAGAGACCAATTCCAGAATGAATGTCATTGGCACCGAACCTGCGGGGGCGGATGACGCCTTCCGCTCGCTCCGGAAGGGAAAAATCGTCCCTTCGATTAATCCCCAGACCATCTGTGACGGGCTGCTCACTTCACTGGGCACACTCACTTTTACGGTAATCCAGCGATATGTGGACGATATTGTCACCGTTTCTGATAAGGCCATCACCAACGCCATGAGGTTCGTTCGGAAACAAACTGGTATGATTATTGAACCATCGGCGGCAGTGCCTATCGCAGCAGTACTGAATAACAAACTCTCCACGGATGGGAAGAAGGTGGGGATTATTCTATCTGGAGGCAATGTGGATCAAATCTGATGGTTAAAAGAAAAATAAATGAAATCTTGCCATTGACCGATAAAAGGAAGATCGCAGTGTTTCTCAGAAAGGATATACCGTTAAACATATATCAGTTAGGAGATCTTGACGACTTCTTCTGGCCATATACCCAGTGGTACGGATTGCAGCAGAATGGCGAAATCATAGCTGTTGTTTTGCTGTATACCGAAGTAGAGCCTCCTGTCGTAGTGGCACTCGCTAAAAAAGAAAAACTTCAACCCCTGAAAAAACTGGTTCTATCCATAAGAGACCAACTGCCTCACCATTTCTACGCTCACTTGAGCGAAGGACTCCAGACATCATTGGCAAATATGTATCAACTGACTTTTCATAGTATCCACTACAAGATGATACTGAAAGATCGATGGGCTTTGAGAAAAGCAAACACAACTGATGTTCAACGCCTGACGACTAACGATCTGGAAGACTTAAAGAAGTTTTACAACCGCAGTTACCCCAGCAGCTGGTTCAACCCGCGAATGCTGGAGACCGGTCATTACCATGCCCTTTATCAAAGTGGAGAGATGGTATGCGCTGGGGGAATCCACGTTTACTCACCTCTCTACAAAGTGGCCGCCCTGGGTAATATTGCTACTCATCCCGACTATCGCAATAGAGGATACGCGAAGCAGGTCATTGCCGCCCTTTGCTCCAATCTGCTCAAGGTCGTCGACCACATCGGCCTCAATGTCAGTGTGGATAATGCTACCGCCTTGAAGTGTTACACCCAACTTGGTTTTGGTATAATAGACAACTATGAGGAATTCACCGTTAAGAAGGTTTAAGCTTTCCACTGGATTGATTCATGAGCGATATTAAAATTCTCTAAAAGCAAGATAGATAAACAAAACTACAACGTTCTCTTATAAGGGAAAAGATCAGTATGCAGTATTTAAGCATAATATTTCACCAAGACACCAACGAACGTTGTAAATCCATTCTCCCTTTAAATCTAACCTAAAGTGATTGTAGGCTCGTGGCAATCAGTGTAAACAACCATGTTATTTCTTCCCTGTAACTGTGGTAAGTATTAATCTCATAAGTAAAATTAATCTTAACTATCAGAGGTAAGACAATGAAACTTAAATTGGGGAACTACATGATTCGAGATTGGCAGGACGAGGATATTCCGTCTCTTACCAAATATGCTAACAACCGCAAGATCTGGCTGAACGTGAGAGATGCTTTCCCTTATCCTTACACCAGTGTTGATGCCAGACGCTTCCTGTCCACGGTAAAACAACAAGACCCCACAACCGTCTTCGCCATCGCTACAGAAAAAGAGTCCATTGGATGTATTGGCCTGGTGCTGGGTAGCGATATCCATCGCTTCACCGCCGAAATGGGTTACTGGCTTGCCGAACCTTTCTGGAACCAGGGCATTATGACTGCAGCAATAGTCAGTTTCACGGAATTTGCTTTTAAACATTACCAACTTAACCGCATCTTTGCTGAGCCTTATACAAACAATGCTGCATCTGCACGTATCTTGGAGAAAGCAGGTTTCACTTGTGAAGCCGTAATGAAAGCACATGCCTTTAAAGACGGTAAAATATTAGATATGTATCTTTTTGCTAAAACCAAATTGGATAAACCATAGGTTATTATAGTAATTCCTTGACCAGTTTCACCTAGAAGATTATCACTTCAGGACAGAATAGAATTGATTTTTCCAAGAGCGTCTTACATTGTAAGACAAATAAACACAGAGTAAACATAGGAGCACAACCATTACATTTCGATTACCCGATGAGATAACCAAAGAACTGGACGAAATATCGGTAGAGACTGAGAGAAGCCGCTCTTTCCATACACTGAAAGCCATTGAAGCTTATCTAAGAGAATATACTGATGTACAGATTGCTCTGGATCGTCTCCGCAATCCTACAGATCCCATCATTTCCGGGGACGAAATGAGAAAAGAATTGGGCATATAGAATCACCTACAAGAAATCAGTGGCTAAAGACCTCAGAAAAATTGATAATCAGAAAAGAGGTTACCTTCTTGAAGAAGTAGAAAAGGACCTCAGCTAAGATCCTTACCACTTCCCGTCACCGAAAGGTCAATTCAGGGGACTGCGACAGATGCGTATCGGAAACTATCGAATCGTTTTCACTATTCTGGAAGACGAGGTATTGGTACTGAGAATAGAACCTAGAAAAAGCGTATATAAATAAATATCCGACCTGCGGAAATTGGGTGGTTACTGTAACACTACTTCAATAATCCCGTCACCAGTTCCACCCAGATAGAACACCCCACCAAAAGAGCCCGCTCGTCAATATCAAAATACGAGCAGTGATGGGGAACTGTGAGCGGTTCCCGGTTCGGAGGCGCTGACCCTACAAAGAAAAAGCAACCAGGTATTTCCTGCAGATAGAAACTGAAATCCTCACCCCCCATAGACAGGTAGGGAAATTGTACTCCGTCACCTACGATTTTTCTTGCCACAGCCTGGACCTTCGCTACTGAATCGGCATGATTCACAGTTAAGGGATAACCTTCTTTGTAAACGAGTTCTATCTCTGCTCCAAATGTAGCGGCGATACCATTTGTGATCTCCTTCATCCGGCGCATGATGGTCTGCCGGTTTTCTTCCTTATAGGATCGCACCGTACCATAAAGAGCGACTTTATCAGCAATAATATTAAAGTTGTCTCCACCGGTAATCTTCCCTACCGTCACCACAGACGATTCCAACGGGTTGATATTACGACTGGGAATAGTCTGCAAGGCAGTCACGAGCTGAGCAGCTACTACGACGGCATCCACCGCTGTATGGGGTAAAGCACCATGACCACCTCTGCCTTTTACCAAGATCGTAAATTCATCTGCTGCCGCGAGGATAGCTCCTTCCTTCACTCCTACCGTGCCATAGGGCTGATAATTCCAAAGATGAATACCGTAGATCTCATCTACCCGGGGGTGCTCTAAAACGCCCTCTTCAATCATGAAGCGGGCGCCAGCACCTCCTTCTTCCGCCGGTTGAAATATGAACTTCACCGATCCCTGCAATTGCTCCCGACGGGAAGATAAAACCTGGGCTGCCCCTAGGAGCATAGCCATATGACCATCATGTCCACAGGCGTGCATAACCCCATCATTTTGCGACCGAAAGGATAGATCACCGGTCTCCTGGATGGGGAGACCATCCATATCTGCCCGAAGAGCAATGCACGGCCCATCACTACCCCCAAGCAGTAAACCAGATACTCCTGTTTTTCCCAAACCAGTTGTAACCTCCAAGCCCAAATCTTCCAGTCTTCTGGTAATCAATCCCGCTGTCTCTCGTTCCAGAAAACCTAATTCCGGTTGTTGATGAAGTAGCCGGCGAGTGGCAATGATATCCTTCTCGATGGCTTTTACTTCCTCATGGATTTGCAGTTTATTCATTGTTTCCAGCTACTCTCCTTCTGCTGATCCCCTCGATTATTCCGTATACCAACCGGCCGAAATCATCACTAATTCGGCTGGCAGTTGCTATGACTTCATCATGTGACAGGGGTTGAGCTGTAATCCCCGCAGCATAATTTGTCAGGCAGGAAATTGTGAGCACTTTCAAACCTAATTCCCCAGCAAGCTGTACTTCTGGAACAGTTGACATCCCCACAGCATCACCACCTAATTGTTGAATCATCCGTACTTCTGCTGGCGTTTCATAGGATGGGCCCAGGGTCCAGGCATAGATTCCCTGTTCAAGGGTAATTTTTTCGTTTCGGGCGACTCCCAGCACCAAATCCAATAACTCCGGGGAATGATATTGTACCCCTCGTTCAATTGTTGGCATAGCAGCACTGTGGCGAAAGGTACAATCCAGGTGACCCACTACAGCCATCAAGGTTCCGGGAAGAAAGTCACGATGAGTAGCCCCAGCAGCATTGGTAATAATCAGATTTTTAATGCCGAGGCTATGGAAGATCCGGACGGGAAGTGTAACCGTTTCTATATCATATCCTTCATACAGATGGAATCGTCCACTGGCCAGAAGGACTGGTTCACTGGCGATTATCCCAACGACCAACTCCCCCGCGTGTCCCTCCACCCCGCTTACAGGATATCCAGGGATTTGATCATAAGGAATATGTACCGCATCCTGCACTGTGTTGGCAAAGGATCCCAAACCGGAACCGAGTACCACTGCCGTACGGGGAATCAAGGACAACCGCCGATGGATGTCCTCCACCATCCTGGAAATATCCGGGTTCGTCTTCACCACCTCTGGCATAACGACTCAAATTACCTTCCCAACACACTCATTTCAAGACAATTCGGTTGATTTGCGGGCGAGCAGATGGTAAGTTCCCCGCCGTTGATGGAACTTTTAAAGGAGCATCGTTTTGAATGAGGACATTATGACTGAGCGACAAGACTTACAACTGGTAGAACAGCTACACCACTCACGGGATTTAATTTATACCGAGCTGTCTAAAGTCATCGTGGGACAACAGGATATTATCGATCATATTCTGATCACGCTACTTTGTCGTGGACACGCCTTGGTTATTGGTGTTCCCGGGTTGGCAAAAACTCTTCTTATTAAATCGGTTGCTCAGATTCTTGATCTCCATTTCAGCCGCATCCAGTTTACACCAGATCTGATGCCCAGTGATATCACCGGAACCGAAATTATCGAGGAAGATCACGCCACCGGTAAGCGGGTATTCAAGTTTGTCAAAGGACCTGTATTTGGCAACATTATTCTCGCGGATGAAATCAACCGGACACCCCCTAAAACCCAGGCTGCCCTCCTGGAAGCCATGCAGGAGCAAAAAGTCACAGCCGCTGGTACTTCTTACGAATTGGAAGCACCATTTCTGGTTCTCGCTACTCAGAATCCTATCGAACAGGAAGGCACATACCCTCTGCCGGAAGCACAGTTGGATCGTTTCATGTTTTCCGTGAACATCACCTACCCCTCTTTTGCAGAGGAGGTGGAGATTGTCAAATCCACAACCAGTGTCAAAGAAGATGTACCCCAGGAGATCATTACGAGGCAACAGATCCTATCCTACCAGAACCTGGTCCGCCGCGTGCCTGTAGCTGACAATGTCGTTGAATTCGCAGTAAACCTGGTAGCTCAAACCCGCCCCTCGGACCGTGGTCTCGATTTTATCAATGATTGGGTGGAATGGGGTGCCGGACCTCGAGCCTCACAATATCTTATTCTGGGGGCCAAGGCCAAAGCTGCCCTGGAAGGTCGCCCTTCACCTGTTATTGCTGATGTTACCCGCATGGTTAAACCTGTCCTGCGCCACAGAGTTATCACCAACTTCAACGCCGAAGCAGATGGCATCCGCACAGATGATATCCTGGATCGTTTGATTGAACAGTTACGTTAAAAGTTAGATGTCTGACGTTAGACGCATACGTTAGGATGGGATCATTCAAAGAACTGGAAGTGTTTCAACTCAGCATTCAATATGTCAAATCCATCTATTCTACAACCCAAACATTTCCAAAGGAAGAACGCTACGGGTTGACAAGTCAGCTGAGAAGCGCTGCTGTGGAGATTCCGTCATGCATCGCTGAGGGACATGGACGACGCACCTCAGCAGACAGGAAACACTATATTGATATTGCCTCAGGCTTACTTTCCGAAGCTCATTCACAACTGATTATTGCAAACCCACTAGACTATTTAACTAAATCCAAACTGACTAAAACAGAAGATTTCATCGAGAAACTTAAAGCCAAGCTGATAGCTTATCAGAATACTATCAAAGAGAGGCAAAAATGACAGTTAGAAGCCGGATGTTAGACCTTTGAAGTCCTTGCGCGAAGTCGATCAACCAAAACCGAAATGGCAGCATATTTTTTGAAGTTTACGAAACGTCTAACTCCTGACACCTAATGTCTATCGTTGAACATGGAAAAGATTGATAAAAGAAGATATCTCCAACCAGAAGTCGTTGCCCGGTTAGATAACATGTCACTTCGGGCACGGTTAGTAGTGGAGGGTTATCTGGTCGGTTTGCATAAGAGCCCCTATCACGGTTTCAGTGTGGAGTTCGCTGAGCACCGGGCTTACGGTCCTGGGGATGAAATTCGTCACGTTGACTGGAAGCTGTACGGCAAGACAGACCGATATTACATTAAACAATTCGAGGAAGAGACCAACCTCAGGTCATATCTCATCATGGACACCAGTAAATCCATGGACTTCGCCAGTAAAAGTATCTCCAAGCTGGAATACGCCAGCTACCTGGCGGCAGCCCTGACGTACTTGATGCTGCAGCAACAGGATGCTGTATCTCTAACCCTCTTTGATAAGGAAATCCGTAACTATGTCCCTCCCCGCTCTACTCCGGGGCACCTGAATACCATTCTGACTCGGCTGGAGCAAGTTTCATCAGGACCAGAAACAAGGATAGCTCCCACCCTGCATCACTTAGCCGAGAAAATAAGAAAGCGGGGACTTATCATTCTGATTTCAGATCTATTGGACGAACCACAGGAAGTCTTGACGGGATTAAAGCATTTCCGCCACAAGAAGCACGAGGTTATCGTATTTCATCTCATCGACCCTCAGGAACAGCACTTTGATTTCTCAATACGTACCCGTTTCCAAGATTTAGAAACTGGAGCGATGATCACCACTGAACCGTGGCAGATTCGATCAGCCTATCAGCGAGTAATGGCAGACTTCCAGAAACTGTACAAAACAGAGTGCCGGAAGCGGAATATTGATTACGTCCCCATAAGAACCAATGAAACCCTTGATCTGGCTCTCTCCGGTTACTTGAAAAAGAGAAAAAAGGTCTCTTAAAGATTTTTACTCAAGAGCCTTGGCTTGGTTCAATATTTCCTGACTTTCTTCTACTCTCCCTTGCTTAAAGACCACCACGGCTAAATTCCTCATTGCAGAGGCGTGATCCGGTTTAATATCCAGAACCTGGCGGTAATAGTACTCCGCATCTTCCCACCGCTCATTCCCCCGGAATGCCTCCGCGATCAGCAGGATGGCTTCCCAATCGTCCGGATCGGCTTCGATGACATATTGAAACTCCATCTCAGCCAGATCGAAGTCGGTCAAGCGTAGATAGAGCAGGCCGAGGTTATAATGCAGATCACTGTTATCAGCTTCTTGGTAAAGGGCACGATTGTAGGCATCAACTGCCTGTTCATAATCCTCGAGGAAAAAGTAATTATTGGCTAAAGACTTTACCACTTCCACATCATAGGGAGCCAGACTGAGGGCTTTTTCCAGATATACCAGTGCACCTTCATAATCGTTCTCGCGTTGACGAATTTGTCCTGCCGTCAACAATAAATCAGTATCATCGGGATTGATCTTCAATGCTGCGTTCAGTGTAGCATTAATCCCCTCCTGATCCCCCTTTTGAACATAGCAAAAGAGAAGGTTTTTATAGGTTTTACCTTCTACGGGGAAGATCTGTATAGCCGTCGAGAAATACTTTATAGCCTTATCCAGTTTTTTGGTTTTCAGTTCAGGATCACCTGAGAGGGCTTCATTATAGGTAGTGGCACCTCTGTTATAAAATTCCGTCCAATATTTCCCACGAATACGCTCCACACCTTCTTTAACCGTCAGATTTTCAGCCCCGACAGGAATTTTTACATCAGCACCTAATGCAAGAGCTTTATCCAACATTTCATTCATTTTATCCCACTCTCCACGGTTTCCGTAGATATCGGCACCCATCCTGAAATAGACTTCCGGATTCTGGGAGTCGGGTCCTTTCATGGCCAGAAGCAATTGTTCCTCTTCTTTCTCGTATTCTTTGTCACGAGCATAAATTCTGGCCGAGGTTAGTTCGGCGCTGGTACAACTCCAGAAGAATACCATTAACAGGATTCCGGCTATGAGAATAGTCCAAGTTTGTTTATGCATTGTATTAGCCTCCCGGGAATTGACTATAAAAGGGTGATTAATCTACTAAGCTCTCGAAGGTGATTCAAGCCAATTTTGACAGATCACGTACAACTAATATCCTACTACCCAGTTCATCATTATCCAATTCGATCAGACCTGCCGGTCCGAAACTCTCAACGGTAAACGATGCTATGGCAGAACCTGTTATTAATGAATCTATCAGCGACTTTCCTGCCGCTAGTGCTCCCACCAACCCACCTGCAAATGAGTCACCAGCACCGGTAGGGTCAACTACCTGATCTACCGAAAATGCAGCAACAGGCACAGTCTTCTCCTCTTCTACAAGAAGAGCACCACGGCTGCCGAGTTTTACTACTACACTCTTTGGACCTTGCCGGCACAGTTCACGACCCGCTTCCTCGGGATCGGACAAACCAGTCAACATCTCAGCTTCATTGTCGTTGAGCAGGAGAATATCCGTTTTGACAATTACCTCTTTCAGATCACTTAAGGCAGTATCGATCCATAGATTCATGGTATCGGTTATCACTAGTCGCGGTGCTTCCATCTGCTTAAGTACATCCAACTGCAGGGACGGCTGAATATTGGCGAGGAAGACTAAAGGACAACTCCGATTCCCCTGGGAAATCACTGGCTTGAAATCGCCGAAGACACCCAGCTCCGTGAAGAGAGTCGTCCTGTTCTCCCAATTCTCGTGGTAGCGCCCTCCCCAGCGAAAGGTCTTCCCCGCTACTACCTGGAGATCATCCATATTGGCGGCATGAGTCCTGAAAAGATCGTGACCCTCTTGAGGGAAGTCGGTCCCCACTACTCCCACGACATGAACTGGAGCAAACTGAGAAGCAGATAAAGTAAAATAGGTGGCCGCCCCCCCGAGCACCTCGCCCTGGGTACCATCGGGCATCTCCAACCAGTCAATGGCAATGGAACCTACCGTGAGTATACTATCCGCAGTCATAACAAAGCGGCGGGAATTTGATCCTCTCCCGATCAGAATGCAAGCAATTGTTGACCTTATTTAGACTTTTAGCCATATAAAAAGAACTTAGGAAATTCTGGAAATTGCACTGTAAATTTATGAAATATTGTCACCGATTAAGAAGGATACCCACCAATGAATGAAAAGCGATTTGCCATCATTACAGATATCCACAGCAATCTGACTGCATTGCAATCCGCCTTGGACATTATCAGCAAGCGCAAAGTGGATCAACTCATCTGTCTAGGTGACTGTTTTGCTCTGGGTCCTTCTCCCGTAAAGACATTGAAACTCCTGCAGACGCTGGATAACTGCATTTTCATTCGTGGCAATCACGATCGTTACCTTTTAGAAAGAATTTGGGAACATGAAGCACCCTCGTTGGAGGGGATGAGCCCTGACGACCCCGTCTGCCAGGGCATTGTCCAGAATGAACGGTGGACATGGGAGCAGTTAGGCGAAGAGGGGATGGACTTTATTCGTCAGATGCATATTGCCCATCGGGAGAAAATAGGTACTATTCTGGTCGAGTTCACTCACGCCTGGTACGAACGCGATGATCAGCCACCCTCACTGGAAGAAGCCATCACCTGGCGGAATCATGTCAAACTGCGTTATCCAGAGGTAAAAATGTTTCTATTTATTCACGGCCATACCCACATTCCCCGTTTCGATCAGAATGGCAATATCAAGATTTTTTGCCAGGGAGCTACCGGTCTCCCGTTTGATCGCATTCCCAAAGGTTCCGTGGCCTTTCTGACTGTGGGTGAGGACTTCAAATGGGAAGTCGAACGCTTTGACTATGATAATTCAATCACTATACGAAGGCTGGATGACCTGAAACCTCCCTTTTATCTTAATTTACAGAATACCATCAGATACGCCGAAATTCGCAACGAATTCTGATATATTTCGCCTGATCATAAGTAACTTTCCTTCATGAAATACTTCGATTACTGCGCCACTACACCCGTAGATCGTCGGGTGGCAGAACTTATGTCAGATGTCAACGAGCACGTCTTCGGTAATCCGTCCAGTGTACACCGTTATGGACAGAAAGCACGCAGTTACGTGGAGAGGAGCCGGCGGCAGATAGCAGCAGCCATCGGGTGTAAACCGTCAGAAATCATCTTCACCGGTAGTGGGTCGGAGGCTAATAACCTGGTTCTTCGTAACCTTCTCTATGGTGAAAAAAAGCATGTGGTCCTATCGGCCATTGAGCACCCATCCATTTATAGCACTATCAGGGAATTAGAACCGCTGGGCATGACCTGTACCATTGTAGATGTTGATAAAACGGGTCGAGTAAGTCCCCCTGATATTGCCGCTGCTATACTAGATAACACCGCTCTAGTAACTGTCATGATGGCCAATAATGAAGTAGGTACTCTTCAGCCTATTGCCGAAATTGCTTGTCTCTGCCAGGAGCACAATATCCCTTTCCACTCCGACGGGGTACAGGCTCTGGGTAAAATACCCATACAGGTGCAATCTCTGGGTATTACCACCATGAGTTTCTCCGCCCATAAGTTGTACGGCCCCAAGGGCGTGGGCGCTCTGTACGCTACTGAAGGCTATCAATTACACCCCCTCATCTCCGGGGGAAGTCAGGAAAACAGCCGACGGGCAGGTACGGAGAACGTCTTGGGCATAACGGGATTCGGGCTGGCTGTTGAGTTGGCAGGAGGTGATTTAAATAGCGAAATGGAGCGACTTCATGGTCTCCGCAAAGGTTTCCTATCCTCAATTAGCGAGACCTGTCCAGAAGTTGTGGTCAACGGTCACCCTACGGAAACGCTGCCTGGGGTGGTGAGCCTCTCTTTCCCTGATGTCTCCGCAGAAAAACTGATTATGAAGCTGGACAGGGACGGTTTTGCGGTTTCTGCCGGCGCCGCCTGTGCTTCGGGATCTCCCCAACCTTCACGCGTTTTACAAGCCCTGGGTTTGTCTGACGAGTTGAACCAACGCACCATCCGCATTTCCTTCGGCCGGTTGACCACACTTGAGGAAGTGACCGCCCTGGCTGGAGCTATAAGCCGTCATGTATCGCCAACATTGAAAGAAGTAGCCGTATGAGTAAAAAAGAGTGTGTCCTCGTGGCTATGTCCGGAGGAGTAGACAGTTCCGTGGCCCTTCATCTATTGGTGGCAGAAGGCTATGATGCGGTTGGTGTAACCTTGAAGTTGTGGGACTATCAGGATTCTGCAGGGACTTTTACCCGTCCCTCCTACTGCTGTTCCTTGGAAGCAGTGCGTAATGCCAAACTCGTCTGCGATACGGCAGGTGTTCCTCATTATACCCTCGATTTCCGAAAGAAATTCCTGGAAAAAGTCGTGGAAAACTTCGCCGCGGAGTACCAGCAGGGCCGGACTCCCAATCCGTGCATCCGGTGTAATACCGAAGTGCGGTGGACAGCTCTATTAGAGTATGCTAACGAGCTGGACATGGCGTGGATGGCCACCGGTCACTATGCCCGCCTCGATCGTTCTAACCCGAACCACCCTGTAATCAGGAAAGGGTTGGATCCGCGTAAAGACCAGTCTTACGTCCTCTGGCAGCTGGATCAAAAAGCACTTGCTCGAACGCTCTTCCCTCTGGGATCATTGACCAAACCAGAAGTACGAAAGATAGCACAACAAGCTCACCTGGCCACAGCTGGTATTGCCGAAAGTCAGGAAATCTGCTTTGTGCCTAACAACAACTACCGGGAATTCCTGGACGGAAGAAACCCTTCCCCAAATACTGCTAATGGCCAAGGTTGGTTTATTACACCAGAGGGCGAACTTCTGGCCAAACACCAGGGAATCTCTCATTACACCATTGGTCAGCGGCGGGGGCTGGGAGTGACAGGATCTGAGCCAGTTTATGTGCAGAAGATAGACCCTGAAAGCGGGAACATCACCCTGGCACCGCGCCGTTCCCTGTTCTTCAAAGGCTGCCAAGTTAACAATCTCAACTGGCATATGGATGAAGCACAACTGGATCATCTGGAAGCTATCACCGTTTTGATCCGTTATCACCATGAAGGGGTGGGCTGTCGGCTAGCAAGGCATGGATCCGGGTTACTTAATGTACAATTTGATGAACCACAATTTGCCGTCACTCCAGGACAGTCGGCCGTCTTCTACAGTGGAGACCTGCTCTTGGGAGGTGGAATTATCACGGCAGGGACACTACATGAATAAGGAGCGGCCTTTGGTGGTCGTGATTCTCGCCGCAGGCCAGGGCAAGCGGATGAAGTCTGAGCTACCCAAGGTTATGCACCTCGTAAGGGGTCAGCCGATGATCCGTCACGTGGTACACACCGCTCAGGCGATGCAGCCCCGGAAAATAGTCATTATTGTCGGTGTGGGCAGAGATAAAATCATCCATGAGCTGCGGGGAGAGAGTGTTGAATTTACCATTCAGGAGCAACAATTAGGAACCGGGCATGCTGTCCTCCAGGCGCAAGAGTATCTAAGAGGCTTTAGCGGTGATGTATTGATACTTTCTGGAGATGTCCCCCTATTAAGTGAATTGACACTTGACAAACTTCTCCACAGACATTATGTTTCTCATGCGGCAGCAACGGTGCTGTCGACGATCATTGACAATCCCACGGGCTACGGAAGGGTCATCCGCAAAGCTGATGGGTTGCTGCAGCGAATCGTGGAAGAGAAAGATTGCACTCCTGAAGAGCGACAAATCCAGGAGATCAACGCCGGGGTTTACCTCTTCGATGCCGACACTCTTTACCGATATTTACCCAGAGTCAGCAATGCCAACGCACAACAGGAATATTATCTCCCCGATGTGCTTCCGTTGATCCTGGCCGGGAATGGATACATTGCCGTGGAACAGATTACAGACGCCCGGGAAGTAGCGGGTGTAAATACGCTACAGCAGTTGGAGGAAATTAACCGGATTTACCCATAAAACGAATGAAAACACACCTTAGTATCATACTCCTGATGTGCACTTCTCTTACTTTTTCCTCCGGTCAGTACAAATCCCATCTTGTCAATGGTTCCCCCATAAAGCCGCTCCCCTCCGAGACTGAGGAAAGCACACTTTCCTTCCTAAATCCGGAACGGTTTTCCATGAACCACAGCTTTGGTTTTACCATGGCTTCCCGGGGAGGAATGTCCTACAGCTATGGTATCTACACTAACCAGATGCAATATTTGTTGACAGACCATCTTACTCTGCAAACTAATCTCAGTTTCGTTCAACCCACCTTTTCTTCCCTCTCGGGAAAGATCAACGCCTTTAACGGACAAACTTTCTTACAGGCAAAACTCAAATACCAGCCTACGGAAAATAGTCGTCTTGAGCTGAGCTTTGACAATTATCCTATCTACAGGTATCGCTATTATAACACGATGCACCCCTACCTTAACGCGGGTCCATGGTTCCAGGATTGAAGCGACGCACATATCAGTGCCGTAATTCTGGAGACGGCTTCTCTTCCGGTGCGGAAAAGTAATGAAAAGCCGGAGGAGAGTGCCCAAACAGAGACCAACTAATCTACCCAGTATGATATTTCAGTCGCCTTCTCTGAATGCGGCCATCATCTTTCTGGCTTTTGTAGTGATCGCCTTTGTGGTGTCTTTCGTCCAGAACAACTGGCATGACGAGGCTAAAGTAGCCCTGATAGAACCTAATCTTTCCCAACCGGCAAAACTGTTTGAGGAATATGATCGTTCACCGTTAGCTGCGGTTCAGGTGGAGGTCTTAAATGGTTGTGGTGTCCAGGGTCTGGGAGGCCGTTTTACCGATTTTTTACGGAGTTACCGCGTGGATGTGATCGCTACAGAAAATGCTGACCATTTCGACTATAGCCATACCCAGGTGATACAGCGCAGTCAATACTTGGACCGGGGCTATGAGATTGCCAGCCTGTTAGGTATAGACCGTGAGAGTATTGTCACCGATGTCAATCTCGACCTGGATGTGGATGTGACCGTGATTATCGGTCGGGATTACCTGACTATTGGATCTTACGAAAAATACCTGGAGTCACGCCGTTTGAATTGAGCTCCGGGAAAACCAACCCCCCCTTCAAATCAGCAGATGAACTGGCGCACGCCATTGCTGAACTGGCTGCTGCTAAAAAAGCCGACGATGTCACCATTTTAGACGTTAGCCAGCAGACCAGTATTACCGATTTCCTTGTCATCTGCTCCGGCAATTCCGATGTTCACGTCAAAGCCATTTGTGATACCATTCAAGAGGAGCTTAAGCCACCTGTCAAACCGTGGCACTCTGAAGGTGTGGAGAATCGACGCTGGGTTCTTTTGGACTACGTGGACGTCGTGGTGCACATCTTTTTACAGGAAGCCCGTGATTATTATCAGTTAGAAAGATTATGGGCCGATGCCGCCAGAGAACAAATTGGAGTACCCGCAACGGATCGTACCCAAGGATAAGGCTGTCCTTGTCCACTCCTGAGTCGTTAAATTCTTTCATGTCTGCCCTGGACTTAAAGGACTATTTCTATACCCTCACGGCTGAGGCCTTGGGAGAGCTGAAACTTCCCAGGGAAGCTTTCCACATAGAGCGGTGTAAATCCCCTCACCTGGGCGATTACTCCACGAACGCTGCCCTGGTAGCGGCCAGAGCCGCCGGTAAACCACCCCTGGAGCTGGCCGAAGCCATTAAATCTGCTCTGAAACCTGACGAAGACATCTGTGGGGACCTAACGGTTTCCGCTCCTGGATTCATTAATTTCACTATTGCTGCAAAGTACTTGCAGAACCAAATTCCCTCCATCCTGTCAGCCAATGACTCCTACGGCCAGACCACTACCGGTGTCAGCCAGCGCGCTCTGGTAGAATTTGTAAGTGCCAATCCCACGGGACCCCTCACTGTAGGACACGGCCGACAGGCGGTCCTGGGGGACACCGTAGCATCCCTTTTAAGCTGGCACGGTTACAAGGTTACCCGGGAGTACTATTACAACGATGCCGGCCGGCAGATGCGGCTCTTGGGAGCATCTGTCTACGCCCGCTACTGTGAAATTCTCGGCGTAGAAACCACCTTTCCAGAAGGAGGTTACCAGGGTGACTACATCCGGGATATTGCTCAGATCATCTACGACCACTATGGAGATAAATTAAAGAATGAGGCCTGGAATCCTATTTTTAAGGAGAAGGCTGAAGAAATCATTTTTGCCGATATCAGAAAAACTCTGGCCAATGCAGGCATTGAAATGGATAGTTACGTTAACGAAAAAACTTTTTATGAAGATGGCTCCATAGATGATATAGTGGCCACCCTGCGGGATCAAGGTCTGGCCTATGATGCCGACGGTGCAATCTGGTTCAAAACAACGGCATTGGGCAAGGCTCAGGATACGGTACTTATCAAGTCCAGTGGAGAGCCCACGTATCGCCTGCCAGACATGGCCTACCATTGTCAGAAAGTACAACGGGGCTTTGACCTCATCGTGGACCTCTTCGGTGCGGATCACCAGGACACCTATCCTGACGTTCTCGCCGGAGTGAAAAAATTAGGGAACAAAACCGATCACATCCGTGTCTTAATCCACCAGTTCGTTACCCTTAAATCAGCTGACGAAAAAGTGAAAATGTCCACCCGTAAAGCAGAATATGTAACTTTACAGGAATTAATTGACACCGTTGGTAAAGATGTGGTGCGCTACTTCTTTATCATGCGCAACCGACAGAGTCATCTGAATTTCGATTTAGACCTGGCAACCAAGGAGTCCGAAGAGAACCCGGTTTTTTATCTCCAGTACGCCCATGCCAGGATTTGTAACATCATTAAGTTCGGGCAGGAAACCGGCGCCGTCAACCCACAGGAGCCAGACCTTTCCCTGCTGACCACTGCCTCTGAGTTGCAACTCCTCAAAGAGATTATCCGTTTCCCTGAGATCACACAGTCAGCTCTGGAGACATTGGAACCACAGGTTTTAGCGAACTATCTGCAGGAACTGGCGACCCGCTTCCATAAGTTCTATACCGATTACCGGGTCGTTACTGACGATAGCACCCTGACAGCGGCCCGACTGGCGCTGGTTGCCGTTGCCCGGGTCGTGCTAAGAAACGGACTGAAGATCCTGGGAATCAGCCAACCGGAACGTATGTAGGTTTACCACAAGGAGTTAGCCACGAAGATTCTGCGTTAAGATGCAATTGAAAAATGTTCAAGATTTGGATTAA
>JBHHUM010000086.1:0-8635 GCA_046861645.1 Fidelibacterota bacterium | reverse complement strand
TCATAAGTACATAGCTGAATTCACCCCGGTCGAGGATCAGCATCTCCCGATCATCATCCTTCTGTTGTTTTTCGCAGAAAATGCAGCCTTCCTCTTTCATCTGACGTATGTATTCGATCCTCCATGGTGCCCAAAGCTTTTTCATGTGGTATGGAAAATGGGATACGGAAAATGGGAAAAACTCTTAATCATCATTCTTTTGGGAATTGATTTTAATTATTGTAAATATTTTTTTGAATTCAACAGATTCTTTAATCAATTGTTTTAAGGTAATTTTGTCAATATTTTTATTATTTAATGAAACAGCTTCAATAACTCTTAACCAATAGTTACTTTCTCTTGTTTCTTTTAGAACGATTCCAATTTTATGAATAAAATCTTTTTTTGATTCTGCGGCCTGAGACTCTTCATAATTTGCACCAATTGAAGTTGATGATTTTGCCAACTGGTATTTAGGTACTCTGAATTTTTCTTGATTTGGGAGATTGTTCAAAAACAATAAGCAATTCACTCCAAAATCAAATGTTCTTTTAAGCAACTTTTTAGTTTCTTCATTCACAACTCATTCCTTCCTTACCCCATCTTCCCTCTCTCATGACCCATCAACCATCATCCATCTCACATCTTCCATCTCACATCTTCCATCTCACATCTTCCATCCCTACTCTTCCTCACCTGCCTTCGAGGTCGTTACGACACTCGCCTCCAGCTCTTTAGGAAGTTCCTCATAATGACTGAATTTCTCCCGGTGCATACCTCTCCCTCCGGTGACAGAACGTAACACCGTGGAATAACGGTACAAATTAGCTTGGGGAACAAGGGCTTTTACCACCTGGTAATCCCCATCATTTTCCATCCCTAATATCTTGCCTCTTCGTCCCGAGATATCGCCCATAACATCCCCCATATGATCTTCAGGCACCTTTACTTCTATTTCGTAGATGGGCTCGAGCAGACATGGCCTGGCATCCATAAAGGCTTCCTTAAAGGCCTCCTTGCCCGCAATCTGGAAAGCAATATCCTTGGAATCAACAGGATGCTGTTTACCGTCGTAGAAGTCAACTTTCAGATCTACGACGCGATAGCCAGCTAACACTCCCTCCTGACAGGCTGCGTTTACCCCCTTGTGTACGGAAGGGACAAACACGCGATCAACATTCTGCCCAACTAAAGATTCCGTGAATTCAACCCCTTCACCGCGAGCTTTAGGCTCGAGACGCATCCAAACTTCAGCAAACTGACCGGCACCACCAGATTGCTTCTTATGTCGATATTTCGACTCTCCCTTGCCCTTAATCGTTTCCCGGTAGGGTACTTTAGGTTCCACCAGTTCAACATCCACATTGAACTTCCGTTTTAGCCTGGATACTACTACTTCAATTTGCAGCTCCCCCTGACCAGAAATGATGGTCTGTTTTAGCTCGGGATCAACTCTAAATAGAAAAGTAGGATCCTCCTCGTGTAGCGTGGCCAGGCCTGTGGCTATTTTATCTTCGTCTCCTTTAGACTTTGTGACAACTGCCTCGTGGATATTGGGGAAGGGAAATATGATTTTAGGTAATTCGATATCGAATTTAGAATCACACAAAGTATCACCAGTGTGAGTGTTCTTCAGTTTAACAACCGCTCCCATATCTCCAGCCCCCAGAGCACCCACTTCCTTGCGGTTTTTACCATTCATCACAAAAAGCTGACCCAATCGCTCCGAAGACTGCCTGGGAGTATTCCTTAAATCCATCCCCTGTTTAACCTCGCCTGAGTAAACTCGGAAAAATGACAGTTCTCCCACGTGAGCTTCGCTAATAGTCTTAAAAACAAAAAGACTTTCGGGATCAGACGCTTTTATCTCCGTCTCTTTTTCAGTACCGGCTTTGAAGGCTTTGATTAAAGGAAAATCTTCCGGGGAAGGACAATACTTGGCAATAATATCCATGAGTCGGGAAACACCGACATTACTGTCAGCGGCGGTACAAACCACCGGGATTACGCTCTCCTGCAAGATAGCATCATGAAGACCCGCCCGCAGTTCCTCTTCTGTCAGACTTCCTTCCTCAAAAAATTTCTCTAATAATGAATCGTCAGACTCAGCAATGAATTCTATTAATTCTTCGTGGAGCTGATCAACCCGCTCTTGCCACTCACCAGTAAGCTCTCCCGTCTGGTATTTTCCACTGTTGTCATTGGCATAAGTGAGCAGTTCCCGGCGCAGTACATCCGCAACCTGATTAAAACCTGGACCCGGATTTACAGGCAGGGTAAAAGGAAACACACGTTTTGAGTAACGTGATTGAAGCTGGGACAGAATGTAGTCAAATTGAGTATGTTCCTTATCCATCATATTCACAATCAATATCTTGGGAATACCGTAATCTGATGCAAATTCCCATACTGTGTCCGTACCGGTTTCAGGACCTGTAACTCCATGAACCACTACGGCAGCAAAATCTGAAACCCTCAGGGCACTTTTCGCTTCCCCAACAAAGTCTAAAAATCCAGGCACGTCTATCATGTTAAACTTCTTTTCCAACCAGTAACAGTGGAGTAATGTAGCGCTAAGTGAAATTCCCCGGGAAATCTCATCATGATGGTAGTCGGAAATAGTAGAACCATCATCGGTCTTTCCAATACGGTTGGTTTCACCACTATTAAATAAAATGGCATCAGAAAGTACGGTTTTACCCGCTGTGCCATGACCTACCAGAGAAAAATTCCTAATATCTGTAGATTTAATTACAGTAGTCATCACTTATCCTTTCTAAAAAGATTCCTCACTGAAGAGTTGAGGTCTGAGGAGTGTATTATTGTAATGGATTAGAGCGGACGAGTATAAAAAGAACAGCACGGCAAATCAAGAGATTTCAGGAGGTGTAGAAACAGTACTTTCCGGGAAAATCTGCTCCGTAATAAACTCCCGGAGGGCTGGGATCACAAATTGGTTATCCAACTCTAAATCATAAAAGGACCGGGCTAAAATCCTCAGTCGTTGATTCAAAGGTTTTAGACTGTTTAACACTATAAAACGATCACCATTCAAGGTACAGAAACCACCTTCAAAATCCCCTTTTCCTTCTACCAGAGCAATACCCATCTGTTCAGCTAACTGTTCAAACTGAGAATAGGTATCCTCCATCTTCATTATAGAACTTCCTCTCTACCTTTTTCCTTCAATTTTTCGACAAGTCGTTTTACTTCTTCTACGCGGTCCATTGACACCACAAGGGTGGCATCTTTAGTATTAATAACAACCATATTATCAGCTCCAACAACTGCTGTAAAACGACCATTGGAATGAACCAGATTATTACTCCCATCAAGGATCATACCATCACCTTTAATAACATTACCCTGACCATTCTTTGGCAACAACTCGAAATAGGCATTCCAAGAGCCGATATCACTCCATTGAAATTCCGCTTGTACGACAGAGATATTTTGGGTTCTTTCTAAAATAGCATAATCCACCGATTCGGGCATCAATTTGCCCCAATTTTCCTCAAGATTATTTCTATAATCTCTCGTACCGATAGCTTTGCCAATGGCTTCCAATACGATATAATCCTCCGGCATATATTGCTGAACACTCTTTAATAAAACGGATGCTCGCCAGACGAACATACCACTATTCCACAGGAAGTCACCACTCTTCAGAAAACGTTTCGCTGTAGAAAGATTGGGTTTTTCTGCAAATGTTTTTACACCATACGCTTTTCCCGTAATGTAATTTTTCTTCCGGTTAAACTGGATGTAACCATAACCGGTATGAGGCGAGGAAGGTACAACGCCCAAGGTTACCAGTGTTTCTTCTTGAAGAGCCAGATCGTGAGCTGTTTTCATGGCATCTAAAAAGGCTCTATGACCAATGATAAGATGGTCAGCGGGAAAGACAGCCATGACCGCTTCCCCATCCTTTCTGACAATATGTTCTGCCATAAGTCCAATGGATGGCATTGTATTTTTACCTGATGGTTCAACGATAATGTTTTTCGCTTCTACTCCGTCAAGGTTTTTACTAATTCTTCGCTTCAATTCAGCCCCGCAAATGATATATATTTCCTCCACAAAGGAGATTTTCCGTAGTCGATCTACGGTCATCTGCAACATAGAAGAATCCCCAAAAATTTTGAGTAGTTGCTTCGGTCTGGCATTACGACTCAAAGGCCAGAAACGAGTCCCCTTGCCACCGGCCATGATGACCGCAAAAACCTGTCTTTTTCTTCTGGGAGGATTCATATCAGCTAATTCCCCGGATAACGCAGTTCAACTCCTTCGGTATCCCAGTTAGCTCTAACTTCCACCGTGTCAGAAAGAAAAACGAACGGCTCTGCCGGCATAAACGGCAATGCCACGCCGTAAGTATAGCGACCATTATTATCTCTATCCTGAAATACGTTCAGAACCCAAGAGCCTTCGGGAAGTTCCAATATTGAAAATTCACGGTTGGAATTTACACTTGCTGAGAGTGAAAATGGGGTGTTTTCTACAGAATGAGCCGTAACTATTGAGTTTTCGACATAAGGACCATTTACCACTCCCAGGATGTTTCCTGTTCCTGGTTCTGCCTCTATATGTATCAGGATAGTTATCACTGAATCACTTAATACTGCACCAGTTGGACTATGAATAAACTCACTTCTTAATCGCATTTCGTATTCCTCATTGGGGCGCCACTTTTCCTGTGGAATCACGGAGACTCGGGCGGGATCGCTCCATTCCACAGCGACCTCTACGGAAACATTAGTTGAATCCAATAAGACCAAAGCACTATCCAAAGGTTCCAGAATAACAGGATCGGAGAATTGCAGGAAAAGGGGTTCCGATTCCAAAACTGTTACCACTTGGGAAACCAGCGGTTTGATAAGTAGAACGTCATTTACTGTATCTTCCGGAACAGTAATTTTACGAATTGTCTGTTCCAAAAGCTGACCCACGCTGTCACTAACGCCTTCCACAGACAGCTCGAGAGAGTCTCCTTCGGCAGCATCCGCCAGGTAAAAGGATATCCGGCGGGTATCATCTTCTGACTGGAAAAGAGTTCGCTCTAATTCCTGTCCAACTGCTTGTTTCAATGATAGACTTATCGTCATCTGTTCATCGAGGTCCACAGGATTGGTAAAGCGGACGTAGCCGCGGTGACCAGTTTCCATCCGGGCTTCCAACAGCTTCAGGGGAGGTGTCTCGGGAGCTATTCTGATATCAGCAAAATTTACAGTATCGGCATTGCCGACGAGGGTCACAGGGTCATTCCAAAACGTTCCATACGGCATGCGGCTGGGTACGAGCGGCGACGGAGCTCTGCCACCCTGAAACGCCAGCAGCCTGTAATCTCCGGGCTCAAGATAAGAGAACGCGTAGGCGCCGGAGTCGTCTGTCTCTGTATAGTACTTAGGCGATTTTGTGAAAAGAGTGTCGCTATTTTCTTCATTGAGACTGTAAAGATATACTGTAGCCGAACCTTTTCCACCGTACACTTTTCCGGCTATCTCCCCTTCTGAAATCTCATCTCCCGTACTGAAAGCCAATTGGTACGTCTGGTCCAGCCGGACATTGTGCTCATCCTTTATTTCCCTCGTGAGGGTCAGGATATAGGTCTGATTCTCGGACAACTCATCCGGGAATGTCACTTCCAGCACGTTCTTCTTCAGCTTTACTTCTGGCGGTTCAGGTAGAGTGGGAAGTACACGTATGAAAGATGCATCGGTATTCTCGTTCAGCCGCTCGGAAAACGTGAGCATAACAGTAACGCCCGAAGAAATGTCAACCGTTCCGGAAGGAGGTTCTACGGCTGTCAATGTGGGAGGAATATCATCCACAGGACCTCCGGGTGGAGGAGCAACCGCGGCGCAGCCGAGGATGAGTAAAATCGCAAATGGATAGAGTTTTTTCACAGGAATTTAAATAGAGGGAAAATTACGGCTGAGTCAGATCATAGGGAATCACTTCTTTGTACTTGATTTCCCGGGGAGTGATGTTCGCTGAGATGACATGTACCTCAACTCCCGCGGCTTCCACCTCTAACAACGCCTGAGCAAACCGTGGGTCCCGTTTCCACTGAGGCCGAAACAGTTTTACATCCGATCGCTGGCAGACGAACAGGACGGCAGCTCTCTTTCCGGAGCGTACAATTTCCGCCAAAGCTTTTACATGCCGGGTACCTCGTTCTGTCACTGCATCGGGGAACATGGCTACGCCGTCTTCCACAAGTGTAACTGATTTAACTTCTAAGTAGAACTCTCTGCTTCCCTTACTCAGCAGAAAATCAAAGCGGTGCCTACCGTGCGGGACTTCCTTCCCTTTCAACCGCCAGTCCTTAAACATTGGCAGCGCCTTCTCCCGAAGCAACTCCCCCACAAAGCGGTTAGGCAAGGTGCTGTCAATGGATACCCACTGAATCCCGTTCTTCACCATGACAGTGGTCCAATGAGTCTTTCTGCCGCTGGTTTCCTTCGCCTTCCTCACTTTCAGTGCTGCTCTTGGAAGAAGGAGCTCCTTAAGTCTTCCAGGGTCCGGCAGATGACTTTCCACCCGCTCGCCTTCCATTTCTACAATTGTAAGGAAGCGATTGGGACGCTCAATAAATACGGCATCTTTCAGTGGTCCGTTAATTTTCACGTCGAAAAGTTTATCCAATCATCTGAAACAGACAATCGAAATTCATACCATCGTAAACTAACGTGAATTATTCGCAACGAAGACACAAAGACACGAAGAATATTGATAATTATGATGTTAGCCTGAATAATTCATGGCTCATGAATTAATCAGGTTAGAAATAATGGTAACCGAATTCACACCTTGAAAAAAACTCATTCGTTTTTCATGCAACTTATCAATCCCGAAGCATCGGGACAGCTTTGTGCCTTGGTGCCTTTGTGGCTGACGAGACAAAAACCCTTGACTATTAACATAAGAGGATCTCCACAGGAGGCTGCGCCCTTTGGAAAGGAGAGGGTGATCTGTTATCTTCCCTGCCTGCCTGCCTAAAGGTCGGCAGACAGGAACGGCGTCAGTGCATTTTTAGCATCTGTAACCCCGCCATGAATGACGGGGCTACGGAGAAAGAAATTCCTAGTTTATTAACAGACACTTAATTGTACATTATGTTAGAGGTATTCAATAATTCACACAAAAATCTCGATGAAACGTAAATTCATTGAAGTTGTAATAAAACTTCTGAATCCTCAACAAAGAGGTAAAGATGATTAGTTTAATCGAAACGCCAAGTATCACAATCAACAGCAACAAATGGGAGTGAAACCGTGAAGAAACAGAAGATTGCCCTCATTGGCTTTGGTACCGTGGGACAGGGTTTAGTTGAAATCCTGCGGGACAAGGGTCAAATGCTAAAGAAGAACTATGACTATGAAAATGATATTGTCGCTGTTTCAGATTTCCTCAAGGGTTCTATTTACTGTCCAGATGGATTGGATATCGACAAATTGCTGGATCTTGTCCAATCAGGGAAAGACCTTGGATATTATGCTGATGATCATCCCAGATGCCGGGCAGGTTGGGATGCCCTAACCACCATCCGCGAGTGCAATGCGGACGTCATCTGCGAGCTGACCTACACCGATATCAAGACGGGCGGCCCGGCGCTGGAGCATGTCCGTACTGCATTAACTGCCGGAAAACATGTCACCACCAGCAACAAAGGTCCCGCCGCTCTCGCCTATCGCGAGCTGACTGACCTCGCCGCCGACAACAGTGCTCAGTTTCTCATCGAAGGGACGGTCATGTCCGGCACGCCGGTGCTGAACTTCGCCAAGAACAATCTTGCCGGATGCGAAATATCCGCCATACAAGGCATCCTGAACGGTACCACAAATTTTATCCTGACTAAAATGGAAGAGGGCGAATCCTATGACTCCGCCCTGAAAGAGGCCCAGATGCTCGGTTACGCCGAAGCCGACCCCACCGCTGATGTAGAAGGATTTGACGCCTTGGCGAAGGTCACCATCCTCGCTAATGTGGTGATGGGTGAAAGCGTGCAGCCCACCGACATCCCGTGCCAGGGTATCTCCCAACTGACACAAGATGATTTTCGGCAGGCACAAGCTAAAGGGGAGCGGTGGAAACTCATCGGCTCCGTCAAGAAGACCAGCAACGACATCGAAGCCTTTGTAGCGCCGCAGATGGTGGACCTATCTCACCCTCTGGCCGAGGTAAGCGGACCTGTTAACGCCATCACGTTTACTACCGACCTGCTGGGTGATGTGACCGTCGTGGGTCCCGGCGCTGGACGGGAGGCAACGGGGTTTGCCTTGGTGGCGGATTTGCTGGAGATACATCGGACAAAGTAACTCAATTATGAAAAAGATGACATCTTTCGAAAAGATGTCATCTTTTGTAAACTCAACGCCTTATTAAATCTGCTATAAGATCGTCAACATCCTCTATGCCTATGAATACTCGAACAAGATTGTCAGTTAAATATTTAAGATTTCCTCTTTAAATCCCCCCACACTCGACCGGTAAAAACAGGATGATAAAAATCGAAAATGTATTTACACTGATTTTAAGAGTAATAAGATTAGTATGATTTTATAAGAAATCAAGATAATCAAGTTAATCTATGTTCAGATAAAAAAAGAAATAAATATGTGCTAATTAGATATTGCATGTCTAATTAGCCATG
>JBHHUM010000085.1:0-8841 GCA_046861645.1 Fidelibacterota bacterium | reverse complement strand
AAATCTGATTGAGATCTTTTAGGTCCGAAAATGAATAATTGCTTCTCTGCCCGAGTGACGGCTACATAGAAAACTCTTCGTTCTTCTTGAAAATGGGAAGCACGGGCATTCTCTAAGTTTTGTCCCCAATTCATCCATTCAGCAGGGAGGCGATCAATGAAGTCATGATATTTCAGATTCATAGGGAAGGTGTTCTGTCTGATAAATGGGAGAATTACAACTAGGAATTGTAACCCCTTACATTGGTGAGCTGTCAGAAGCTGGACAGCAACATTTTTTCTGGGTAATTCTGGTTGAACCGCATTTGGTTCTCCAGCAATACTCATAGCTTCCATATATGACAATAAATTACTTAGAGAATTTTCTTCAGTGTCCCGGGTATTTTTAAATTGCTCTGCTATACTCATCAATTCTCCTAAATTTGCTAAATTGAGTCGTTCCCGGTAACGATAGCTTCGTCGCATCTCAGCCATAATTTCAGTCTGCTTCAATACCTTAAGGATGGCCCAAACCATTTCGCTAGCATGTAGATTTTTTTCCAGCTTCTTGAGGAGGGATAAGCGGGAATTTAGAATTTGAGTAATTTTCATAGATACATCAGGATCAGTGTTATCATTAGTCGCAATCAACCCAAGACGGGTTACTTTATCTTCAATAGAAACACGCCGGTTAGTTTGGTAAAATACTTCCGTCCAATCATCGCCTACAGCCTGGGACAAGATCCGGAACAGCGATTGTTGTGCGTAGTGATCGTTCAAGATAAAATGAGCCCAAGCCAACACATTTTTCACAATGGGAACTCTGAAGAATTTCTCGATATGGAGGTCAACCGGAATACCGCGAGCCAACAGAGCGTTTGCTATATCTCTGATGTTTTTCCAATTTCTACAGATTACAGCAATGTCTCCATAATAGACGTTCTTGGACTCAGTCAATTGTTGTATCAGCTTGGGAACTTCCTCTTTCGTCGCGGTGCTTTCAGTCACAATCCAGATCGGGAGTTCTCCATGCTTCGGGTTTGATTTAGGTGTGATCAACACTTTTTCGTTTCGATTGCTATTATTGGCGATGGAAGTGTTTGCAAGATGGAGGATTTCCTGTGTAGAGCGGTAATTTTCCACTAGCTTCACGATCTTAAAATCAGAGTGGTAGCTGTATCGATTTTCGAAATCCTGGATGTTGTAATAATTCGCACCTCGGAAACTGTAGATACACTGATCTTCATCTCCTACAGCTGTGATGCTAGCGTACTTTTTTGCAATGAGATTGGCTATTTTATTGAGGGCATAATTGTTGTCTTGATATTCGTCGATAAAGATGTGTTTGAACTTCTCTTGAACGGTCTTCAAAACTTCCGGCTTGTTTGTCAGTAGTCTATAGCAATGGAGTAACATATCGCCGTAGTCCAGCGCTTTTTCTTCTTCTTTTACGGACTGAAACCATTCGTAGATGTCAACTAGATCATGTAGCTGATTTGCCACATCTGTCAGATCACAGTTCTTGTGCAAAAGCGGATAATTTTTTGTGATCCACTCCTCTGTCCAATAATCTGGTCTATTCAGTTTTTTCAATTCTTCTGGAGTAATCAGTTCATCTTTCATTCTTGAGAAAAATGGAATGATGGCTTGTCCGATGGCGTTGATGGGATCTGCCCTGAAAGTTCGGGAACTGAGATCGTTTAAATCGTCAAAATGATTTAAGAAGAAGTGAATGATATCACTATCCTGCCAAAGAACCCAATCCGACATTTTCTCAGGACTATATTTCCTCACAAGCGAATGACAGAATCCATGAAAAGTAACTACGCTAATTCCATCGGCTTTGGATTTTAGTAAGTCGTGAATTTTTTCCTTTGCCTCGGCAGTAGCTTTTTCAGTAAAGGTCAAAAGGACTATATTCTCAGGATTCATTGTGCCAATTTCAATGTGGTGACAGATTCTATGAAGCAAAGTAGAGGTCTTTCCTGTCCCTGCTCCAGCAATGATCATAAGGGGAGCAGGAGGATGTTCAATGGCTTGTAGTTGTTGAAGGTTTGGTGAAAACATCATATTTGAAGTTAGTGAAATAACAGGTTAGAAGGAATGTCTAAGCCCTTATATAACAGTTAATGCTGTAGAAAAAATATTTGGAAATTTTAATGAAAGATTTAACCTCTGGGTGATTAGTGTATCTAAAGAGGCAGAATGACTCATGACAGATCGAGAACTGGTAAAGAGATTTCAAAATGGAGAAGAGGGAGCATTTGACCAACTTGTCAAGCGGCATTATGCCAACACATTTAGTCTTTTCATGCGTATGTCTGGTGACAAAATGCTATCTGATGACCTTTGTCAGGAAACCTATCTCCGTGTATTTAGAGGTCTTGCCCGCTTCCGACTTGAAGCAGAGTTTACTACCTGGCTTTATCGGATTTCAGTCAATGTGGCCAACAGTCACTTCCGACGAGAAAAACTTAGAAATATCTTCGTTAGAGATACTAATGTGGAACATCACCCAACGCGAGAAAATCCTGAGTTCGAGTGGGTTCACAACGGTTTATGGCCAGCCATTGAGAAGCTTCCTAAAAAGCAGAGGATGGTAATTATCTTGAGATCATTTCAGCAATTACCATTCCGTGAAGTGGGAGATATTATGGGAATATCTGAAAATAGTGCGAAAGTGAATTATCACTATGCTGTGAACAATCTAAGGAAACAACTGGGAGAAGAGCAATGAAGTCCCTTGATGAAAAGCTCAAATTTCTCGCTATGAAAGAAATTGTAATCCCAGATGTGGATGTTTTTTTAAATCGTTTACATGGATCTATCCATAAGCGTGAAGAACGACGACAGTCATTGGTTTCTGGTATTATGGCAACGATCATTTTTCTAATTGTTGGATTTGGAGTTTATCAAAACTCTTATCGTCTAAAAGAAATTCCAGTTTATATCAATGGAGAATCTTTCCTCATCTCTGAGATAGACGAACTGGAACAGTATGATATTGTTTTTGATGAAGCCCTTATTTATGCCTCCGCAGAGTACCTCTTGGAGGATGCAGATGTGCTGGGGGATGATTGGGAGTTGTTAAAAGAATTGGATGAAGCAGAAATAATTGATTTAGAAGATGTATTATCACTGGAGGAACAATCATGAAGAAACTATTCATACTGATGTTTATGACCGGTTTGGTTCTGGCTCAACCACTACTGGATACACCGGATAGGGATCGCATCGAAATGATGAAAATGTGGCGATTGACTGATGAACTGGAAATGACAGAGGAACAAGCTGACAAATTCTTCCCCAAATACCGGATGCTGATGTCGAGTCTGGAGGAAATATCCAAGCAACAGCATGAACTGATGGAACAGATCGGTGAGTTGTCTGAGAGAGATGAAGTGAATAGTGAGAAACTGCATTCTCTTGTCAAGAAGGCTGGCGAGTTTGAGAAAAAGAAAATCGATCTGAAATACGAATTCTTCGCGGAGACTGGGAATTTTTTTACCCCTGAGCAACAGGCTCGCTACGTTGTTTTTGAACAGCAATTCCGGAGACAATTGAAAAAGGGTATCCGTGATCGGGGACGTGAAAGAAGGAGAATGGAGCACGGTTTTGATCGTGAACCCAGACTTCCCAGAGGTCGTGGTAGAGACGGATTCTAATCAAATATCTGTGCCTTAATGAATCATAAGGAGCAAGCATTGATCCAAGTACAAAATAATTACACATCTGTCGTAGGGGATGGAGATATAACTTCTGAAATTATGTTCCCCTATCCCCGTCACACTATTGCCGAAGTATCATCTGCTGTTGAATGTCCTACTTTTGTCCTGGAGTTTTTAGAAGCTGCTATCCAGCAAGCAGATACTTCAGTGAATATAAGAACGATTAAGGGAGATGAAGCATTCCCTGCTGGATCGACAGTGGTACACTTGGAAGGAAACGGTCGGGCGATTCTTACAGCCTGGCAAGTAGCAGTGCCATTGATGGAATTATCCCTGGCGGTATTAGCCAGGATCAAAGAAGTAAAACAAGTTCTTGAACAAGTCCGTATTGGAATAACCCATCGTCTAGATCTATCACCAGAGTCAGACAAGATCATCAAGTACACTGTAGAGCAGGCCGGCGGCATCACTTTTGGTTCTCGCCTGGATGAAATTATTTATATCAGTTTGGAACATGTCCACTGGGTGGGTGACGCTAGAAGAGCTGCAGAAAAAGCCATCGCTGAAGCAGGGGATATCCGGAAGATAATTAAAATAGTTGTTGAAGTAGATAATATTGACGAAGCCATCTCACTCCTCGATTTGCAGATCGATTATGTATGGTGTCGTGGCATGACAGCTGAAGAAATTAAGTATGTGGGACGGACTACAAAGGGATGGCTTCATTTTATTATTGATGAATCCATTCCTTTAGAGGAAGCTAAGACTTTGAGGGATTCAGGGGTGCGATTATATGCACTTGATCTATCCGGTCTAAAGGTAAAAGAAAATAGTTTAAGCTTAAACTTTATTGAATAAAGGAGGTAACCAATGACTTTAACTAAACATAAAATAATGTTTCTTACAGCTGTATTCAGCATCCTGCTGTTTGGTTGTGAGAATGTTGATCAATCAGATCGAGATGCCATTATTGAAACACTTGATCAAATGATTATGGATAGTGAACATCTGGGAATTGATGAGTTTGACGAAGGAGGAGCACTGGAAGAAGAGTTTGGTAATATCACAGATGATGGACTAATGAAGACCTTGGAAAATTACTACCCAGCAGATTCCCTTCGTTTTCGATTTGGACGGAGAGTAACTTCTCATAGTCGTACTGTCTCTCATGAGTTCTTTGGTGATACCCTGGTCTTAGCCACAATAGATCATGCAATTACTGGCGATTTTATCACGGTCATTTTCGATACAACGGGTGCTTTAGTAGATTCATTCTCCAAACCGTTCGATATTACTGCTGTTCGCAAGGTCAAGTTTGAAAGAATAGATAATACCAGTAACAGAAGAAGGAACTGGCAGTTAGCAGGACTTACACCTCTGGTAAGTGGAGCAGGGTACAAAGTTGACATTGATTCAGTTAAGTTTGTTGCCACAGACGGGACAATTTTGTTTAACTTGGAAAGTGAAGGAATAGTTAATCTCTTTATAAGTCCCGATGAGATACCTGAGTTTACTACTGGTGACAGCGTAACAGTACTCTTGTATGTTTCCAATACTGGCCCGGAATACGATTGGAAATCAGGGGAAGGAGCTAATCTGCGTGTCGGTCGAGGACGACGTACTGAACAGGGTCATCTACACTTGCGTCGGCATCTTTTCGATGATGGAGAAAATGGTGGTGATGCAGTGGCTAATGATAATGAATTTACTCGTATTTGGCGTATGCATCCTCCGGGGTTTGGTCACCAACATAGGGTATTCAAACTTTTCCTGGATGTGATTGACTATGAAACATTATTCAGCAGCGATGGTGATTATAATGCATCATTATGGGGATTCCCTTATAAATCAGTAAGATAATCTATAACAGTACATCAAGTTGGTGATTAAGGCAGCATTTCGGTGCTGCCTTTTTTTAGATTTTTTTAATTTGTAACATGTGATGTTAAACAAAATTGTGTAAACTTTAATCGTGAACAGAATAATATGTATTCTAACCTTTGTTCGACTCCTTTGGGGGATCAGCTCTGTACAGCAACCCCTTCAGCTCTTTCAACCGGATGGGTCGAAAATAGAGGTGTATCTTCGGGGCGACGAATGGGCGCACTGGTACGAGACCCCTGAAGGATTTTCTCTGGTACAGAATGATAATGGATTTTGGACCTATGCCGTAGACATTAAAGAGAACCAGTTGATTCCCGGTGAGGTTGTAGGAAAATATACTCAAACAGGAATTCCACTCCACCTCCATCCAGAGCGAGAGAAACCCGCTGATACCTCCCCGTTACCCGATATAACCAGGACTCGGGATGAATTTCTACTCCCACTCCTGCTGATTGAATTTCCCGATTACAGTGCTCAATACTCTCAAGAAAATTTTAGCGACTTGATGAACAGTTCTGGTTGGAATGGTACCGGAAGTTTTCGCGATTTTTATGAAGAGATTTCATACAATCAGTTTCACCCTACAACCGCAGTTGATGGTTGGTTCATGGCCGAAAACAATCACGACTATTATGGAGCTAATCAAGGCTTTATTAATGCTGTTGAACTGGTACGCAAGGCAGTAGATGAAGCTGAGGCAGCCGGTATGGATTTCTCACAATTTGATAACGATGGTGATGGCTGGGTAGATGCCTTGAATGTTGTTCATGCCGGGCCAGGAGCAGAAGAAGGGGGACAGACCAATATCTGGTCTCATAAATGGTCTCTGTCGGCGGCCGATCTGGAGGTACAGTACGATGGTGTCTGGATCGACAGTTATACTATCAATCCTGAGATACAGTTCGGCACCCAGGTTTACATTGGCGTTATAGCTCACGAATTCGGTCACGCTCTGGGTCTCCCCGATCTCTATGATACTGACTACAGCTCTTCCGGTATCGGCAACTGGGGTCTCATGTCCGGTGGTTCCTGGGGGGCAGATGGTGGGTCACCTTGGTACCCTGCCCATATGTGTCCCTGGAGTAAAACGGAATTGGGATGGATTATCCCTATCGTCATTGAAAATGATACCAGTGGGTTGCACATCCCACCCGTTGAGACCAACCCAGTTATTTATCAAATCAATCATTCGACAGATGACTCAGAGTATTTTATGATGGAAAATCGCCAGAAACGAGGTTTCGATGTCAACATTTACCGGGAAGGACTCCTTATCTGGCATATGGATGAAGAAAAATTAGCTGGATGGGGTCCCAACGATGATGAACCCCATTATGGTGTTGGATTAGAGCAGGCCGATGGACTTTACCAGTTGGAAATAGGGTACGGTAGAGGTGATGCTGGTGATCCCTTCCCCGGCTCCACTGGAAATCGTACTTTTGATGACGACTCAGTTCCTAATTCTCACAGTTACTATTTTGTACCTTCGTTGATCTCGGTCAATAATATTGCTCAGTTTGACACTATGATGCACGTTAACATTGGAGTAGGTACGGATATAATCGTCAATTCCCAGTTAGCCATTGGTTCAGGACCAGCCTGGGATACAGGAAGCCTCTCTTTGGCTCTCACAAACGATTTAGACATCGGACAATTTTCATGCATCCTGCATGATTCCCCTGATCGTCTCATCATCACAGGTGTAAACGTGACGGATCGTTCAGAAAGTATGGAAGTAATCTTTGTAGAGAGCGAAGACGGTAACGCAGTAGTAGAACTTTCCGGAGGAAACATAACGGCTGGGACTGGTGCGATTTTTGAAGTAGAATATTTCTGCTACAGTGGGGCAGGGATGACTGTACAGATCCATACGGCGGATGCCGACGCCTTTGATACTTCCGGTGAGGAAGTGATCGTCACCACGGAAGATGACATCTTCCAGATCCAGTCAGTGCCGCAGGTGCTATCCGCTGGTGAAGCGAGTGGTTCGGCGGGGGAGGTGGTGGCTATACCGGTGGAGTTTGCTTCCAGCGTACCGCTGAGTTTCATCGGTTTCCGGCTCTCAGATGATCCCGATTTTCTCTCGCTCTATGCCGAACCGTTCTCCGACGCCAACAGTAACGGTCAGTGGGACGAAGGGGAAGACTTCGAAGACACCAACGGCGATGGTACCTGGACTGGTACAGTGACGCTGGGAGAACGGATTTCCGGCTGGGAATATGATGTCTACGAAGCTAATAATTCTGTCCTCTTTTCCACGGTCAACTGGCCGTATCCTCTCGATCCTGACACTTCGCACCTGGTGGAGTTTAACATGCTCATTTCTCCGGATGCCGAAGTGGGAGAGGTAGCGCTGGCTATCTCCAACATCCAGATGATAGACTTCCTGGGGAATCCCGGTGTGGAGGGTGTCGGCACGGATGGAGTTTTCACGGTCACATCAGGGGGCTCGGTTAGTGACGGTGCTAACCTTCCGTCTGCATTTTTATTGCACCAGAACTACCCCAACCCCTTCAACCCAACTACCACCATTCGCTTCGATCTTCCCAAGGATGCAGAAGTGCTACTTGCTGTATACGACGTTCTCGGTAGGAGTGTGAAGGAACTGGTGAGCGGTCAACTGGTGAGCGGTGAGCATGAGGTAGTGTGGAATGCAAATGACTTAGTAAGTGGTGTCTATTTTATTCGACTAAGTTCAGGTGAGTTTGTACAGACACGTAAACTGCTGCTGCTGAAATAATAGGAGCGAGGGGGTAAACCCCCACGCTCAATAACAAAACCACCCTGAAGGGCGCTTTAGCGTCCTTTTCAATTCAGCGTGTTCATTTATGGACTTGCATTAGATATCTCATTCATCTTGTTATCTACATCCTCTTGTGATGTTTCAGAGAAACTCCAAGAGTCCACAAAACCCTTGACAAATAGGGTATAGATATGTACTCTATCATCGACCGGATGCAGGAGGGCTCATGCGGAGCATCAATTTATATTATATCGTTTTTTATTTGTGGTTGCCTTTAATGGCACAAGAGGATAGTCTATATGTAACCGTCACTGGCGATACTGCCACATTCTGGCATACTCAGACCCACCGCAACTGCGGTTCCCTGTTTGTCATGGATGTGGCTGTGGATGGTTATCAGGTGACCGTCACAGAAGTGGATACAGGTGCTTATGCTTATTGTCACTGTTACTTCGATCTCTCTGTAACTTTCGGTCCCCTCGATCCTGGAGAGTACACAGTGGAAGTTTTCAGCACCGACTCCCTCTACGGTACCTACTGGGGCACAACGAGCTTTACCATCGGCGGG
>JBHHUM010000084.1:0-8908 GCA_046861645.1 Fidelibacterota bacterium | reverse complement strand
CATTAGCATCTTCTCATCCATCTTCCGGGATAAAACCATATTCCGATAGACGTCTAAAAGCTGCTTTTTAGTAAATCCGTGATATCTGGGCATAAAACCTTATTTAGTCTCCACTTTTAGTGTCTGCAAGCCAAAGACACTCCTAAACTCTCTCTCAATCCTATTTTCGATATCGCCCATAGCCCACTTCTTCCCCAGGAGGTGCTCCATGGAAGTAACTCCACATTCAAAGAGACCACAAGGAATAATGCCATCAAAATAATCTAACTGGGTATTCACATTTAAGGCAAACCCGTGCATGGTAATCCACCGGGACAGGCGGACACCCAAGGAGGCAATCTTGTTGTCCGAAACCCAGACTCCAGTCAATCCCTGGCGACGCTCAGCCCTGATCTTAAACGATTTAAGTGTCCGGATAAGCACCTCCTCTAACGACCGCATATACCAGCTTACACTCAAACGGTGATTGTGCAGGTCAAGGATGGGATACCCCACCAATTGTCCCGGGCCATGGTACGTGACATCCCCGCCCCGTTCAATACGATAAACAGGCACATCCTGATCACGAGAGGGCAAGAGATGATTTTCGTCACCGTTTTTACCAATTGTATAGACCGGTTCGTGCTCAACCAAAATTAGTGAATCTGGAATAGAGTCTTCTTTCCGCTGTTTCACCAATTTCTTTTGCATTTCCCAGACTGATTCAAATGACTGTCTCCCGAGACGTAATACCTCTAACTGTATTCTGTTTTTCGACAAAGAATCAGATGATAACTCTGGAACTATATTATCCTGAAGCCCTATTGTACTCCCAATGTTTGACAAATTAAATGTCATCCAACTTTCTCCTCGTTGAGTCCTTGGGATAATTTCTTATGGAGCGCATTAAGAACTATACTCATATCTTTACTCGGTGGATTTTTATTTATTGCTTAATTAAATATGTACCGCTTCTCCGTATGCATCTGCTGCCGCTTCCATGATCGCTTCCGCAATGGTGGGGTGGGCGTGAATCGTCGTCACTATCTCTTCATATGTAGCCTCTAACATTTTAGCAGTGGCTACTTCAGCAATCAACTCCGTCGCCTCTGGTCCAATAATGTGACAGCCGAGAAGTTCTCCATACTTGGTATCGAAGATCATTTTTACGAAACCATCGGTATCATCCTGTGCCATTGCTTTACCACTAGCACGCATGGGAAATCTGCCGATTTTCAGCTCATGTCCAGCTTCGATAGCTGCAGCTTCCGTCATGCCAATGGAGGCCACCTGGGGACGAGAATAGGTACAGGCTGGAATGGATTGATAATCAATGGGGATAGGATTGCTACCACACAAATGTGCCGCTGCAATCCGACCCTCAGCTGAAGCTACATGAGCCAGCAAAGGAGGACCGATCACATCACCGATGGCATAAATGCCCTCTATAGAGGTACGCTGGTATTTATCGGCGGCAATCCAGCCATTTTCTATTTTTATACCCAGGGACTCCAACCCAAGGTCCTCTATATTAGCTCGAATTCCTACTGCCACCAGAGCTACATCCCCTTCCAGAACTTCCTTTCTCTGACGAGTAGAAAGATGGACTTTCACTTTTGTCTTCAAAACATCAATCTTCTCCACCCTGGAGGACACAAGAATAGAAATACCGCGCTTTCGCAATGAAGAATCGAGAGCTGTGGAAATTTCCTCATCCTCAAGGGGGAGGATGCGTGGCAGCATCTCGACGAGATGGACCTCGGTTCCAAATTCATGGTACAAGGTAGCAAATTCTACACCTATGGCTCCGGCACCGATGATTATCATTTTTTGAGGAGGTTTCTTCAAGGTCATTGCCTCCCGGTAAGAAATCAACCTCTGGCCATCTGTTTCCAGTCCGGGGAGCTCACGGTTTCTTCCCCCCGTGGCTATTATTACATTTTTCGTTTTCAGGAGACTTTTATCATCCTCAGTAGTAACCTCTACCTCAGTAGCCGTCTTGAACTGAGCTACTCCTTTTAAATGAGTAATATTATTCTTTTTCAGGAGATACTCGACGCCCTTGGAGAGACGCTTGGCTACAGACCGGCTGCGTCTGATAATTTTCCTGAAATCGACTGTATAGTTATCAATTTCGATACCATATTTTCCGGCACTCTTTACCAGATGGAGAATCTCAGCATCATGTAAGAGAGCTTTCGTCGGGATACATCCCCAGTTTAAACAGATTCCTCCCAGGGCATTTTTTTCCACCAACGCTACAATTTTGCCTGCTTTTGCCGCATGTATGGCGGCAACATATCCTCCTGGCCCGCCGCCTATCACCACCACATCAAAATTTTTGTCTTTTTCCATTACAGTTTTCTACCGAGGTTTAGCAACATTGATCAGGTTCCGCAATAGCTTCAGTTCGTCGGCATATTCCGACTCATCAACGACGGGGGTTTCCAGGACCATGGGGAGTTCTTCAAACCGATCATCATTCACCAGACACCAGAAAGTTTCCATGGTAAGAAATCCCTGTCCTATTTTCTCGTGGCGATCAACCCGGGTACCCAACTCCCGTTTAGAGTCATTTACATGGAATGCTTTAATCCACTGAAGACCCACTACTTTATCAAATTCTAGAAATGTTTTGTTCCAACCTGTTTCGGTCCGTAAATCGTAACCTGCAGCAAAACTGTGTTGAGTGTCGATGCAAACCCCCATTCGTTTCGGACGAGTAACCTGGTCAATGATGTCACGTAGATGGTTAAAGCGATAACCCACATTGGAGCCCTGTCCCGCAGTGTTCTCGATCAGTAAGTTAACTCGGGAATTGGGTCGCTTATCCAGGCAGTAGTTGATGCTCTTGGCTATTCGTTTCAGACACTCTTCTTCCCCCGTTTTCAGGTGTGCTCCAGGATGAAAAATTAGATAGGGAATATTGCAGGCATCACAACGGTCAATTTCATCCAGAAACGCCCGCCGGGACATGTTTAGTTTTTTCGCATCCGGTGAGCCGAGATTAATAAGATAGGAGTCGTGGGTGACACAAATTTCCGGCCTCTCGATAGCCATCTGCTCGCGAAAAGCAGTGGCATTTTCTGTTGAAGGTTGTTTAGGAAACCACTGGTTCTGATTGGCTGTGAAAATCTGGATCGTATCAGCGTCAATGGCGCTACCCCTGGCAGGAGCATTCTCTACTCCTCCAGCAACACTTACGTGTGCTCCTAACAATCCCATTAACTCCTCCTATTGGAAATGATGGTAAGAAACTCTTCCCTGGTTTTTAAGTTTTCTTTAAACACTCCCCGTACCGCTGAAGTCACCATAAAAGACGCCTTCTTCTCTACCCCACGCATCTGCATACAAAGGTGTGACGCCTCGGCAACTACACCTACACCGCGGGGTTTTAAGATTTTTTCTATGGCATCAGCGATTTGTTTGGTCATCCGCTCCTGGACCTGCAGACGACGAGCAAAGATATCGACGATACGAGGAATTTTAGATAGGCCAATGATACTATCACCTGGCAGATAACCGACGTGCACAATTCCATAAAAAGGTAATAAATGATGCTCGCAGAGGGAGAAAAAGTCAATATCCTTCACCGCAATGATATCGTCACATTTCTCATTGAAAATGGCGTCACCCACCACCTCTTCGGGAGTCATCCGATACCCCTTACTGAAATACTTCCATGCTTTAGCCACCCGGGCAGGTGTCTTCTGCAGACCTTCCCTGTGGATATCTTCCCCGATCTCTTCTAAAAGAGCCACCGTAATGTCCTCAAGTTTACTCAGGTCTTTCATATTTATAATGCCTCCTCCACAAATGAACGTTTGCCCCACAGCTTTTCATCCGGATCCTCATGAACTCTTGGCTTTAAACTCCATACCCCTAAATAGAAAAGAGGAGTATCGAAAAGGGCGAAAAAAAACTTGAACAGATAAGAAGCAAAAATCAATGATAACAGGTCTGCAACCGTCTTTACATTTTCGCCTAAATTATTTGCTAAAAAAAGAATTGTCAAAATGGAGGTCGTATCGACTAATTGACTCACTGTAGTGGAGAGATTATTACGCAACCAGAGATGTTTCCCCTTGGTTAATCGCTTCCAGAAGTGAAACAGGTGTACGTCAACCGTTTGGGCAATGAGATAGGCTACCATAGAGGCAATTACGTTACCTACCATAAACTCATAGACTCTTTCGAAGGTAGAAGTGGCTCCAGAGACCCCCAGGGCATCCTGAAGATGGTGACCTAACGTCATCAGTCCCAACATGAAAAAATTCATAATGAAACCGATCCATACCAATGTTTGTGCTCTTTTTTTACCATACAATTCGCAGATAAGATCTGTGGCCAGGAACGTAAAAGGGTAGGCAAGAACTCCCGCTGGAACCGTCAGCCCGAAGACATTAACAAATTTCGTAGTCCCAATGACATTTCCCAAGACAAGGGCAGTCAGGAAAATACCACTAAATAATAGGAACAGTTTTTCCTTGAATTCCACTACTCTTCCGGTCCATAGTAATCGGTATAGATGGTAGGGGTCTCCCGCAATCGAATTCTATAGAGTTTCCCACTTTTGATCTCTGATTCCAAAAGTTCCCAAATCCACATCACCATATTCTCTGTAGACGGCTGCTTGCCAGCGAACCAGGGAATATCTTTTTCAATCACAGCATGATCAATCACAGCCAGCACCTTATCATGTACGACTTTTTTAAGATAACCGAGATCTATCACAAACCCAGTATCAGTAGCAGGTTGACCCTGCACTGTCACTTCAAGAGTATAGTTATGTCCATGCATACTAGCATCCTCACCGAATATTTCCTGATTCTTTGCAGCGCTCCACTCCTCGTGTCCGTACTGATGAGCTGCACAGAAGTGAAAACTTTTCGTCACATAAGGCATAGGAGTACCCTCATAGTATTTGTATGATGCAAATATATTCCCAGATCTAATTTACACCTGTTGTTGGCATGCTCGAAACAAGATTCTATGCTCATAACTGGACAGCAGGACAAAGGTCGTGCAGGATACAATACCCACATTGAGGACGACGGGCAATGCATATTTTCCTACCGTGCTCGATGATTAAATGGGTGAGATCAATCCAATCCTTTTGTGGAGTAATGGACATGATTTCCAGTTCTATATGTACCGGATTTCTGGAAGTCACGAACCCCAGTAAATTCATAATCCTAATCATGTGAGTATCAATAACCATTGCTGGTATTCCGTAGGCTGTACCGAGGATACAGTTAGCAGTTTTTCTACCCACGCCAGGTAGTTTAACCAGCTTCTCTAATGTACGGGGAACATCTCCGCCATATGCTTCCCATATTACCAGACTACTGCCCTTAATAGCCCGAGCTTTTTGATTGTGATACCCACAGGAAAGTATATCGTGAGCTAATTCTGACACGTCTGACAGGGCAAAATCTTTCACAGTGGGATATTTTTTAAACAGCTTAGGAGTCACTTGATTAACCCGCTTATCAGTGCACTGGGTTGAAAGGATTGTAGCCACTAAAAGCTGATGTGGATTCTCAAATTGCAAACTACACGCAGCTTCGGGGTAAGCTTTACGCAGGCGGCGAATGATTTTCTTCATCCGCTCTTGAAGTTTATTAATTGACTGCAATTCCTATTCCTGCTCAGGAAGACCGTGAATCAACAGACTTTTAAGGTTCTGGACAAATGATGAACGAGTAAAAATCCAATGGCAGCCGGCGACCTTGGCGGCATCATGATCGGCCTTTCGTATTTGAGCCAGGAATCCGGCAATAGGTACATCAGGGGCTATTTTCCTTATTTGAGCGATAAGTTCAAAATTCGCTTCCTTTTCCTCATCCAAATCGAGAATAATCAGCCGGGTATTATTCGACACTTCGGCGACAAGAGCCTCTACTGTCTCTGGAAAATCTACTGAAAACTCAAACCGAGCTAGAACTTCAGCAATCTGCGTACCCAACCTAAATGATTGTACGAATACTATAATATCACTCATTTTCTCTCCTTGAAGAAAATATTATTTCAGGTATTAGCTCCCTATTAAAGTCTACACAGGTAGATATTACCTCCAGCTCCTTCTGGCACAAAACGAGGTTACTTACAAAATTTTCCCAATCAATCTGGCCATAAGATATAAGCTTCTTTCCAGAATCTATTCCATGCTGAAATTTACTAAGAGCTTTTTCCATAAGACTACGGGCACCTTTCAGGTTATCAGAATAAAGATGATAAAAACTTACGGCTACTTGAATCAATCCTTGTACTAATATCCTATCTTTGATTGGATAATCCGACCACAATTCTTCCCACAGCTCATGAGCCTCAAAAAAGTCATTTTGATTATATGCGTTCACCCCCTGATGGAAAAGTTCCTCTGGAATAAGCATTCCTGTTCCTGATTCTTCAGTCACTAAGGGCATAAGCACTTTCCTACTGCAGCAAATAGAAGGCCAGATCAACCGCTCCCCATCCCGCATCAACCCTTAGCAGGTATTGCACCGTATCAAGCTTTACTAACCAGAAAGGGTTTATTTCTTCACCGTTGAGCAGGCGTTTCTCTACCAACTGCAGCGGCCAGGATTTATCTCCCGATAGTGTAATGTCTTGCATCAAGATTCCCAATGTTTCAGGATCACTTCCAGTCCACGCTTCATAGATATCATTCCCTCTTAGTGCTGATTGGGCAATTTCTGGGGCAACAGAATTCCCTGGTGGGATTTTAAACTCTGACAGTTCCACTTTACTGAATGAATTTTCAAGTACTGATCCCGTGTTCTGGAGACGATGTATGGCAGCATAAACTGCCGGTAATGAAGAATCAGTCTCCGGGAAAGATGATGAAGTACTTGCAGGACTCAATAAAAATTCAAGTAGGGAAAACACAAAATGTTGAACATCCTCCTGGGGGCAAAATGCTCCAGCGCGATAGAAAGAATAGCTGAGCAGTCCCACGGTTGCAAATTGATCCAGAAAAGCATCACAAATGATTTCCAACACGTAAGTTTTGTTCTCAGACATGAGCTTTATCTTGGCCGCTTCAAAGAGGGCTGCATCGAAATCCTTTGCTGCGAGAGCTGTCCGAAAATCCATGATAAAGAGTGGTTTTATCCTCTCTTCCTCAGATATCTGTGGCCAAGTTCCCTGGAGAGGTACCTTATCAGGAAATCCCTTTAGACTGGTAGCATATTTCAGTAGAGGAAAGCTGGGATTTTCAATCCTGGAACCGCAAATATTCTTAATAGCATTAAGGACCACAATAGGATGGAGCCATCCACACTCCTCACGCCACTGAAAGTGAGTAGAGGGTGATGATAATACGAGCAGATACTGTAAATATTTTCGTAATGATTCTGGATTAATCACAAAATGATTCAGATACCGCTCAATAGCATCCAGATCACCGGCCTGGATCAGTTCTAAAAGATTATTCCGATTCAAAATCAGCCTCCGTATGTCCACCCGGTATTATGCAGGGCAAGCGCTTTTTCATCAGATCTTAATTCAGCTTCGACCACTTCAGCCAAGAAGACATGATGATCGCCTCTCTCGATAATATCCACCACATCGCATTCTAAATAAGCAATCGTCTCCTGAAGAATGGGGTTGTTCCGATTACTCAGAACATAGTGCCTACCATTAATGGTAGAATCATCACTTACCGAGGGTTTAAAGAAGGCGGAGGCGAAATTTTTCTGTTTTAAACCCAGCATGTGAAGGGCAAATTGGCGGCTATTCTTTACTGCCTGATAAACACCGGAATCTGTGCGGAGAGCAACAACGATTAAGGAAGGATTAAAAGAAGTTTGTGTTACAAAGGTGACAGTGGAACCGTAGCTAACATTCCCATCTATTGCAGTAAGTACGAATACCCCGTTCTCGATCATTCGGAGAACAGATTTTTTAACTATCGGTTCCATGGGCAGGAAGCGAATTTATAGTGCCTATTGGGCGAAAACAAGGTAACTGCTGGAGTTAGGTTGTATAACAAATCTTGTGGGGCTCACCCATTTGAGTTTACGATCCAAACTTTTCTCTCCCAAGCTGATTGAGCTTTTCTGTTCGTAATGCCAACAGATTATTTGCTCCTTCTCTACTCCATCTCATACCCTGTTTCTTAAAGCGTCTACCGACGTGAATCCCAATGTTCTTCTCTACAGCACCCGAGCCATTACGCTGGTCTTTACCATAGTCCAGACTATCCCGATTCCATAGAACATAATCCAGCAGGTCTGACTGTTGCTCCAACGTAAGATCCTTACAGGAAACAATGCTCTGTAAGGTATCTACAAACGCTTCCACATCACCCTCGTACAAAACATCCTCAGCAATACTCCGCAACCAGCCAGCTCCATCACTGATGTACTCAACACCACAGCGACTGTCCAACCCGTGCCGGCGACATACACCGTAAAACAGCTCCCCAAAGCTCTTACTGTCTTCCACCGATGAATAGACAACCTTATCTACCAACCGTCGCCGTCTTTTACCTGTCTTTTTCACTCCCCGGTACATCACTCCCGCCTTTATTTCAAATCGGGTACTGCCTTCCTCCCGGCTCGGTACCATCGTCCCATCTATCTCCACATAAAAGGGAGGTCCCTTCTTAGCCTGCTCCTCAGAACGGTAGTCCTGGGGATACTCATCCCTTCCCTCCTCAAATATCCTGCGGCGCTCCGTCTCAACACGATCGCGACGGATCTTACCTCTGACCTGACACCTGCTCTCTAACTGAATCAATCAAAAAAGACTCAAATTCATTGAAACTCTTAAACGTTTCCTCTACATTTATCCGCAAGGACAACTCTTGCATCATGGCTCACCTCCTCCTTATTTATTCTGTTAATAGGGTGAGCCATTTTACTATGAACTTGTCTTGTGTTCCATACGATAACAAAATCACCACAACTTTTGATATACATCC
>JBHHUM010000172.1:0-2225 GCA_046861645.1 Fidelibacterota bacterium | reverse complement strand
GATTTTCAAGCAAACGGAATTTCTCGAGATATACGTTACTGTGCTGTCCGGATGTGAGTAGGAAGTGTCCATTAAGAATGGCTCCTTTGGATTTCATCAGGTCCAGTAAATAGTCCACATTAGCTCTCCAGTACTCTATTTACTCGATCTCTGTATCCTCGTGCGGCTGATTTAATTGCCTTTGAACTCTGATTCCCTGCATAAAGTATAGATCGTGAAACATTAACAAGAGCAATTCCAGAGGTATTCCCTATTCGTACACAGGTTTCCAAATCCCCACCTTGGATTCCTACTCCCGGAATAAGAAAGGGCATACCAGCTGATTTCATTCGTATCTTTTCTAGTTCACTCTCCCTAGTAGCGCCTACAACCAGACCACAATTATTATGTTTATTTAATTGATTACACATGGTAATTACGTGATCGTACAAGGGTACATCTTTAATCCTCTGCAATTGTAACTCCCTGGCACTATCATTAGATGTCAGAGAGAGGACAAAAGCGCCTTTTCCCGGATCTTCTAAAAAAGGTCTGATTGCGTCTGATCCCATATAGGGAGACACAGTTGATGCATCGAAGCCAAAATGGTCGAATACTGACTTAGCATATTGCCTGGCGCTATTACTGATGTCCCCCCGTTTCCCATCACAGATCAGAAAATGATCGTGACCAATATATTCAATTGTCTCCTCTAACCACTCTATACCAGCGCTACCCCACCGCTCAAAAAAAGCCATATTCGGCTTGTAAGCAGAGGCGTATTCCCTAGTGGCATCAATCACTTTTCGGGAGTAATCTGAAAGATCGTTCACATCCATTTTAGACTTAGTATTAATCCGGTCTGGATCTATATCGAGACCGACACAGAGATGGGAATTGTGGCTGTCAATAGTCCGGTTTAGTATCTCGAGGAAGTTCATTTAAGCTTGGAAAATTACAGTCAAGTGTAATGGCATCCAATCGAAACCACCATATCAGATAAGCTGAGGAGAAAGGAAGATAAGGAGCTGGTGTGATGATAACCGTCATTGATCCAAGAACGAGTCATTGACGGTTGGAGTTTGCATGTAAAAGATGTCTGAACCTTGATTCACTCGATTAACTTGATTTTCTTGATTAAATCGTGGTAATCCTGTCATCCTATTCCACATGGCACGCACAGCGTCTCAGCCAAAGGCGAGTCTGTGACCTCTGTACAGCCTCCTTCGTAGATCCTTTTGATAATCAAGGTTCTGACAATGAAAAAAACAGCACAATCATCACCTCCAATAAAAGCTTCGCTGACTGGACCGAATTGTTCCATGATCCCATCATTATTACCGCCATTTTAGACCGGCTTCTGCATCACAGCACTGTGATCAATATCAAAGGTAACAGCTATCGGTTGAAAGGAAAACCGATCACTCTGTCTGACTCTTTAACGGAGTCAAACGGGGAATAATAAAATCATGGAATATTAACATGAAAATCTTGTAACTAAACTGGTACACTTTACACGACCGAAATTGGTACACTTTTTAAACGGCTCTTGACAGGGATATTGCCAACATAGCAACAGCAGAAGCAATCACGGTTATCCTCGAGGTACTGGATTATGAAACAGATTCAAGTGGACAGTATAGCTTGATTGCGGACATGTAAAAAGGAGCCCTACATTCAGAAAATTTGATACAATCCTTCGACTGTTAGAGCACTTGAGAGACGGTATCAAAGATGTTAGTAAGAGTAAAACCTAAGTGCAGTGATCATCGAAAGGTACTACGTCATTCTCTAGCGCTGGGAAAGGTTATTTCAAAAGAACCATCCATCTACTCCCGTAGGTTCGGGATACGGCGACGGTATGCACCCTTCCAAGTGCCACGCACTTCCCTAACATCCGATCACCGACCCCTTCACGACGGGGATCAGTTACGGGTCACGATGTTGAATTAACTTGATCATCAATAATAACCCCGACTCTTTTCAGAATCGGGGCTATTGTTACATGCCACTGTTCACTTATATGGAAATGTGCTATTTCATCAGTAACATTTTAATACTCTTTGTATAATCCCCAGCATCCATCCTGGCGATATATATACCTGTGGGAACTTCCTTTCCCCTTGAATCTCTACCATTCCACATAACCTGCTGATACCCCGCTTCCATCTGCTCATTCACCAGTCTCTTCACTTCCCGACCTAACAGATCATAAACTACCAATGTCACAAATGCCTGTTCCGGGA
>JBHHUM010000171.1:0-2234 GCA_046861645.1 Fidelibacterota bacterium | reverse complement strand
AAGAATGTTTAATTGCCCATTTATACCAGGGTGTTTTCATCCTTCTAAATCTATCGTTCAGGAAATCAATTTTTCTCATTACTTGTTTGTATTTCATCTTTACGCTCCTCATAGTTGCCAATGTTTTCCATATGTTTAATCATCGTTCATAATTATTTTCTGATAACCACTTTGTAAGTGGATTTATTTTTCCATAATTATATTCATAATAACCGCACAAAAACTCCCAATATTTTGAGGGTAAATAGATGTAGCAGGCTCTAAACCATAAAGGATTATTTCTTTGTTTTATGGTTCTTTCAATTATTTTTCTGAAATTCATAATACATCCTCATTCCATTTTACCACTATTTTCCCCTCATCTTCTCCCGTTAACACCATATCACAATTTCGACAGCAAATGATCCAGCCGTAGCCGAATGGTCGAGAGATTGGCTTTTGACCACAATGATCAAGGGGAGTCTCTGTTTTGCCAACAACTGACCGCACAGACCCCATGTCTGCGTTTTTCTCCTCACTCATTAGACTCCCCTTCATATTTTCTTAACTTTTCTTTCAGCATAAGAATTGTCATTTCCGTGTCGGCTTGCTTCCCGCTGGAGAGAATACCGATGATAAATATTCCCAATACAAAACCCGTTACCATCCATACGTACCACATCTGTCAAACCCTCCTGTAACGTCTAATTGTGTAGTTGATAATCTTCTTAGCAGTTGCTATCTGTTTAGGTGATGCACTGGAAGTATCAAGCAGCTGGTCTATCTCTCCCATACCTTTCAAAACAGCGTTCAGAATAGACTTTTGAGTTGGTGAGAGGATTCTTTCGTACTGCCAGTAGAATTTGTAAAGCCACGCTTGACTAAAGGGGAGTTTCTCCGCTTGCTGGAGATTCTCCCCCTTGTCATTGTCCGGCGAGGCAGGTGCATTAGAAGTCGAGGTCGTCGTCTTCCGAATCGCCAATGGGGTACTTGCCTTCCACTATGAAGTTGAGGTTGTAAGGTGTAGCTTCTATAACGTCAAGTGCTTCCTTACTTAGTTCCTCCCGTGGATCTGGTATAACTGAGTATTTGGTATCATTACGGGTCTTTCCCGTGCGTGTGATTACCATGTCGTAGCCCTCCGTGCCTACAGGGTTACCCCATTTGGGATTTCGTGCCAGGTCTACCATAGCATCCTGGATGGTTTTCTGTGTGATTATGAGAGTTTGAACCAGCCCCTCATCCTGATTAAACACTTTCAGACCCCAGAAATGCTTGGGTTTCTCACCAGGAACGAGTTTTTCTACTTCTTCCTTACTGGTTCTGCGGATGACCTCTCTCTTTTCGTTGTCGCCATCCCGCCATGCTTCCCAGCCTATGAGGGGCTTGGACAGCGGGCGAATGGTATGAGTACCTTCTTCCAGGTTAAGGAATTCTCCTGGATCATGCGGTACTTTGTAGTCATCATCTATGAATGAGTCATTGTCTGTCATGTTGGCCTCCTACTAGTTTAGTTGGTAGTATTCTTCCGGCAGAAAGTCATCTTCCGCCACGAAGTTTTTGTCGGTGCCGTCAAGATAGATATCGCAAGCGTCCACGTGTCGGCAGCTGTTACAGGCTCTATCATCCATTGGCCAGAAGTCAAAACGTATCTGAGCACAATAACGTTGTATCTGCTTCTTGATAACTTCGACTGAGTGTTCTGTTATAGGTACCGTGTGTCTGGCTGGTCCCTTACAATGTCCAGTATTGAAATACACCTTAGTCTTGGCACTTAGTCTATTGTTACCCGTTAACTCCCGTATTTCGTCCATTGTGTAGGTTTGAGCCGTGTTTGTGAACCATTCACGGTAACTGCTGGTGAGGTTGTTACCACGATCCTCTAAGAGTGCAATGGGAGTGGGTTTCTTGTACTCCATATAATCCCTGAGATTGTGATAGGTGATGGTATCCGGTAGCTGTCCTATATATTGGGAGATACCGTCTACGGCGAAGAAACCATCCTGTATCGCCAGGGAGTAACCGTTAAGCTGTATATCCCTGCGTAACTGTACATCCGAGGGGATAGCTCCCTTACCGGTTTTGAAGTCCGTAAGGTCTAATGTACCATCAGGGTACTTACGGAGTTGATCAATCTTTCCCTCGAACAGATACCCGGTTTTGTCAGTTTTCAAGGTGAGTTTGAAAGGTGCCTCGTTCAGCAGTACCTCACATTCACGGTTCATAGGATCCTTGCAGTAATTCCTGAGCATCAC
>JBHHUM010000170.1:0-2244 GCA_046861645.1 Fidelibacterota bacterium | reverse complement strand
GGGATCTTTTCAGTCATTGTGGACCACGATCCGATAATATCCGGGACACAAAACATCAGTGTGATCGCGAACCCGAGCATCAATACAATAAACTGGTATACGTCGGTATGTATGACAGCCATCAAACCACCGGCAGTACTGTAAATGACTACCATAATTCCACCAATTAGGATTGCCCACCTCAGCACGTTTTGTGCATCAGCGAACTCAGGGAGAATGGCCGCAAGAACACTTCCAAAAGCCGCCATCTGTGCAGCTATAATGAACACTGAAAACAACAATGACAGGATCAGCACAATGAATCTGGGGCCTTCTCCAAATCTATGTCCGAAATAGCCAGCTACGGTGTAGAGTTTCGCTTCTCGAAATTTGGGGGCTACGTACAGACCGGAGAATATAAAATGAAGATACCATGCTGTTGAGACCAGGAGCATCAGTATACCCCAATCATAGGTCTTACCGATTGCACCAATGGAAGCTCCGCCACCTATTACCGTGGCGCCCATAGTACAGAAGAGGAAAAACCAGCCGATATTGCGGCCTGCTACTAGAAAGTCATCCGTGTTCTCTATCTGCCTTGCTTTCAGGACGCCTTTTGAAACTACAAAGAGCAGATATCCAATTACTATGAGCCAAAGTACAAATTGATCAGACATGCATGTTCATTCCTTGAAGAATCCTCTTAGCAAGTTGTTTGTGTCCAAAATAGCAAGTTGGACCGGGACAGCACGTTTGCGATCCAATCGCTTTCCTTCAATGTGATAAGTCTTTCCTTTTGGCCAGTATTCTCTAATCCAGCTACCGATCTGATCAAAACTATACCAGTATGATTCATAGTCAGTATATGTTCTGATGTGACCAGTTTCTATCGTCCTCTCAACTTCTAATACGTCGCGGGTCAGCTTCAATCCTTCACGTACCAACTTACCGTCTTGTCCAAATACATCGACTATTATCGATTGATCCGTATTACCTGCTGTCTTGTACATCTGGGGAGATAGTTTATAGTCAGGGCGTGCATACGTGTCCGGCTTAAGCCACCGAGGCTGACCACTAACGTTCATGGTGGACTCATAATTGTTGATCGCGTACTCCTTGACAGCTTCCTTTCGATAGGCGCTGATTATGGCTATGCCGCCGGTAGGTTCAACCATTCGGCGCATTGTCTTGAATAATTTGATTGCTCCCTCCGGTCCCTGCATTACACCAATACTGTTGCATACGTTGACAACTATGGGCATCGGACCTGATGGCAAAGGAGGCAAGTCAAAGGCAGATCCACATTCCAGAACTAACCAGTCACCAAGGCGCGACTTGAGTCCTGCTCCGACCAGCTTACTGGTTGCCAGTTCTATCATCTGCGAAGAGAAGTCTATACCGCTGACAGAAACGAGACTATCTGACAACCTCCTGTTGAATCTATATTTCTTCTTGCATAACTGACGATTGGAAACGGACCTATCTGGGGGAGGAGATAAATCGCTCAACCTTGTTGTCTTCAGGCCATACCTGAGGTGTATCCGTGCAGAACCACAGCCGATATCGTATAGAGACAGTTGACTCCCGCGGATCTTGATCAGGTGCTGTAAAATGTCATCCAGCAATTCTTCTTCAAATTCCTCATAGGCTCTTATGTCCGGATGGCCATTCACGACGTGCTTTTCATAGGAACTCGCACACTTATCCCATACTTTTTGATCCCGTCTAAAGGTCCTATTTAGTTGTTCTTTTCTACTCGCTGCCACAGTTACTTTCCCTTGCCCTTCATTCAGAGTAGCCATCGACAACTGATTCTATAGCAGGTTCTACTTCCAAAAGCTCCGACTCTGGCAGGTTCTCAAACTCATCCAGCGAAGGAGTTACCACCTTTTCAATGTACTTACCACTCATCAGACGCAATAAAGCTGCGTAGTTCAGGCGAAACTTGATAGTATCTCCCACTCTCAACCCATCTTGGTCGTCACCTATATTCACGACAGTGACATCACTGCTTGCACCGGCAATGTGGTATGCCGAGTTAACGGGCATTAGTCCGATGATCTCCGTATCTAATTGACCAATACTTACTAAAGCCCGATAACCTCTTTGACCGGGCGAGAAATCTCCGTTGCTCTGATCTGATTCAAAAGGGGTCATTGAGGTAGTTTCCATAAGTGGTACCAGCCCTTTTTCTTTGATCTCCGCAATTTCGGCCTCAAGCATGATGGCATCATCCTTAAGCCCTGACAGTGTTCCGCCATTAAC
>JBHHUM010000169.1:0-2247 GCA_046861645.1 Fidelibacterota bacterium | reverse complement strand
ATTCAGTCAAATTCCGGCGTGTTTTGGGGAGGGACAGAAAGGAGGCCGTAGTATCATGCACAGCTTATATGCGGGTCCGTATCATGATTCCGCTCTACCGGTGTCACCAATACGGACGATGGCGTACAGCAGCGCTCCGAAGAATCCAGCAAGCAGTGTAATCACAATCCATATACCTGAACCAGCTTTTCGCTTCTGGATATCCTGGTAAACCCAGATTGACAGAAGGATGTGGAGGATGAGCAACAGCGCCATAAGCGGATGCTTTCTGTGCGGCCACTTACACCTGAAATGTGTCGTATGTCATCTACTACTCTCCTGTCATGTGATAGCAAACTTAATTCTGCCTTCTACATGTTGTTACCGAATTAAACTGCACCACAAAGATGATGGCAAAAACTGATTGACTTTTTGACTCAGAAAGCGGTATAATCTTGACGTAATAATTACTAATGAAATTATGAACTTGTTGTCTAGAATGACCACTCCAATCACTGAAAACTTTGAGATTAAGTTTGACAAGATCTAAAAAAAATGCTATTAATTTAATTAGGAATTCATCCCCAGTGGGCTGCTTGTCCACTGGCCCCCTCCGGGTTGCGATCCGGAGGGTTTTTTCTTGGTTGAGATATGAATAGAACCATTTTCCTCGTTGACGGCTTCAATCTCTATCACTCTCTAGTTGAAGCCCACCGTGATGCCAGATGTGCTACCACTAAGTGGCTTGACCTAAAGAAGTTGTGTAGCTCCTATTTGCCGCTTGCAGGTCAAGTCAGCGGCAGTAGAGCAGATTTGGAGCATATATACTATTTCTCTGCGCCTCCCACTCACCGCTCACAAGATAAGATAAACCGGCATGCTCTCTACATGAGGTGCCTGAGGACGTCTGGAGTTGACATTCAACTCGGACGTTTCAAGAGGAAAACAGTGTATTGCAACAAGTGCAATCGATATCTGTTAGCTCATGAGGAAAAGGAAACCGATGTTGCCATTGCCACTAAATTGTTTGAGATTTGCCATCTTAATCAATGTGATACAGTAATTTTAATGACAGGGGACACTGACCTTGCTCCGGCTGTCGTCACTTGCAGACGTATATTCCCAGACAAGCCTATCTTCTTCGCATTTCCGTACAAACGTACAAATGCTGAGCTCGCAAGGATTGCACCAGAGTCATTCTCTATCAAGTTGCGAACGTGCCTAAAATGCCAACTACCAGATCCTTTTATTTTGGCTGATGGAACCAAGATAAGCAAACCTGCCGTTTGGTAGGTAATTTACACCGAACAGATAAATCTGGATAACTATTTATAACCAATAATATTACAATGCTCTTACAAAAAGGAAGGAGTTTCTGGCGGAGGGCGAGGGATTCGAACCCCCATGGGCTTGCGCCCGGTGGATTTCAAGTCCACTGCCTTACCGTTAGGACTAGCCCTCCAATTGATTGTGGGTCAATAACTTATGGATTTATCTATTTCCGTAATATTGGGATTTGTCACAGATTTGTCACACCTAAAATCTATATCGAGGCTTTCAACAGCCAGTCTCTTGTCTTCTTCAGTACAATGTGCGTATCTCATAGTTGTCTTTATTTCCTTGTGCCCCAAGAGTTCCTTAACTACTATATGTAACGCATTAAATATTTGCACATTTATTGTGTAGGGGCTTGATTTATCAAGCCCGCCTTTTCGGGTCGGATAAATCCGACCCCTACAGAAACAGATGCAACTATTTATTACGCTATATATAGTATGCTGTTGTGCCTTGCAATATGACTTGCAAAGCTGTGCCGGAGGTCGTGAAACCTGCAGTGCTTAATCTTTGCTCTCCTCACGGCTGCTCTGAACCCGTTTTTTATGTCACGGTACTGCTCTCCGTCAGCATTGCTGAATACAAATATACCATTGCGAGGCTCGTTTTGCAACACCCTTGTGACTATTTCATTCATTGGAATTATCCGATATTCACCCGTCTTCGTACTGGGAATGGTTATCTGGAACCGCCTTACCAGAAAGCTAAACTGATCCGTGCTATCCGCGATACGTTGCGCGAACTGAATGACTCCCAGCGCATTCAGCCCATCCTCATCCTGGATGAAGTGCAGTTGGTGAAAAACAGTCTCCTGGAACAACTCCGTCTCCTGACTAACTTTGCCATGGATTCCCGACAGTTACTGACCACGATCCTTAGTTGTTTCTTAATATTGAAGGAGAAAACTATGCTCTCGATTTACCCCGTAATCTT
>JBHHUM010000168.1:0-2290 GCA_046861645.1 Fidelibacterota bacterium | reverse complement strand
AACCACTGTCAAATGGGAGATTGGATAATAAGACGGCCCCAGTCACCCTTTCAAATTGTAAGCGGTAAAAGCAAGGAAAATAGATATGGAAAATATGGTTTATGTTGGTATTGACGTGTCGAAAGATAAATTCGACTATGCAGCGGTCGATTCGCAAGGAACCCTTGTTAATAAAGATTCTCTCCCAATGAATAGAGAGGGCTTTAACAAATTGGGTCAATTGTTTAAGCAATTTGACTCGGTGTGTGTCGGATTTGAATCGACCGGTACCTATCACGTAAACCTGCTGACTTTCCTTCTGTGTCTTACTGAAAATGTTCATCTGTTAAATCCTGCCCTGGTAAAGAAGTTCGCTGATGCTGCCTCCTTGAGAAAAACCAAAACCGATGCCGTGGATTCGCTGGCAATCGCTAAATTTCTGGTCCACAGGAAAGATGAAATGCACAGTGTCTCTGAAATGGATTCTGCTCACCTGACTCAACTGGCGAGACTCAGAGAGTCTATCTCTAAAGATATTGCCAAAACCAAAACACACCTCAAGCAAATGCTGAATATTACCTTCCCGGAGTTTCTTAAAAGCACCAATGTATTTACAGAATCTGCTCTGAGACTTCTGGAATACTTCCCTTCGGCGAATTCGGTCAAAGCGACCAAACCGCAAAAAGTAAGAAGAGTTTTTGATAAGTTGGCCAAGGGCAGAGGCAGAACGATGGAGCTTGCTTATACTCAATTGCTTGAACTTGCTGAAGAGTCCCTCGGAACAGCCACCAACAGTACGGAAACAGCTGTCCTCTACGATCTTGCTCATCTTCGGTTTCTGCAAAACCATCAGGACGACGTCACCACTCAGTTGGTTGAACAGGTGGATAAACATTTTGGACAAAGTCTGATGATCCTTAAAACGATTAAAGGCATTGGAGATACGACGGCTAGCCATCTTCTGTCTGAAATAAAAGATATTCACCGCTTTTCTAACGCAAAGCAGTTGATTGCCTATGCCGGAACAGATCCAAGCGTGAAACAATCTGGACAGATGAATATACGCGGTAAAATATCCAAAAGAGGCGTCACCAGTTTTAGAAGAGTTGGATACCTGATAACATGCTCTGTTGTTCGACATGATGGCGTTTTTAGGGAATATTTCCTCAAAAAACGGGATGAAGGTATGGCCTCCAGAAAAGCAATCATTGCAACCTGGAGTAAATTGCTCAGAGTAATCTTTGTTCTCCTCACTAAACAGGTGAAATTTGTACCTAATCATGGCTAATTATTTATAGTTGACTCCTTTTATTCTGGTTTAAATGAAATTATCTTTTACCCATTAACACTTGCCCCTTTAATCCAACAATAACTACCATACCCTCTATATAATCCACTGAATTATAATTCACCAATTGATCACAGTCATGGGGGAATATTCTGGTCCAGTTTTTTCCATTGTAATGCATCACCTTCTGACAATACCCCACATCAAAAATATCATTATAATCAATGCCTCTTAACCGATTTGTCCCTCCGGCGGGGAATAGTGTATGTGGGGCACCGTACCCTTCACCGCCGGTAATAGATTCTTTCCATAAAACTGTTCCGCAGAAAATGTAAAGAGTATCTCCTATTGTACAAACTGATCTATATCTGCCCTCCGGCACTCCATCTGTTGGTTCATTGTAAGTGTAAGCAAATTTAGTATGCCATTCTCCAGAGGAATATTCTAACACAATACTTTTGCCTATTTGATCATCGTCTCCCACAATCCAGATATGTTCTTCATCTGTTCCATAGATATCAATTAAATCTACATCTGTCCCACCCTGGCCGGGCAGGCTCTCCATCTTAGTAAACCCGCTGCCGTCGTAGTGGACAATGGAACCATTGTCACCGACAAAGTACAAATCATTAGAGTTACTACCCCAAATAGAATTAATTGATGGTTGACCGGGATGACTACTATTTGCGGGTGTGTATTTATAATAATTTTGTCCATCCCAATGTACTGGTAACCCTACTTTCCCAAACCAAATATTATTTTCATTAAATGCAAAGATACATGATATTGGATTTGTTAATCCTGCTGGTGAGATTAATATAAATTCCCACTCATTCCCCTCCCAATGGGCCGCATTGTAGGTGGAATCCCCGTCTTTGATATACCCCACGACCCAGATGTTGTTCTCATCGATGATGGCCACATCATTCAGGTAACTGCCGTAGTCTCCCAGGGTATCGATTTCCCACACAAAGTTATGACTGGTGGTATCCAGGCAACACTCGGTGGAATCTTCCCCGCAGG
>JBHHUM010000083.1:0-9244 GCA_046861645.1 Fidelibacterota bacterium | reverse complement strand
ACTGCCTGGTGAAATTCAATCTCACCAGCGTTTTTCTTAATCACCATATCCATAAATTCGTTCAACGACGAATACATTGTTTTTTCCTCCTATTAAGCGATATTGGTAGTAATATTATTTTATAACTCCAAGAGTTGATAGGGTTAATTTACGCCGAATTGGATATTGCGTTTATATTTTTTCGTGACATTAAATTACTTTGTTATACTTAATAAACAATGCTCAATCTCGATTGCTAAATTGTTTTATCGAGTCTAACTTGCCCGCCGTGAAAAGATTCGTTTCAGGTATAATTGATTTACTTTTTCCACCAGTTTGTCTCTGCTGTGGAGAGCGGACGCAGTTGGAACCAATTTGTAGAAAATGTTTGACTGGTTTAGAACCAACTAATCTAAGTGATTGGTTAGAACAAGTAACTAATCATGATTTTCTCGATTGTGCTTATTCAGGATGGTATTTTAATCATAATTTTCAAAAATTGATCCACGAGTTAAAGTACAGTGAAGGTCGTCTTGTTGCTCAAATCCTGGGTCAAAAACTAGGTGTATTGTTAAAGGAGGAATTATCAAACCTTTGGGTAGATGCGATTGTACCCGTGCCTTTGCATCCCGCTCGCTTACGGGAGAGAGGATTCAATCAAAGTACACTGTTAGGTTATGCTTTAGCAAAGGAATTAGGACTTACCTGCAGGGAGGATATTCTTAGACGCAGACGAAATACTGTATCGCAAACTAAGCTAGGATCCGAAGAACGGAAGCAAAATATGCAGAATGCCTTCACCTGCAAAACAATAAGGAATTCCACCAGGTTACTCCTGATTGATGATGTTTTAACTACAGGCTCGACACTCTCAGCTTGTGCTGAAGTATTAAAATCTTCAGGAGTTGAATTTGTAGGTGCAGTGACCGCAGGTACACCTTTATCCACAAAGTCACCAAAAAAGGAGGTTTTTCTTGCGGAAGCTTAAGGACTTAAATCTGACAAACACTCGGGTTCTTATGAGGCTTGATCTTAATGTGCCCTTACAAAATGGTCGTATTGCTGATGATTTTCGTATTCGTGCAGCTCTACCCACTATTGAATATTGCCTCTCAAGGAATGCTGCTATTGTGATTATGTCTCATTTAGGAAGACCCGGAGGAATTTATCAGAATGAGCTTAGCCTAGTTCCTGTAGGTGAGACTCTTTCCGATTTATTGGAGTGCCCCGTAAAATTTAGTGATAGTTGTGTTTCCCCGGATGCCATTGCAGTATCTAAGGAGTTACGTTCCGGAGAAATTCATCTCTTGGAAAATCTTCGATTCTTTGAGGAAGAAACAGAAAATGATATTCGGTTTGCGGAGAAACTTTCATATCATGGTAAAGTCTATGTAAATGATGCTTTCGGTACCGCTCACCGGGCTCATGCATCAAATGTAGGTGTGGCGGAAAAATTTCAAGAAAAAGCCATGGGTCTTCTGATGGAGAGAGAATGGGAATATCTTCATCACACCTTAAAGGAGCCTGCAAGACCGTTGACGATTGTATTAGGTGGAGCCAAGATCAGCGGCAAGTTGGAATTAATTGGCCGTTTTATTCGCTCCGCTGATAATATCCTCATTGGTGGGGGTATGTCTTTTACCTTTCTTAAGGCTAAGGGGGTGGAAATAGGATCATCCTTACTTCAAGAGGATATGCTCTCTTCAGCCCGTCTCTATTTGCTAAGAGCAGAACAAAAAGGTGCAAAGTTATTGCTTCCAGTTGATTGTGCAGTAGATAATAATAGCATTAGAAAGATAATTATGATAGATCAATTGAGCCCTAACGATAAAGGTTTAGATATTGGTCCTGAAACCATAAGAATCTTTCGGGAGATGATCAGGCAGTCCAAAACTGTAGTTTGGAATGGTCCCATGGGTGTTTACGAAGACAAAAAATTTGTATTAGGTACTCAAGAAATATGTGAGGAGATAAGTAAAGTATCCGACAGAGGAGGTCAATCTATCATTGGTGGGGGAGATAGTGCAGCAGCGGTCAGGGCCTTTGGAATGGAACAAAGTATGTCCCACATTTCCACTGGAGGTGGAGCTTCGCTTGAATTGTTAGCTGGCAGAACTTTACCAGCATTGCGAGCCTTGGAGGTTTAACAAGCATGAGAAAACCGGTATCTGCTGCTAATTGGAAGATGCATAAGACGTTGAAGGAAGCGTCAACATTCGTCAGTGAGTTAAGAAGTAAGATTTTGGACGTGCCCGTAGTAGATATTATATTATGCCCTACCTCAACTTCGCTTTTTCACATAGCGACAAAAGTCAGAGAAGCCGGTTTTCAGTTAGGAGCTCAGAATTGTCATTGGGAGAAAGAGGGACCTTTTACGGGAGAGGTTTCCCCAGAGATGGTCTTGGATTGTGGTGCTGATTGGGTGATAGTAGGGCATTCCGAGCGGCGACATGTCTTCGGTGAAACAGATAAAATGGTAGCAAGAAAATTTTCTGCTGTAGTTGCCGCTGATCTTAAACCAATTCTTTGTTTAGGCGAGACATTAGAGCAACGTCAGGTTGGTAAAACCTCGGAAATATTAAGAAGACAGTTGGACACAGTTGTTTCTCGTGTTGATGAAAATGCTTTTCTTGGAGGAATAATCGCCTACGAGCCTGTCTGGGCGATTGGTACAGGAATAACCGCCGAGGCTGCTCAAATTGAGGAGGCACACGGTATTATCCGGGACTTTTTGGTAGATGTGAACAGGAAACTTGGTGAGGAAATTAGGATTCTCTATGGAGGTAGTGTAAAGCCTGATAACGCTGCTGAATTAATTAAGATTAAAGGAGTTGATGGATTCCTAGTAGGAGGTGCCAGTCTATCAGTAGATAATTTTCTAGCAATTACGCAAACTATCATTAAATACTATGAATAATTAAGGAAAAGTAAATGTACATATTATTAATCATACTTCATGTTCTAGTGAGTATTCTTCTAATTGTGGTTATATTAATGCAATCGAGTAAAGGGGGAGGATTAGCAGGAACTTTTGGTGGATCAGCATCGATGGCAGTTTTTGGAGGACGGGGTGCCGGAAGTTTTCTGAGCAAAGTGACAGTAGGTCTGGCTATTGCTTTTATGGTATTAGCTATCGTCATTGGCTTATGGGGTACTCCCAAGGTGAGTAAATCTGTCGTACAGGAAAAATCTCAAGAAAGTGGTCAATGGATTCCAGCAACTGAGATTATCTCAGATACTCAAGCAGAAACAGAACCCTCAGGAGAGTAACTTTGCAACCCAGCCGAAGTGGTGGAACTGGTAGACACGCTGTCTTGAGGGGGCAGTGTCCTAACGGACGTGCGGGTTCGAGTCCCGCCTTCGGCACATAAACATAGGAGAGCTATGACGGAAAAACTTCATACATATTTAGCAATTTTGTTAATCATATTATCTGTTCCGGCTTTTGGTCAGAATATTGATAAGCTGCAAGAAGAAGGTAGAGCTTTATTAGAAGCGGGTGAATTGGATTCAGCTGAGGCCAAGCTTAAGATTGTAATAGAGGCGGATAATACCTATCATGAATCTCATTTTCTTTTGAGTCAGATCTACTTTGCTCGTTATGATTTAGATAACTCACGGAAACATCTCAGTAAGGCTATAGAGGCTGATAAAACTAATCAGAATTATCGAGATGAATTCGAGCGAATAAATAACATTGCTTCAGCCTTCAGTATGGCTAAGCGAACATTTGATAATGGTGATTATTATGGAGCAATTGAAGAATTCAAAAAGATTACTGAGGAACATCGTTCTTTTGCTCCTAAAGCACTCTATTATATGGGAGTGGCGGCGAGTCGTGAAGAGGAAATAACTGAAGCTGTGGGGTATCTTTATCAGGCCTTGGAGTTGGATCCAAATTATCTGGAAGCTGAAAAATATCTGGATATCCTGGCAACGAAAAAATATAAGCAGGCCAACCAGCTTGTTCTTAGAGGCGATCATGAAGAAGCTAAAAAGTTATATAATGCAGTTCTTGAACTTAGACCAAATTACTTCAGGAGTTACTTTCAATTAGGATATGTAGCAACTAAACAGGGTGATTTTGAACTTGCTATAGTAAATTACAAAAAGGCAATCGAGTTAGAGCCGAATTATTCTAAAGGATGGTATGCTTTAGGCAAATCTTATAAAAGAGTGGGTGATATTGATTTAGCACTACAAGCGCTTGATACTGCAACAGAGGTTGATTCTCTCAATTACAAAGCTTACAATGAAAAGGGAAATATCTACCTGAGTGAGTATAATTTAGAGGAAGCTGAAAAAGAATATAATAACGCTATACAAGCCAATCCTTCTTATGCTTTAGCTTATGAAAATTTGGGAAATCTACTCCTTAAGAAAGAGAGTTACGAAGATGCTGTTCAGACACTCAAAACAGCAACTCGTCTGAATGATCGTTCTTATAGAGCATGGTCCATGCTTGCTGAAGCTAATCAAGCTATAGAGGAATGTTTTGATGCCAAAGATGCCGCTCATGAAGCCCTGGAAATAAAGAAGAATTATGCTCATGCTCTTTTTTATTTAGGTTTAGCAGAAAAGTGTCTCGGTAATGATACTTTAGCCAAAAAAGCCTTTAACAAAGCTCGTAAGGATCGGGTTTGGCGTAAATTGGCCGAAATAGAAATCGACAAGATCGATAATCCAAAGAAATCCGATTAACAGTTATATGAACTAAACTCCTTGAGTTGGCACCTCTGAAAATGTTGTCAATCTGGATTTGTACAGGTATTTTCTAAACGTATGATTAAAGCAGTCATATTTGACCTTGATAATACTCTTCTCGATTTTATCAAAATGAAAGAAAGTGCCATTTCTGCTGCAGTGCATGCTATGATAGAAGCCGGGTTAGATATAGAGGAAAAACCGAGCTATGAACGAATAATTGAACTATACCAGGAAACTGGATGGGAGAATCAACAGATTTTTAACATTTTTCTTAAAGAGAAGACAGGTGAAGTGGATTATAAATACTTAGCAGCAGCTATAGTTGCTTACCGGCGAGCAAGGGAAGCAAGTCTGCTACTCTATCCTGATGTACAGAGGACTCTGATAACACTGGCAAAAATGGGTATTAAATTGGCGGTAGTATCTGATGCCCCAAGTCGTGAAGCTTGGATGCGTATCTATTATTTAAATCTCCACCATGTATTTGATCTGATTCTGACTTTTGATGATATTGGAGAGCGGAAGCCTTCACCAAGAGGTTTCCACATGGTGTTGGATAACTTAGATATAAAAGCTGACGAAGCCTTAATGGTGGGTGATTGGCCTGAACGGGATATGATTGGTGCCTCCCAATTGGGAATAAAAACTATTTATGCCAAATATGGCGACACTTTTGGAACAGTTGAATCTGGAGCTGATTGGGATGTGGACAATATTTATGAAATCGTCGGCATAATAAAATCCCTTAATGGATAAGAAAACCATTGGGACGGACATAGTATCCGTTCAACGATTACAAAAATTAGCTGAGGACTACGGTTCTCGATTTTATAGACATCTATTTACTGAGGAGGAAGTAAGATGGTGTAAAAATCGCTCCTCACCTTATATTCATTATGCTGGTCGATTTGCAGCTAAAGAAGCGGTAAAGAAAGCGCTCCTCTCTTTAGGTGAAAAAAGTCCTCTTCCTTTAAATTCAATAGAGATCAAACGTAACCAGGATGGGCCTCCCCAAGTTTTCTTACATTCTAATTTGTCAAAGCATTATCATGTTGAAGTTTCTATTTCACATACGGAAAATTACGCCATTGCTGTTGCTTTAGCATCATTAGCATGAGAATTCTTTCTACTCAGGAAGCTCGAGCTGTTGATCACCATACCTCCCAGAATTTGGGTGTTAAAGGTGAAATATTGATGCAGAATGCTGGAGCAGCTATAGCGGAAAAAGTGAGAAAAATATTTACTTCAGAGGGGAGTAAAAGTATCATAGTTCTCTGTGGAAAGGGAAATAATGGTGGTGATGGCTATGCAGCGGCTGAGCTTTTGGTAGCTGAAGGATTTAACTGTAATGTAGTTTCTACAGTAGCTATCCAAGAGATAACTGGAGATGCCAGGATTTTTCATGATCGTTGTATTGAAAAAGGGCTAGCAATGGACTATTTGACTAATCCGGGAGAAGTACCTTTTTCCGATTATGATTTGATCCTCGATGCTCTTTTAGGGACAGGGATTAAAGGTCAGGTTCGCGAGGACAAGGCATCTTGGATTCAAGCAATAAATAGTGCTGATGTGCCAGTATTAGCTGTTGATATCCCTTCTGGTGTAAATGGAGATAATGGACAGATATCTGGCCTAGCAGTCAAAGCTGACTGTACCGTTACTATGGGTTTTCTCAAGCAGGGATTGGTATTGGAGCCGGGTGCGTCATTAGCAGGTGAAATTGTTGTTGCTGACATTGGTTATCCAGAGAGAGCTTTTAACGTTTTAGAAAGTCAAAAAGAACTCTTCAAACAATCTTTAGCTCAACAGTACCTTACTACCCCAGAACCCCATACCTACAAACATCGTCAAGGAAAGGTGCTGGTAATCGCGGGTTCTAGAGGATTTACAGGGGCAGGGTGTCTCGCTGCAGAGGCTGCATTACGTACCGGTGCTGGATTAGTAATCGCTGCTGTGCCGGCATCGTTAAATTTTATCTACGAATCTAAATTAACTGAAGTCATTACTACTCCCTTAGCAGATGGTGGCAGTGGTCAGTTCCGTTTAGCTGATTTGAGAATGATCGAGGAAAAATTGAAGTGGTGTGATGCCTTAATCATAGGTCCAGGGCTGGGAACTGAGAAGGAATCATTAGATTTCGCCAAAGAGGTCATAAACAAATGTGATAAGCCGATGGTGATCGACGCTGACGCGCTTAAACTCTTTCACGAGGATCTAAATCTGTTCAACAAGCTAAAGAGCAGCTTTGTAATTACACCTCATTACGGTGAAGCGGCGCAACTTTTCCAGGTAAAGAAGGACATCGTTTCAACCGATCCATTTGATTTTGTCCTCAAAGGCTGGAAGGAAATCGGAGGGACGTTTGTTCTCAAAGGTGCTCCAACTCTTGTGGCTACTGATGGATCGGTTACGGCAAATATTTCTGGACATCAGGGTTTGGCAACAGGTGGTTCGGGAGACGTATTATCCGGAGTGATTGGATCCTTTTTGGCACAAGGTTTAAGACCAGCTGAAGCAGCCAGGATAGGTGTTTTCATTCACGGCAAGGCAGCTGACAAACTTCTTTCAACTCATGGATTTAGGGGGCTTATTGCTGGAGATTTGTTAAGTATCCTGCCGTCTATTCTTATTGCCTATGAACGTAAATAAGTTTCGTGTAATTACTATTTTCTATTGTCTTTTAATCCTTGGTCTTTCCTCGATTTCTACCCAATCAACTCTTATTGCCAAGTGGGATAAAGTTATTCACTTCACCGAGTATGCAATTTTAGGTGTTCTTTTACAAGGAAGTGTGGAACAACGAGGCATTAAAGTGGTGTTATACATCATGTTGGTCGGTTCTCTTTTTGCAGGGGTAGATGAATTATGGCAGTCGATGATCCCGAAGAGAATTCCCAGTTTTTACGATTGGATAGCAGATACTCTGGGACTTTTATTCGGATTAAGCGTATCTACTTTTGTTACCAAGAAATGGAAAATACTAAAAGGGTAATATGATGGATAAGCTGGTCATACATGGACAGAAAAAGCTTGATGGAATAATCCCTATCAGCGGAGCGAAAAATGCCGTGCTCCCCGTAATGGTAGCGACTCTTTTAGCTCCAGGCGAGTACCGAATTAGTAAAGTACCTGATCTGCGAGATACTCGAACCATGCTTAGATTGCTGAAATTGATTGGTGTTAGTGGTAAATTTGAAAATAATGAATTATATATAGATACCAGGCAAGCGTCAAATCCTGAAGCTCCCTACGATTTGGTAAAAACGATGCGAGCTTCATTCTACGTATTAGGACCCCTTACAGCACGCTTTGGTCATGCCAAAGTTTCTTTACCTGGAGGTTGTGCGTGGGGTCCTAGACCAGTTAATTTTCATCTATCATCACTCAAAGCAATGGGAGCAGATATTCAACTTGATGAGGGATATGTAATCACTAATACAGACCGGCTACAGGGGGCAGAAATTACCTTTGATTTTCCTTCAGTTGGGGCTACTGGTAATGCGGTGATGGCTGCAGTTCTTGCAGAGGGAAGAAGTGTCATAAGAAATGCGGCTCGAGAGCCTGAAATTGCTTGTCTCTGTCATTTTCTACAAGCAATGGGTGCTAATATTGTTGGAACAGGTTCTGCAACCCTTTCTATTGAGGGGATGGAAAAACTTCACCCTGCTGATTTCGAAGTTATTCCTGATCGTATTGAAGCGGCGACATTTTTGATTGCTGGAGCAATGGTAGGAGATAGAGTCACTGTAAAGGGTGTTAATCCAGATCATTTAACAACTATTTTCGAAAAACTGCGTTTAAGTGGTCAAGAAATAACTGTCGATGATGATCAGGTAACGGTAAGGAAAATAGGTTCTATCATTCCTGTTGATGTCTCCACAGCTGTCTATCCCGGATTTCCTACAGATGTTCAAGCTCAATGGATGGCTTTGATGAGCATAGCTGAGGGAACCTCGATAATTACTGATACGGTCTATCACGACCGCTTTACCCATGTGGCTGAATTAGGTAGGCTGGGTGCAAGAGTATCCCTCACCGATAATGTAGCGGTAGTAGCTGGTAGGAAAGTACTCAAAGGTGCACCAGTTATGTCCACAGATATCCGTGCCAGCGCTTCCCTGATTCTTGCAGGACTGGCTGCTAATGGGAGAACAGACATTTCCAGAGTGTACCATATAGATCGTGGTTATGAACGGATCGAAGAAAAGCTCAAAGGGTTAGGAGCCGATATCCGTCGTGAATCCGAGTGAAACTCTGTACTACGATATTCAATTGATTTTCGTATATAGTCTCTACCTCAACACATTTGAAACTAATTTGATATTAGAAGATTTGGAGTCAGAAGGTTATCAATAATTAAATAGTTTCTCGTTGATAACCACACATACTCAGGATAAATTCTCGAACAATTCCACGGTTTTTATGAGCTAATCAGTACGCATAATTTGATTCCTAAATCACGATCTGGAGAGGTGGCCGAGCTGGCTGAAGGCGCCCGCCTGCTAAGTGGGTGTAGGGTTAAAAGCTCTACCGAGGGTTCGAATCCCTCCCTCTCCGC
>JBHHUM010000024.1:0-32204 GCA_046861645.1 Fidelibacterota bacterium | reverse complement strand
ACTTGTCTTGTGTTCCATACGATAACAAAATCACCACAACTTTTGATATACATCCATTTAACATTCTATCCTGAGGAATATGAACTATCTTTAAGTTTAACTTTTTGAAAGACTCTGGAAAATTAAATGAAAATATTTCAGTTAAGATCAATACACTCTATCTTCATTTAGGATTTAACCAATATTTATATCATAATAAATGGACTTTTTAAATAACTCAATTCATATTCTTTTCAAAAGAAAAAATGTAATTCTATCTCCAACATATCTCGATTTAAAGAGATATTTTGTGGAATAAAGCGATTAAAATGATAATATATTGAAAATTGAAAAAATTGAATCGGAAAGACTTCCCATCCCAGGGTAATTCTTTCCTGTCCATCTCGATCTATAGGTACATTAAGGTTTCTATCGAGTAGATTGTATGATAACTTGAAATTACTACCACGAACCAATAAAAAATCCAACTCCGCAAAATAGACCTGCTGTTTTATGTTAGAAAATTGAATACGATCCAATTCACTCAGAAAAGTAAATCGACCTGCATGGAAACCCACAAAAGAACCTAACATAAAAAGTTTCGACCCATCAGTCGCTTTTTGCCAAGAGAATCCAACTCTTCCATGTTTTCGAATCCAATAAGCTAGACCAGAAAACTGATCGCTTGTAATAGCAGAACTTATCGAGAAATTTCCAGGTTCAAATCCCATTTCTCCAGCTAATTCTGGTGATGAGTAGTTGAAACCTGTTGCTTCCCTGATAAAGACATTATCATCCCATAGCCTCAGTCCATAAGGAAGGAGAATTTTACCGGTTTTAATGTATCCATTAAATGGTAGACCTTGTAAAATACCAAAGGCTTCTCTATTACCGGGGTTAGGACTTACCATCTGATCAAAGTATAGCGTCAATACTTCCGGTATCAATCTGACTTCCATGTAAATATTACCCTCGGTTATGTCTAATAAATAATCATCTGGAGTCAGTATTCCAGACGTATCGATATATCCATAGGTAATTGAGTTATAAATACGCAGATTAGCACCAACAGAGACAGTACGGGAAAGCTGTGGAGAAAATATCACAGGTTGGGATGTTTTTATGAAATGAAAGGGAAGAAATTTTAAAGTGAAAATGTTCCCTAAGTCAGTTCGTTTCCCGCCTCCAGTTAAATTTACATGACATTGACTGCATTTAAATCCGGTACGAATGGCAATGTACGGTTCAGCATAAATTGATCGGATGTGTAATAGGATGAAAAAGACGAAGATAATTTTCATTATTCTCCATTTCATGGCAATGCTCCTGCATCGATCCAATCTCGGATAACCTGAATCTGATTATCTTCTAAGGGTGTCTGATTCAGAGGCATTTGCTTCCCATTTATACCATCACGCCCCTCTAATTTCCAGATGATATAGCTATTTTCTGAATCTTCTGGCAGAACACGCATCATTGCCGGTATCTCTTTACTCGGAATATCTACAAGATTATCATAAGCTTTTCCCGTCTCCAAATTAAGATTCTTTTTAGGCCGGGGTGATTTATGACACTTGACAGCACAGATTTGATCAAATATATTCGTCTGAATGCTACTAAGCGTTGCTCTCAGACCTGTTGAACCATTATCACCATTACCCGTAGAATCTGTCGAATCTTCAGGAGCGATAGGATTTCCAAACTCATCCAGACCTACACCATCACCTACACATGTAATCAAGAATATTAAACATGTTGTAAAGAGAAAAAGATTAATCTTACTATTCAGAAAGTTGTACATCCTCTGGATTAGATCTAAACAACCAATCGTACCAACTTTCTTTCTTTATTAGAGAACGTACATAATATGCTAATGCCCACTCATTCCTGATTGAAAGTTCTGTAATCATTTCTTCAGTCAGACTGTTCAATTCAGTATTTGAAGGAAGTTGTGAAACAAAACTGTGAAAAATCTCTCTACTGGAGTGTGGTAAATCTTTCGAAAACTCTATTTCATTAATATCCTCCTTAGCCAAAAGGAAAAGATCCTTGTAGCTTGGCATCGGTGTACCTGTAAGACCAGTCAGAATCGTTTTTCGAATATTTGTAACTGAAGTACCTGCACGATATTTTTTCTCCGTTAAGTTTGTAGGTTTAATTGGCTTGTTTTTACTATCTTTCAAAGCCATTGCTGAGGGTCCATTTCCTTTTCCATCCAAACCATGACAAGTCCAGCATTCAAGTAACAGATAAAATCCTCTACCATCCCTCAATAATTCTGATGAAGCCAAAGGAGGGTTATATGAAAGTGAGGGTAGAGACTCCGATTGTTTCCACTTCTGCTCACTGTTCAAGAGAGTTTTTATATAAGCAGTTACGTCTTCAATTTGCTCATCAGAAAGAACACCTTTCCAACTAGGCATCCAAGTGCCTGGTAGTCCGTTACTTATAGACAATATTAAATCATCATCGGTAGGTAAAGATCCTGATAGGGTCGACCTGAATTTGTACAATCCTGAGGAAAAATCTCGGGGAGATGGAGACATTGCTCTTGCCGCCGGGCTGTGGCCATCACCCCTAACTCCATGACATGGTGCACAATAGGAAATATAAGTATTTTCACCACTTAGGAAATTAGAATAAGGGACATTCTGGGCAGATAAAAACCCAAATACACAGAATGCCCCTACCGTGTATAAATAGCTTAAAACCGCTATTCGCGTTTTCCCCATTCCCCGTTATTAGGATTCATAATTAGCATTTCCATATTCTACTAATTTTACAGAATGATTATTCTGGAAGAAACTGATGATCATCACCATGACCAGTATTTCGAAGACGTTTGAGTTCAACAACCCAACCGTTATCGGAATATATACCCTTTGCATGGACATCAGCTCCGCTTCCGTTCGGATCTCTCAGAAAAATCCCTGGAATCGTCGCCCCATCATTAAATAAAGCAGACGTATCGAAGGGTATCATTTCATATGTGAATGACGGATAACCGGCGTTAGCATTGGGATCATTGATGTGCATATATTTAGGAAACCCAGTACTTTGTAATTTATTTTCAATATAGGGATCATTCCCCTGATCTCCCTTACGTCCACTCCATTTAGTTGTTAAGTCAACTAAATTAGCTTCATCCTGGTAAATCAAGTGTTTATCATGAACGTAGCCTTTAGGATTGGAACGACAAGCTTTCCATTGCCAGGTATCTACTAACTGATCTGGAAATTCTGTAAACATATAACCTTTTCCATTAGCGGCATTAGTGTCGAAATGACAGAAGGCATCACAGCCATTCCCATCGGCAAAATCAGTGTCGGGAAAGCCAGTAATTGGCCAATGAAAGTAAAATCGATCCTCATTCCCTGAACTACTCCAACCAGTCGCACTATTATATTCAAGTTTGCTTAATTCATCACTTTCATCAGCATCATTCCATGAAAGCTGAAAGTAAACATATAACTCATCATACATGGCCTTAACATTTACCGAGGTTACACCTGGTGGATCTATTCCATCATATTTCTCAAATTCCTCGATCAGTTCGAGGGAGATAGTAGCTCCACTTCCTATCCATTCACCTTCGGCTTCAGTACCGTCAATTTCTGGAGGTAAAGGGGTTTTATAGGACACTACCTGAGGAGCATCAGGATAATTTACTGAAATCTCAGCATCGATTGAATCGAAAGCCAAATAATTGACAAATGATCCAAATTGCATATCTCCAGCATTATTATTTACAGCTAAACTGAAAAAAGTGTTAGCGGGTGGTAGTGCAGTAGCATCGACACCATCACTACCGTTAGCTCCAGGTTCGCCTGCTGGTCCTTGAGGTCCTTCACAACCATAGAATAAACTCAACGAGACTATTAAAAAACCTAGGGGCTTTTGATATTTCCATTTCATGGTATGAACTCCTTTCAATTAAGTTGAGTTTTGGGGTTTTGTATCACTTATCCGAAGAAGGAGCTTACTTACTTCCTCGAATTCAGATGATTTGTCGAAAAAGAAGTCAGCACCGCTTTCATAACATATTTTACGATATTGGATTAAAGCGGAATTACAGAGCATAATTACCTTCATATTCAGAAAATATTTTTTGATATACTTCAAGAGTTCTATTCCACTACCCTCAGGGAGGTGAATATCGATGATAGCCACATCTAACTTTCGTTTTCCAAGCATTGCAATGGCTTCGTTACGACTACTCACGACAAATACGTTTTCAACTCCTTCCAGTTTTGACAACATGTTATCTATTCTCTTCCGGACGATTTCTGAATCATCTACAACTATTACTTTCATTATGTGATTTCATAGCAATCAATCTCATTTTGTATGTACTTTAGCTGGAAAAGAGCTTCTAGGATAATGTACGCTAAGAGTTTAGTATTGAAAATCAGACGTATCCGATTTTTTACATAAGACTGTACCTACTTTTAACTAAGGATTTTGTCTTATAATTTATGGATATATTGTAAGAGAATTCTCTACTATACAGCTGACCAATCTGTCAGTTTCTTCTGAAGAACATACAAAGTCAGTTGAGCATTTGTTTTCATGTTCATTTTTTCTAATACTTTAGATCTATAAGCACTGATAGTTTTTACGCTTAGAGTCAATTCTTTAGCAATTTCAGAGACTGTCTTCCCAGAAGCAATCATGCACATTACCTGAAATTCCCGGTTGGAAAGGGTTTCATGAACAGGTCTATCATAATCTTGTCGAACATAACTGGCCAGTCTCTCAGCAAGACTGGGACTGATATACTTTCCTCCTGAAAAGATTTTTCGAATAGCTCCGACTAATTGTTCAGGTGCGCTATCCTTCGTCATATACCCTGAAGCACCTGATCTGAGAGCCCTAATTGCATACTGATCTTCGGGATGTATACTAAGAACAAGGAAACGTAACTCGGGTCTAATGGCTTTTAGTTCATTCATCACTTCTATACCGCTTCTGCCAGGAAGTGTGATATCCAGTAGTACTATATCCACTTTCCATTCACGATTCACTACCTTCTTGATAATTTCTTTGGCATCCCCGGCTTCTCCTACAATTTTTATATCATTGGTCTTTGAGATAATGCGTTGTAATCCTTCTCGGATTATAGCATGATCATCCAAAACAAATATCCTAATCATACCAGACTATATCCTCAATAGTAAAATAACTCAATATTATCATCATTTTGAATATTAAACCTTCACTTCAGGAGTAGATTGCTCATTTATTAGAGGTAACCATACATTCACAATTGTCCCAGAACCATTGACACTACCAATCTTAAACCTACCGCCCCAGGGAAGAAGGCGCTCTTTCATGCCAAGTAATCCTAAAGATTTTCTATCGTTAACTTGAGTCTTATGTATTCCTTTTCCATTATCAACAACTTTCATCTGTAGTATCCCATCTTTCACACTCAAAGAAATTATCACTTTGCTAGCGTCTGCGTGTCGCAGCACGTTCGTCAAAGCTTCCTGTAAAATCCTGAATATTGCCGTAGACCTATCGTGATCAATAGTAATATCTTCTGAATCGATACGTAAGTCGCATTCTATTCCAGATCGTTCTTGAAATTCTTCTACCTGCCAATCAATTGCCGCCATCAAACCTAAATCATCCAAAACTCCAGGTCTTAACTGGGTGGAAATCTTACGTACCGAAGTCATTGTTGAATTCGCCAGATCTATAATACTATCAATCAGGGGTTTGTATTTTTCAGGTAGTTCATCTTTCAACCAGGCTAGATCCATCTTCATACCAGTTAATGATTGTCCCAATTGATCGTGAATTTCTCGGGCAATCCGGGCTCGCTCGTCCTCCTGTAAGCGTTGTATGTGGGATGATAAGGCTTGTAACTGTTTTTGAGAATTCTCCAGAAGTTTTTCCGATCGTTTGCGCTCAGTAATATCTTCCTGAACAGAAAGAAAATTAGTGATATTACCTTCCCCATCAATGATGGGTGAAACATATGCATGAACCCAGAATATGTCACCATTCTTTTTACGGTTACAGAATTCTCCCCGCCATTCTTTCCCAGATTTAATAGTATCCCATAGTTCCTTGTAATACTCCCGTGGCTGCTTACCCGATTTTAGAATCCGAGGATTCTTTCCTAACACCTCCTCAGCCATATATCCTGATACTTTTTCGAATTTGGGATTTACATAATTAATATTTCCATCAATATCAGTAATCACAACTGCACTTGGGCTCTGCTCTACTGCCACGGACAACTTACGAATGTCTTTCTCAGCCTCTATTCTTACACTAATATCTTGAGCAACGCAAACAACACCTTGGATTCTATCCTGATTATCACTCATAACCGAACATGAGATGATCACCGGGATCTCTCTATTTTCTTTTGATAGGAGTACTCCTTCAATATCACGCACGAAGCGATTCTTAATGAGAGTCTCCCAAATGTCCTTTAGAGGTTTTTTTTCTGAAGCTTCCCTGGCGGAATAGATGATAGTTTGAAAAGATCTTCCAACCAGCTCACTTTCCGAATAATGAAGTGACTTCACTGCTGCTTGATTGACTGCACGAATTTTTCCATCAGGATTAAGTACAATCAGCATTTCAATCATGGAATGCAGAATACTGTGAACATAGTCTCTTTCTGATTCTAAAGCTTTTCTGGCAGAGTGAATATCTTCGGCCATTTTATTAAAGGCGCTCGATAACTGTCCCAGCTCATCTTGTGAAGGCACAGTAATACGCTGATCAAGTTTTCCCGCTCCAAATTGTCTGACTGCATCCCTCAGATTTAGAATGGGTCTACTGACCCGAGCTGAAAGCCAGAAACTTAATATTGCTGCTAAAAGAATGGTGGCTCCTCCAGCTCCCAATAATGAGATCTTAGCAACCGTCAAAACACTGTTCACTTCATCAAGAGCTCTGAATAATACTGTATATCCACCTGAACTTTTGAGGGATATGACAACAGCTAAACAGTCTTTTTCTCCTAAAGTACAATAAAATGGGGAATTAAATGTTTGAAAGTGGTCCAACAGTGTTGTCAACTCATTCTGGTTTACGGATAAAAATGCCTTGTTTTGGTTAGATTGTGAAATAATCATTTGAGAGTAAACTAACAAGACATCCCTACCGGTGAATTCTCGAATATCCTCTGCTGTTGTAGAATCAATTCGATCCCCTATAATCAATAATCCCAGTAACTGTTTACCAATTACAACAGGGGTAAGAGCAACCAAATAAAGGTCACCTTTATAGCTGTATATACCATTATACTCTATACCATCTAATCCATTCAAAACACCTGGGAATGAAGTCATATCACTACCATAATTGAGTGTATCTTCTGCATCTGCAATAAGTTTTCCTTCATCATCAATTAAAAGCATTAAATCTATATTGTTAATATCATAGAGTTCTCTAGCAGTGTAATAAACTGTTTTAGAATCCACATCTGGAATGTTCATAACAGCTTTCAGGTGGGGAGTTTGGGATATAGATCTGGCCTGATTTGCTAACAAATCATCTCTAAGTGCGGCAAAACGCTCAAAGGCTAATACTCCACTTCGCAGACCTTGAGTAATTTCATTCATGGCCAATCGGGAAAGAAAAATATTCATAACAATTACTGATATCAGAATGAAGATAAAGGAAACCACAAAAATAGCAAGAAAGTACTTAACTCTTATTGTTGCCTTAATCATTTGTACTTCCCACGATAGGGTTTACCGAACTTATTTCTATGCTGGATAAATTTCTTATCCTCATTTATTAAGAAGGAAGTATTGAATAATGAAGGTCCAGACAACTGTATTTCTCTATGTATATCGGATCCAAATTCGTACCAGACCCTTAAAGTATATTCGCCATCGGGAACATCTGGGATAACAAACAAACCACTCCTGTTTGTTATAGAGAAATAAGAATTATCAAGAACAATTATATGAGATACCATTTGAGGATGAATGTTACAATAAACTTTCACCCAACCAGTTTTATCGAAAGTCACGTATTTAGACGTTCCTGGTGGGTAGACATCTAAATCAAATGGTTTACATTTTGAAAGAGAGAATACATTGTGAAATATTAAGTCATCATTAGGAAATTCTACTGTAGTCCCCTTTAGAATGGGAAGTACCCGGGGATCAAATTTACGGTCCTTTTGTGAAACCGAAGGGTAATCTCTGGTAATCATCTGTGTCTTTTGGTTGTACACTCGATCTATGAAAACAACTACATCAGATAGATCCGATCTTGCTTTTCCATCATATTTGATAATCTTAACTTTTCCTGTAATAATATTTCCTATGCTGGGAAATAAATCGTAGTCACTTGTAAATTCCCGAAATATTACATGGCAGCTAATACAAGTCTTCCGAATTTCTTTCACAACAAGATGCACCTGCTTTAAGGATTTCGACTTAACAGTGGATTTCAAATCTGAAGCAAGTTGTTTAATATCTTTACGATAATTGTCGAATATATCCATCAGGTTTTTATTAATCTGGGGCTCTAATATGTCTATTTCATTGGTAGCACTAACCATTATGTTTATATATGGTATTAACGCCTCTCTATCGCTTCTCGTCAAAGCCTTCTGTATTCCAATGATAGAATTACTTAATTGTAACATAATAGGGTTGATATTACTTTCTTGGAGCTCTTCAACTTGAGACGATATACAGATAGAAAAACTTAAAGCTATACTTAATGTAAAAGTAATAACTGGATGTTTTTTAGGAGATAGACTCATTTATTCTATATTAAAATTGAGCTACGACTTCAAACCCTATCAGCTTTCTTTTGTTATTATGAGGATCAATAATCGATTGATCAATTAAATCAAACCAATCTCGACCAACTTCCAATTTAAAAGTTACATGTGGGTTAGGCTTCCAGCCCAGTCCCCAGGACAACCTTCTGAATCGTTTAATATCATAACCAAAAGCATCTTTCCCACCTGCTGTAGTTTTACCTTCAAAATGGTAACCACTTTTTGAATCATAGGTACCAATCTCACTGTATCTGGCAACAAAATAACCTTTTTGATAAATACTTAAAAATGGTTCCAACACAAACCAATTCCAATCCCGGCTGAAAGATTCATCACTGTCTATCAAGAATGCTTTTCCAAATGACGAATATAAATGAACAAATTCAATTGATTCTCCCATACTATACTGGACATCTATTTCATAAAGCCGTGCTCTTATCGTTTCACTAATGGAGACGCCAGCACTCGATTGATAAGTTACTCCTACGGGTTCAAAGTGACTACCCCCAAACTCGACAGCACTAATACCGGCTTCACCATTGTCCATAAAGCTTGCACTAAGATAAAGTCCCTTCCTTAGATTCCCATAGACTTTAACATTGAATGCTTTGTCTGAATGATCATCATAACTTCGTACCTGAGTACCATCCGTTACAGCTATTATCCATCCAAGACCTGAAAGCTTTCCGTATATTAATATACCTTCATCAAATCCATAAGGATATGCGGCAGAATTGGAAATTAAGGGATTCTCTGAGGCATCCTGCCAAAGGTATTCTTCTCCGAAAGGAACATCAATTCTTCCTATTTTAAGTCCAACTGAACTCCGATCCATTTGCCTGAAAACATCATAGAAATGAATATAAACCTCTCCGGTACGAATGAATAAAGTGCTATCCTTTCCCAGTCGGTTTGTTTGAATTTCAAGATAATAAGTAACATCCTCCCAAACATCGCCCTCTAAGAAAAGAGAGGCTTCTTTAATTAGAAACCCACCGTAAGGCCTGGTTCCTTTTTCACCTGTATCCAGAAAACCAGTTCCTCCAAATCCAGTAATGTCAATATTCCTGTACCAGGGCTTAGCCAGAACATGAGTTGCGGTTTCAATATCTATTGTAGGAATTTCCTCTCCTGAAAGGTTTATGAGTATCTCTTTGGTGGAATCCTTTTGCTCGAAATGGTAGAGGGAAACTTTATTCTGTTCCTTATCAGCTATAGTTTGCTTAAGGGTATCTATTTCGGATTGTGATTGAGTGATGAAATTGTCTTGAGATATACTTACACTATATAAAACTGAAATGATAAAATAAATGTTGATACCAGATATCTTCAATGTAATCAACTAGTATTCATAAGTTTGATCAGATGATTACATTATGATTGGAATAGAAAATTGAGATTATTAAGAGAAATTCGAAGTTCAAATGATTTACTCATTTAAGGAGATATCAATTCTCTGTCATGTTAGCAAAGCAGGTAAAAAATAGTTTCAAGGTCACTATTTATCCTTTTCACATGGCTTGTTGGTTAAAAGCGCTCTTAATGCTATCCAATTTTACTTTTTAAAGATATTTATTTCAACAGTTTCCCCAGTTTCAGAGTAAATAACTTTTCCTCAGTTTCATTACAGCTGAGAATAAAAAGATTTGCTGACTCCAACTTATTACTCAAACCTGAATGGACTGTTATTTGTTTTTATTAGGGATAGAAGTAAATTATTGAATCATTAAAACAACAGTTCATAACTCACCCCCTAAATTGAGAAAACTAGACAAATTCATCATTTCAGGTTTAATTTTATTCCAGCTAGGTGGAAATATCCTCCTAACTCCCCTCTATGCTCAGACTCCCTCCATCAAATTTGATCATATTAACATCGATGAAGGATTATCTCAAAGTACAGTCCATTCTATCTTGCAAGACAGCAAAGGGTATCTGTGGTTTGGCACCCAGGATGGGTTAAATAAATATGATGGATATACTTTTACTATCTATAAACATGATCCTTTTGATTCTACCACCATTTCTGATAACTACGTTAGATGCCTCTATGAGGATAAATCTGGAACACTTTGGATAGGCACTGAGAATGGAGGACTCAATCGGTTTAATAGAAAAAAAGAAACTTTTGTGAGTTACCGCCATGACCCTGCCGATACCAATAGTTTGTCAAATAATCGCATTTGGGCTATCTCTGAAGAGAAAAATGGTAGGCTATGGATCGGAACCTGGGGAGATGGCTTAGAATTATTTGATATTAAGAATAATCGATTTATTCACATCAGTCATTCTTCCGGAAATCAATTAAATGATGATCATATTCGGTGTTTGTATAAAGATCAAAACAATATTCTTTGGATCGGTACAGAAAAAGGAGGTTTGAGCCAATATAATTCTAAAACAAAAAGTTTTGAAAATTTTCTATCCATTGGAAATACCCAAACCACACCTGACCAAAACCGGATTCAGTATATTTGGGAAGATAGTTATAACAACCTCTGGATCGGGGCCAATATAGGGTTGAACCTGTTTGATCGTAGAATTAAAAAACTTATAAATTTTCCCCTTCTGTTAGATGGGAAATTGACAGAAGTTACTGCAATTACAGAAGACGATTCTGGAATTCTCTTGATTGGCGCAAGCGGTAAAGGAATGTTCCGTTTTGATCCAAAAACAACATCTTATCAATACATTCAACATGACTCAAACAATTCATCTGGTTTGAGTTTGAGTGGAATACTCGTCTTGTATCGGGATAATGCTAATCTCATTTGGGTTGGAACGAATGGATCTGGATTAGCCCGATTTACTCTTACTCCAAAATTCAAAAACTATACCCATATTTCTACTGATTCAAATAGCTTAAGCAGTACGATTATTCGAGCGATATACGAAAGCCGTGACAGTGTCCTTTGGGTTGGTTCTTACGGCGGCTTGGATAAGTTTGATAGAAAAGCTTACAAATCAACTCACTATGGATTTGATCCCGAAAACCCCCATGGTTTACAAAACACAAATGTTTACTCTATCGTTGGAGATATTGACGGAATGCTTTGGGTAGGAACTGAAGGGGGTGGTCTGTACCATTTTAACCCGGAACTGGAAATTTTTACCCATTACGGTGATAATAATCATCCGTCGAATCTCCCTGGAGATTTCATATTTGAATTACTATTAGATAAAAATGGCAATCTATGGATTGGATCAGAAGAAGGTCTCTCTCAATTATCTTATGAAAATATGAAGAACGGGCATTTCGTTAATTATTCTTCTCTTTTGGGTGAAATAACGGTCAATTCTATCATAATTGATCAGGATGGATTCTTATGGCTTGGAACAGAAGTATCCGGCTTAATCCGTTTTGACAACCATTCAGAAACGTTTGTCCGTTATACCCATGATCCCCAAAATACCAATACTATAAGTAATAATCGCATCAAGTGTATTTATCAGGACCAATCTGGTATCATCTGGATTGGTACCAGTAGCGGAGGATTGAACAAATTCGATCATAACAGTCAAATATTTAAATACTACACAGTTAAAGATGGACTCCCCAACGATGTGGTATATGGTATATTAGAGGATGCCAAAAAGAATCTTTGGTTAAGTACTAATAATGGCATATCAAAGTTTAATCCTGAAAAAGAGACATTTAGAAATTTTGATATCCGCGACGGGCTTCAAAATAATGAATTCAACACAGGAGCATATTATAAAAGTTGGACGGGTGAAATGTTTTTTGGTGGTATTGGGGGATTGAACGCTTTTTTTCCAGAAAAAGTTCAAAATGACAGTATCGCCCCAGAAATTGTTTTGACTGATTTAACAATATTCAGTAAATCAGTTCCGATTGGAGAGACATTAGAAAGCGGCACAATACTTCACAGTCATATTACTGAGACAGATGAACTTATATTATCCTATAAAGACAGGGATTTTACTTTCATTTTTTCAGCACTAAGCTTTACCGCCCCAGAGAAAAATAAATATGCATATAAAATGGAAGGTTATGACCCTAATTGGATATATACAGACGCATCTAAACGATTTGCGACTTACACCCATTTACCTGCTGGTAATTATACATTTAAAGTCAAAGGTACAAACCATGATGGTATTTGGAATAAAACAGGTATATCCTTACCTATCAAAATAATACCCCCATTTTGGAAAACATGGTGGGCGTATTCCTTTTATGTTTTAGCACTGTTAGGCCTTTTCTTTACTACCATTCAATTAAGGCTGAAGCAGATAAAAAAACAAAAAGCACTCCTTGAAAGGCAGGTACTAGAAAGAACCGTAGAAATTCAGCATAATCAGAAAGAAATTGAAAGACAAAACCAATTTTTAAATAGTGTCATCGAATCACTTTCCCAGCCATTTTATGTAATTGATGCAAATACATATGAAACAGTACTAAAAAATTCAGCCGCCATGAAAAGAGTAAAATCTGGTGCAATGTTTTGTCATTCACTACTCTTTAATAATAACGAACCTTGCAATCATTCCAATCACTATTGTCCTCTACCAGATGTTAAGAAAAACAAACAGCTGGTCACTTACGAGCGACAATACGTAGATCTGCATGGAAAAACAGTCTATGCGGAAATTAATGCATTCCCTATTTTTGATTCTGACGACAATGTTGTTCAAATGATAGAATATTGGACTGATATTACTGAGAGAAAAGAACTCGAAAACAAGTTAAAAGAAAATCTTGAAGCTAGAAATAAAGAATTAACAACTAAAGCCATGCACATGGCCAATGATCGAGAAATATTAGTTGATATCATTAAAGAGGTTCAGAACCTGTACTCGATAAGTCATGATGATAATAAAAAACGAATCAAAAATATCCTTACTAAACTGAATTATCAGATTAGTTCAGGTCATGAATGGGATGAATTCGAGTTGTGGTTTCAAGAAGTTCATCAAAACTTTTTTAAGATTCTTACTGAGAATTATCCTGAACTAACTTCTCGAGAGATGAAAATCTGTGCATTCTTAAAGCTCAACCTGAATACAAAAGACATTGCCAGCTTAACCAACCTTGCCGTAAAAACGATTGAAGTATATCGCACTCAATTAAGAAAAAAGTTGAAACTCGCACCCGGAGAAAATCTCTATAAATTTATCTCACAGTTATCATAACAATATTAAGGTCTTCATATTTACTTACGACTAACGATCCACTAAGGATATTTAATAAGCAGGTTACTATTTCCCCCGTATAGTCCCTCTTTTTTTATTTTTCGATCAATGAGATTTTTCTTTAAAACTAAACTGTTAAAATCTTACATCAGAATGACTTAAAGCCCCTGTCTATTCAAGTTATTGTAACGTAGGTCTCATTATTTTGAAAAATATAGTGGTTTTATTAGGGTGTATAGTGGTTTCCTTATAGTAAAAGTCACTATCGCTTGTATTAAAATGTAATCAGGTAATGAGAACCATGCCTCAGAAAACAAAAAAGCAATAATATGATGAAAGACAATAGTAAACCTCAAAAACATAAGGAAAAACTCAATCCTGATGTGGGGGAAATTATTCTGAATAGTGAAGAAGATAAAAAAATTGATAAGGCAAAAGCGGAATTAAAAATACTAAAAAAGTTTATCGTTGAGGATCATGAAAAGCATGACAAGACTGGTAAAGAAGTTAAATGAATCAACAACATCTTATACACAATAACTAAAATAAGGAGGGAGAAATGAAAACATCTCGATATTTAATACTAATGTGTCTAATAATATTGAGCACCATGAGTTTTTTACAGGCACAAAGCGTAAGCAGAACACCTTGGGAGATGAACAGGGGCTTGGGTTGGTCCTACCTTGGTTTTACACTATCGTTTCATGGGGAGAACAGTGCATACGTCAACGCTGTTATCCCGCCTACAACCGACCCCAACTGGGAACCTGCTCCAAATCCTGAAACGATCGGGTTTTCTGAAGCATCTATCCTTCCAGGCAACTGCCTATCGTCTGTAGACTACACGTATTTTCAAACATTCGTGACAGTACCTCTTAATACAACTGTTACAACATTCACCATTGCATTCTCGGGTATAGATGATGGTGGTCGGGTTACAATTTTCAATTCGGATTATCCGAGTGGCATTGTCGTTCCAGGGAGTTACGTTTATCTCGGAGGCACTGGAACTTCAGACTTAGCAAGTTACATCGTTACAGGTGAAAACCGGGTTGTTGTCACTCAGGTTGATGACTGTCCAGTAGGGAATAACTTACAGAGTGCAAATGTTGTCCTTAATGGTCAGACGATTACCCCTCCCATTCCTACAGTACAAACCCTTACATTGCTGGGAGGAAATGGAAATATAGGTGATATAGATCCCTATATTGATGCATCTACAGATGGCGGAGTGACCTGGGGACCAGCCTACCTGACGGGGTGGCATCCTTGGGGATTTGTCCCAGGTACTAACTCTTGGGTAAACTTTGATCCTGATAATACTGTAGGAATTAATACCACAACAGATTATCGTATTCAGTTTTACATACCCTCAACTTTTTCAAATCCTACTATGACATTTCAACTGAAGGCTGATAATGAAGGAATTGTTTCAATAAATGGTATTCAAGTTGCCGATGTTATAGGACAGGGCGGGGGTCCTGTGCCAGACCTGACGGTCAATCAAGCTCTGCAAACGGGTTTAAATGAAATTACAGTTCAATTAATAGACTGGGGTGGAATTGTTGGATTAAATTATAGCGTTGAATTAACTATGATATCCGATCAAGGGTTTGAACTGCAACCTGCTGAGAATGTAAGCAACCAGACTCCAGTAGCCAACGCCGGTTTAGACCAGTCATTTGACTGTGTAATTGGTAGCCTATCAGTAACGTTGGACGGTTCAGATTCTTCTGATCCCGATGGTGATGTACTCACTTATTCCTGGTCAGACGGCATTTCAGAAGTTTCAACAGCCGCATCTTTCACGACATCGCTGGGTGGAGGATCGTACACTTTTACATTAACCGTGGATGATGCCAACGGAGGCACAGCCAGTGATGATGTGGTCGTCACAGTTGATGCTAATTCTGCTCCATCAGTAGCCAGTGGTGTAGCTGATTTTGATCTCTCTTTCGGTAATAGTTACCTTACAGCAATGATAGACCTGGATACAGTCTTTTCTGATGCAGAAGGGGACTTATTGAGTTTCTCAATATCCAATTCCGACGATAATGTAGCTTCTGCAGCATTATCAGGTTCTGTTCTTTCAGTTTCAGCTGTGGATTTCGGGGAAACGGTAGTAACGGTTACCGCGGAAGATAGTTGTGGTGCAAGTGTCCAAGATGATTTTGCGGTGACTGTTAACGTGGTTGAGGATCTGGCACAAACCGTTGTCTTTGCCTTGAACAGAGCTCAATTGAAAAAAGAAGTAGAGGTATTTTCCGGTAATGTGTTGGTCAATGACGTACTTGTAAATGAAGATGATGATGATGACGAGGATGATGACGCATTTGAGCTTAAGGTGGACAAGAAAGTCACCATTGCTGGAGGATATGCCTTGAAGGCAAATCGAATCCAGGTTAAGAAAGATACCGAAATCGACAGCGATGTCTATTTCAATGAACTTGACAATAAAGGAGACATCAACGGAAGTGAATTTACTCCCTTGAGTGTCCCTTTGTTCACCACTCTTCCCCCCTTCAAGTCGGCTCCGGCTGGTAGCCAGAATATCACCGTGGGTAAAAACCAATCCCTCGATCTGGAACCGGGAGATTATGGCAAAATAGAAGTTAAAGATAACGGCAAGCTGACCTTCACTGGGGGTATCTATAACGTTCAAAAGATCAAGCTGAAGAAGAAGGCTAAACTACGAATAGAAAGTGCTTCGGAAGTCCGGATAGAAGAGGATTTGGAGACCGGTAAGGAGGCTTACTTGGGTCCAGCGGATGGGTCTGCCATCGATGCTTCTGACATTATTTTCTATGTGGCTGGAATTGGATCTGGTGATGATGACGATGAGAATAAAGTGAAGTTTGAAAAGAAGGGCAAGATCTTTGCTTCCGTCTATGCACCAAACAGTAAACTGGAAATTAAAAATGAAGCGGAAGTTACCGGTGCCTTTTGGGCTTTAGAAGTGAAAGTAGACAAGAAAGCTGATCTAACTCTGGACAGTTTCTTTGATCTCTCTGGAACCGGTGGAAACTCTAAACGTATGGCGTGGTCAAGTGAGCCTGAGTTTGAGGTTATTCCAACAGACTTTGCTTTGGACCAGAACTACCCCAATCCTTTCAATCCCAGTACAACGCTCGCCTATACACTACCTGAGGATGGATTTGTAAGTCTGAAAGTGTACGATATATTAGGTCGGGAAGTGGTTACACTGGTGAATAGAACCCAAGTCGCAGGTACATATCAGATACAATTCGAAGCTACAGGTTTAAGTGCAGGAACCTACCTGTACGTTTTGAAAATGGGATCGTTCAGATCTGTAAGAAAAATGGTGTACTTAAAATAACCCTGCTAATAATATTTATAATAGAAAAAGGCAGTCAAGTTGACTGCCTTTTTCATTATGGAGTATTTCCATTATAAGATTTTATCATAATACTTCAGGAATGCATAAAAAATAACTTTTCCCTTCAAGTTAAATTAATACCCTAACGTCTCACAGCAGCAGTCATCCACTACTGCTACATTGTCGAGATCGAATTCTTCTCCGGCAAGTTTATAGCGGATGCAGGCTCCAACATCAATTCCTTCTATTTCAGTCAAATCAGGAATATCTGTCGCTTCAACATATTTGAACAGGAATCCTTCATCCAATGAACCTCCACAATCTTCACAGTTAGATGTATCATTACAACCAGTAGAGAAAAGTATCATTAATAGGAAAAAAGATGTTAACAATGAAACATTCAATTTAGATCCTCCTTATTTACTACGATAGGTAACGTACTTGAATAGATCGTCTGCTACACCATCATTGTCCAAATCAGCGACACGACTCCAGGTAATCATATTTCCAGTAGGGGCTAATTCTATTTGAACATCATATACTTCATCATCCTCCAGCCCATTTTTCATAGTTTGTACGATATTGATTTCATTATCATCGATTGTCCATTTTCCAGCTACACGTGAAGTTTCACCCAAATCAGAAACCCACATTTCATCAAAGGTATTATTCGGCATCATGTTTAATGAATATTCAGTTACGGGAAGACTGGTAATGGATTTATAATCGATGTCATCATTGCCTTCCTCACCATTTTTGGAGTTATATGTAATAGTAATACTATTAAGGGACCATCTGCCCACAACAGTTTGACGAGTAAAACTGAAAACTAAAATCATGGCGATGACAATTAGCCCTATAATACTCCCTTGAATCTCTCTATCCACAACTCTACTCCTTTCCTAATTTTTAGGAATAACTAATATAGGACAATCTACATTGTTTACAATTCCTTCATCAACTGAATCGAAGAACTTGGATTTAAAAGTATTCATTTTGCGGTGTCCTAAAATCAAGAGATCGGCATTTGTCGTTGTTTCGGAAATAGCTACCGCAGGATTTTTACTCTCCACAATGATTACTTTTATTTTTTCAGCTAATTTATCGAAACCAGAGGAACGAAATAGATTTCGTACATTTTCTTCATTGACTTCTTTACCAGGCATATCCATCATCATACTCATTTCACCTGCATGAGGATCATTTACATGAACGACCGTTAATTTACAATGGGTCATTTCTACAATAGCTGCTGCTTCACGGATGAGACGTTCTTCCGCTTCTTCTAGTACCAGAGCCATCATCACATTTTTGTATTTTTTATTCACGATATCCTTCTACCCTCCAATATGTTTCTCCAGAAATTTCTCCATTGCTCTATAAAAGTCAAACCGGTTTTCTTCATTCCGAAAACCATGACCTTCGTTCTCTTTTAGCAAGTATTCGTACTCAATTCCCTTTTCTTGCAAAGCGGAAACTATTTGATCTGCTTCTGCCTGTTTTACGCGGGGATCATTAGCACCCTGAGCAATAAGGAGGGGAACTTTGATGTTATCCACATGAAATAGGGGTGATATTTCCTCTAAAAGCTCTTTATCCTCTTCGGGATCACCCACCATTTCGTAGAACATTTCACGATACAACTCCCAATAAGGTGGAAAGGAAGCTAACAGGGTGAAAATATTGGATGGTCCCACATAATCCACACCACAGGCGTACAAGTCTGGAGTAAACGTAACCCCTGCTAGAGTTGCATACCCCCCATAAGATCCCCCATAAATTGCAATACGATCTGGATCAGCAATACGCTTTTTAATGAGCCAATTGACGCCATCGGTGATATCATCCTGCATAGACTTGCCCCACTCCTTAAAGCTTGATTCCCAAAACTCCCTGCCATAACCTGTACTCCCCCGGAAGTTCATCTGCAAGACAACATAACCACGATTGGCCAGAAATTGAGCTTCAGGGTTAAATCCCCAATAATCACGAGCCCACGGACCTCCATGTGGATTGACCACTATGGGCAAGTTTTTAGCTCTTCTGCCTATTGGCAGGGTCAGATAACCGTGAATAGTTAACCCATCCCGGGAGGTGTACTTAATAGGTTTCATGGAGGCCATGTATTCCTCGTTCAACCAGGGACTTATATTGGCCAATTCAACCAAATCCTTACTATTGCGATCATAGAAATAGTACTTCCCTCGAGTTTTGTCAGTAAAAGCTCGTACAAGCGTTTTAGATTCATCTTTACTGAAATCTGTTACTCGAACTTCTACATCTGGCAACCTTTTTTCCAATTCATTCTGGAGATCTTCACGATCCTCATCAAAGAAAACGTAGGTAGTTTTATCCTCAGTATAGCTAACTCCAGTCAAGATTTTCCTTTTTTTGGAATACATAAGACCATAAACATCAACCTTTGGATGTTCGAAAATTAGTTCCCCTTCTGTGGCAGTCCTCAGGTCAAACTTAAAGATAGCTGATTTATCTCGACCCCGGTTTGAAGCAACATAAAGATTCTCATTGTCAAAGGTGAAAAACAGAGGGCTGAGTGTTTCCTTAAAATCTACGGTCACTATGACTCGGAAAGAGTCATCTTCAGTGTCACGATACAGGATACTTTCATGCACACCATCAGTAGTTGTAGCGATTCGCAGCTTACCATCATGATCGGTCATCCAAGAGGATATATTCCCTGGATTTTCCGCCAATAATACCAATTCTCCGGTCATCACATTCAAACGATAAACATCATGAAACCGTGGATCCCGTTGGTTCAGACTTACCAGAATATGTTCAGGATCCTCCTCCAAATCGTCCACTAAGCGGGCCTGTACTTTGTCAAATGGGGTTAACAGTTTCTCTGCCGAGCCATCTGTATTAACAGCATAAATCCGCCAGTTTTCATCACCGCCCTGATCCTTAACGTAGGTTAATCGGTTATTTCCATTCCATATATAACCGGCGATATCTCGTTCCTCTGATTGCGTTACTCGAGTTATTTCTCCTGAACTAATCTCCTGAACATGAACATTCAATCTATCTTTCCATGGTTGCAAGAAGGCTAACTTGCTCCCGTCTGGAGAGATTTTAAAACCAGTCTTGGTCGGATTACGAAAAAAATCTTCCATAGGAATTATCGGTGCTGGTCGTTCTTGATTTTTCAGATCGAAACCCAAATAAATAAGTCCACCGACAATAATTGCTAATATTAGGGCTTGTAGATCTTTTTTCATTTTCTACTCTCTTTTTTAACGGTTAAGGATGGCATAACTGAGATTAATAAGGGTAATCCCTTTTCATTATGCAATAAATATACTTCGTAAATGAGAGTATATCCACTATTGAAGGAATAACTCATCCAACGATAGCCATTTACTCCTGATAGAAAATTCTTCTCGAGAATCTGTCCAAACAATAAATAGTGATTCGCGGTTAAGCACCATCTTAGGAAAAAAGTCACCATGTGCACCGGGTAGGAATGCTACCGATACGACTTTACCGAGATCACCTTGTTTTGTCACTTTCCGCAGAAGTATAACTACACCCTCCCTACTGTATTCTACCCAAGAAATAGCAACCTGGTCATTTCCAAGCCATGTCAGAGCTGGTCTTCCAATAGGTTCTCCCTTATCAATTCGAACAGGTGGTTCAAAGGATTTGCCATTGTCATTGGAGAAAGTAAGATTGACTCTGGCTTCTCCATCTGGAGCAGTAAACCAGGCGACAGCTACTGAATTATCATGACCAGCCATTACCGGACCATTGACCGGACAACCGGGTATCCTCCAGCCATCATTATGAACGATTTCAGGTGCTGACCATTCCTCATTGGTCAGTCGCATAACACTAATATTGCGCGTTTCATCCTCAGCTCGATCACGATAGGCTATCAAGGCATTGCCATCCAGAGAAAATGCCGCTGTAGGGCAGCAGTCACAAACTCGATGATCGATGATTTGTTCCTTACCCACTGACCCATTGACTGAAATATATGACGAAAAGAGAGCCATGTTGCCTAACACAGTGTGAGTCGCCAAATCATAATCTGTCTTCTCACGGCTATCCAACCAAACAAAACCAACTTTATCTCCCTTAAAGAAAAAACTCAAAAAACCATGTTCCTGCCCCAATTCTATAGGATGAGGGCGACGTGACTCTATCCAAGAATTCCCCTTGTCATGGGAAATAGCCAAGCGGATGCCATAGCCATGATCGTCTTCATTTTCCTTCTGTAACCAATGTACTACTAAAGCATTCTTTCCCAGGGGAAACAGGGAAGGTCTATCAGCCCAATTGACAAATAAAAGTTGATTTTTTACTACCTGACTGGGTTCACTCCAAGACCCCTGATCAAATTTGGAGAAATACAATCCCATTTCACCATCTGTATCAGGCTGAAACCAATTCAGGTAAAATGAATTGTCATAAGAGATAGAGATATTTGGAAATCGGGCACCGGGTCCTGTAGGAGGTTGAGGGTGATTAGCGGTTGATGAACAGTCTATATTCAATAAAGCGAATAAGCATATTCCAAACAGACGGGACAGCATTAGCTTTTTAGGATTAGACAATTTACCTGCTGAAAGGAGATATTATTTTACTAACACCATCTTCCTGGTCATAACCTTTTTACGAAAGGTAGCATCTTGAGTTGTTGAAAGTCTATAAAAGTAAAAACCGCTGGAAATATCTGAAGCATCCCATTTTACATAATTCGTTCCACTCATTACTCTACCACTTACTAATTCTGCCACCCTTCTGCCCAGGATATCATACACTACAAGCTTAACCTCAGCTTCTTCAGGTAATACAAATCCAATAGTCGTCAACGGATTAAACGGATTGGGGTAGTTCTGGTGTAGTGTAATACTCTCAGGAATTTTACTACTACCGACTATTGAAACCGTACTATCGGAAAATTGTAATACGGTAAGATAACCTTCAATATCACTGGTAAAAATCATGCCATTTTTAGTAAAGGGATACGCTCCCCAGCACCCTTTGAATCCGGGATCATCATTCAAAGGATAAGTATCGTAACGGGCAATTTCAATGAGATTGGTAGGATCACTGATATCTACTACGGTGATTCCCGCTTTATAGTGGGAAATATAGACCGAATCACCCATAATGTGTACATTATGAGCCAGACTGTTCACTCCTAAATATTCACCTACCACTTCGACATTATCAAGGTCATGTATATCCCACATTTTAACAGTCTTTCCGGTAGTTTCTTCAGTGGTCATAACTTTTGAGCCATCAGCGGTAGGCCAGATATTATGGACGTATCCTCCCCCAGGAATAGATACCCGCGTCAAAAGGACCGGGTTTCCTTTATCTGAAAGGTCGTAGATAGAGAATGAATGCGCATATCCTTCTGCCACGTATATAGTATCATTCCGCGCATAGACATCGTGAATATTGGGTGTTGAAACGGAGTTAATTTCCTCGGGATTTTCAGGATCAACCAGACTTACCACACGAAAGCCGGTATAATTTTGTTTTAAAATATAAGCATAGCCTGTAGTCGTATCTATACTGAAATTGTGTGATCGCACATCACTACCATAGGTGTAGGTGTTGACATACCGGACACTATCTGGTAGTGGTGACAAATCGATTATCACCATGCCCTGGCGAAAGCCGTACATCTCAGAAACAACATAAGCATAATGACCATAAGTCTTTATGTCACGATGGTAATAATAATCACCATTTACGGGTCCCTGAACAAGATCTATCACTTCCATATCAGAAACACGAACAATCGCCACTCCGTTTAAGATTCCAATTAGGGCATATTCTTCACTATCCGGAGCCGTGTAACCCCAGACATCTGAACCTCCAGTAGTATCACCACTGGACCAAATCTGTGATTCAAACCAGACTCTACCTACGAGTTCGAGAGAAGTACTGTCCTGGGCTAAAAGCGTACTGAATATATTAATCACTAGAAATAGAGAGATAATAGTTGCTCTGATTAATGTATTCATCATTTTTAATGTACTATAAGCATTTAATTCAACAAGGTTGATTTTTCACAGTTCAAATTAATTCATTTAACTATATTAAGCATGGTTCATAAACCTGAATTAAACTCTAGATTTGAGAAAACTGTTACATTGTCTTTTCCCAAAACCAAGTCACCATGTCTTGTTATAATGTTAATTACTCTTTTACTATCATCAGGCAATTCAACTTCGATTTGATTTTGAATGGGTTGAGGACCAGCAAATTCAAAAGACGGTTTATAATACTTGGCAAGATTAATTGACCCAATAGGGACTTTTTGTCCCAAAAATTTGAAGGATAATTTCACTTTTGTCTCTTTAACTTTTATCTTGATCCGATTGGACTCCGGAAGATAGGTAATCTCCATCTTCCCATTAGCTTCTTTGATGGATTTAAAAGCACCGGCTTTAATCTCTACTTTTGCCTTAAAACTGGCCGTTCCGGGTTCAATATCCACATAGGGGTCTTTAACAGTCCAAGTGTATTTAACTTTTTTCCCAAAAACTTTCTTAGACCCTTTTCCTGATATCTCTCCGATTGACGTGAAGAAATTGTTAATCATATCTTCATGCAGGGATACTGCCACATGATGACTAGCCGGATCAGCGGTTAAGTAGCTTCCCATACTTGAAGAGAAGATTATTGATAGGCTCAAAAACTTGATGATCGGTTTCATTATCGTTTCCTCCTTACATTTTGCTTCATAGGGAAGGTTCTAACCCTTTTGAAAATTATCTCTCCCGAATTCAGCCGTAATTACAAACAACAATTTCTCATAGATAAATCACGTCTGAGAACCAATTTACTTCAAAACAACAAGTTTCTTGGTGAGTTGTGAATGGTTAGTGGTAAGTTGGTAGTAATAGAGACCACTGGATACATTATTTGTTTCCCACATTACTTCTTTTTTACCAGCAGCCATCCTGCCACTCACTATTTCTTCGACTTCCTGTCCGAGGACATCGAAAATCACCAACTCTACCTCAGCCGTTTCCTTAAGGAAGAAGGGGATGATAGTTCTGGCATTGAAGGGATTAGGATAGTTCTGTCCCAACACCACCACTTCCGGAAGCGCTCCAGGAGTCATTACTCCCGCATCGTCAAGCCCGAACTGCTGATCTTTATAATCCCAGGCAATATGCAGTGGCCATTGATCATCAAAATGGGGACTTGGGATTCCTTGCCAGTTAATGAAAGCACTTTGACCGGGAGGGAGAATATTTTCATCACGAATTGCAATTCCCTGAAACTCCAATGCCTGTTGATAAGTCCCGTGAGAACTGATGTTGTAAGGAGTAGCTTTCAAATCACTGAAGGAAAGTTGAGAAATAGTATCTATGTAATCCATAATATAAGTAACATAATGATCTCCCACCCAAGGTACGTTATCACCATTATTCCACCAGGCTACCGGTTTATTATTCCAGTTGGCAAAATAGTCCTGTTGAGTACCGTTTGCTTGAGGAAGTTCACTAAAAGGAATCAATCCTCCCCATTCTTCAGAACCATCCCCCTTGTGAGGAAGACGGGGGTCCACCCCGTCGGTTCGATCCTGATAAAGACCGAGATGCCAGTATTTAATGTTCTGATCCTGATCGGCATAGACAACATTGAATCCCATAACAAAATTTTCCCCTGCGGCCTGTTCAAATTCTTCCAGAGAAGTAGCTTGCCAACTATCATAAAAAAACTGCAAAGCACGGAATTCCTGGTCACGGAAAGTTGCTTTCAGAGTAAAAAGCTGATGATTTTCCAGGTCATCATCTATTACGGGCCCATGAATAGTTCGATAATGGGTAAAGATATCCTCCATTCCGTATTGTAGTTTAATGGTATCTGTGATGGCTTCCACTTCATGCCAGGCACCATCGTACCAATATTGAGTTCCAGAGACGTCATTGGTTGAATCGATATAAATATCCAGATTGTCACTGATAGAGCTGGTCATACTCATGCCGTGATGCTCCGTATGCCCAATTATGACTCCGGGGATACCAGCGATAGACATGCCTCCCACATGAATGGTCGGGCATAATAGTTCCACTTCGTTATTGATCTGGGGAGTATCTTCCTGGGGTTCACCCATTTGAGGACATCCCAAAAGCATAACGTTTCCCGATGCGCTTTTCGCAGGGGAAGTCAGCACCGCAAAACTACCAAAAGTACCAGGTAACCCTGCAGCCGCTCGCAGCTCCTCCAGGTGCTCACGATACTGTTGGTACTCTTCGATGACTTCATTACGTACCGTTATCCCAGAGTAGGTCCAGGTCAGCGACTGATTAGCAAACCCTCCTTCAATTGTAGTGGGTGCAGAGGGATCATTAAGGGGACGGTTGGCATCCAACCACTCCTGTCCATAATTCTGGAGCTCCCAAAGACGATCAAGTTCCTGACCGCCAAAAGCACCAAAGTCCCAGGTCATGTAGTACAGGACAGAAAAGGTGTTATAGACTGTCCATGGCTCCAATTCAGTCCCCAGAAGGATCAATTCCAAAGGTTTAAGATAGGGATCGGCCGCCACACTGTCTAAATAGGTATTGATACCAGCACTGTATGATTCCAGTGCATTCTGTAGTTCAACTGAAAGCTGACTGAAATGGGCTTCTTTTTCTGCTGGAGTGTAACCAATAGTTCTCCGGTAGCGATCCCACTCCAGGTAAGCTGACCCGAGAACCTCAGATAGTCTACCTTCAGCTCCTCGCCGGTTAAACTCTAACTGGGTCAATCGGTCTTCAGCCACCGCATAACCCTGACCGAAAAAGATGCCCGTTTCCGACTCACCAAAGATATGGGGTACACCATACTCATCCCGGTGGATAGTCACGGATGAGCCGTCTGGAGCGGTGAGCATTATATCCTCTGCTGTTAGACTTGACAGTAAAGTAGCTATAATGAAAATGACAGTATGATTCCTCACAGTTAATCCCCCTTCATGAAGTAAGAATTTACTTTGATAGTATTCCCACATTTTACTTAAGTATTGCTCCCAGATCAGACTCGGTGAGGCTAGTACCTTCCAGGGTTTTCTTATCAATTTGGTCTTCCTGATAAAATCTTCGGTAACTCCGGTTCTTACGAATCAGGTCCTTAATCATCTAACTAAAACTCCTAATAAAAATTGTTCACTGGCAAGATTAGAACATCCAACAATCGTAACAGTGCTGTATTATTAGTAGTGTGAGTACTTTTATTCTGCTCCATAACATCATTCAAGTCTCAACATACAATAAGCAAAACTGTTTAATAACGGAATCTAAATTTTACTCCCTTTTATTGCAATTCAAGACGAATGCCAATTTGAAATGAAGTCCCCGACACTTTTTCCCGCAGGGACTCATTTGGAGGAAGTGACGGGGACTTAAAGCAGGGGCTACCGCCAATCATACCTCCAAATATCACGTCCATCTGATTTCAGCCAGACCGCTCCCTCATAGTCAGTACGAAGAACTTCTGCGCCACTTTTCTCCAGTCTGGTCATTACAATGTCTGAGGGGTGCTGGAATTTGTTCCCTTCCCCCACAGAGACAATGGCCCAATCCGGATCAACAGCATCTAATAACGATTGTGAGCTGCTGGTGATAGAACCATGGTGACCTACTTTCAATACTTCCGAGTTCAACAGAGTATCAAAAGGAACGATCATTTCATCCCCTTCCTCTTCGAGATCACCTACGAAGAGAAAATCGCTCTCCCCGTAACTCATCTTGATCACAAGACTGTTGTTATTAACATTCTCTTCTATAGTCGTATAAACACTGTCAGGATGGAAAATGGTCATCAAAAGTGGTAAAAATACGCTGTCTATATAACCTGTCTCTAATTGGCGGTAATTGACATCCATCTCTTCCGCCAACTCCTGAATACGAGCATACATCCAGGAGCCGTAGCTGCCGTGTGAATCCCATATCTCTTTTACTTCAATCTCCTTAAGGATAATTTCCACTCCACCAATATGATCGCTGTGGGGATGTGACATGACAAGCAGATCAATTTTTTTAATACCAAAGTATTTCAGTACAGGCACCACAACCCGTTCGCCCATATCACGATTCCAATTTTTATAACCTGCGTCTATAAGTATGGTCTTTAGTCCTGAATTGGTTGGAACGCGGATTACAGCAGCATCTCCCTGTCCAACATCGAGGTAAATGATGTCTATATTTTTCTCTTTAAGAGCCCACGGCCAGATGATAAGACACGCACTCACAAGCGCAGGAAAGATCGCCCTCTGTCGAACTCGAGCATTGCAGAAAATAAAAATGGCAGTAATAAGACCTGCATAGATCAGAATTGAGGTAATAGTCGGTACTGATGTCTCAAGATAAGAGAAAGTTAGACTCCCTAATTGACGTGTCAGCCAGAATATAAACTCACACAATAACCAGACTGAGTTTCCCAGGGCTACACCCACAAATGACAGCCAACTTCCTAATAGTGTAATTGCAAACCCGAGTGAAACAACCAGACCAATAGCTGGAACAATGATAATATTAGCTACTATAGATATAATTGGAATTCGGTGGAAAAAGCTCCAGGTAAAAGGTAGGGTACCTATTTGGGCAGAGATCGATACCAGAAATAAACCCCAAACTCCTTTAAAGAAAGGATTTCTTATATTATTTATCTGTAATCTTTCCGGTAGAAAATTAGCAAACTGATCCAGGAAGAAGACAATAGAAATTACCGCCGAAAATGACATAAGGAAACCTAGATCAGTCAGATAGTTTGGATTATAAACCAACAGGATAAGGGCTGCCGCAGAAATAATATTCCATAAATTGGCTTTCCGGTAGAAAAGAGGCGCCAGCACGTATAAACTGGCCATAATAGTTGCTCGCCAGACACTCGCTTTACCACCTGACAGGACAGCATAGGATACAAGTAATAGTATAATTAAGATTTTCCCCAACCGCCAGGGGACCGGTAGCATCTTCACCAGCATCATCACAATTATTAACACGTAACCCACGTGGAGACCCGATACGGCTAAAACATGAATGACACCTGTATCCACAAAATCCTGCTTAATATCTCCTGGTACTTCTTCCCGTAGACCAAGAATAAGTGCGGATAAAAGCTTGCCGGCATCACCTCCTACGGTTTTATTAAATAGATCACGAATATTCATCCTGAGATTGTAAATAGTGGATGAAAATGAGAATTCCTCATTTTTAGTTACTGTCGCGACTTCATTCTCCTTCAAAAAGGCTTTAGCCCAGATATTCTGCTGTTTGTAATACTTCTGAAAATCAAATTCTCCCGGATTTCGGGGGGAAGATATATTCCGCCATTCAGCAACAACATTAATATTATCACCAACAGAGGCTAAATAATCACTCTCGGTGTAAAGAAGTACTTTAACAGATTCTCTTATTTCTACACTATTATTTACAATGTTTGCAATTAATACTGTATACCTGAAGCCCCGTTCAGTTTCTCTTATCTCAGTTACCTCTCCGGTAATTCTAACTACTTCACTATGAAATTGCGCCAGATTGGCTTCGATTTGAGCCGTATACCACTGGCTGCTGGCCATCCTGAGAACTCCTCCAAAGAGAACTAAAAGAAACAGCGGGCTTGTTAATATTCTTAATCGTGGGAGAAAAGTTAGAAGAAGTAGTAATGATGTGGCCACCAGAGATAACCAAAGTGGCAGAGGAAAGAGCTTTTGCAAAAAAATACCACAACAGAAGAGTAAAGCAAAAGGCGCCAAAGGCGCCTTAGAGAAAAATAATTTAATTTTCATGACTTCAATCCAATATTCACATCCTGTATAGGATCACGGGTCAGCATAATATTAATCAATCAAATATTGTATCCATCAACCAATCAGAAACTTAGAATTTGTTATACTGATGAAACAAAAATACTACATCTATCTATTTCCTATTTGAGAGGGAAAAAATCTATACAATATTATCTAATTAAACCTGAGTGTACAAGAACTCTTCTACTTCATCGAGGAATGTTTTCAGATAGGAGTTTTACATATCTGGTATATTCCACAATTGGATTCTTAACGTTTAATAATTATTGTTCGTCTATACCGCTCTTGAAAGAGAAGATAATCCTTTTCCAATTCACTAATCTTTCATTGATTTGAAGTATTCATCTTCCCTGATGCCTGTCTGCCTGGTCAGACTTGGGAGAGGGTTTGGGTAAAGGTGATCATTCGTAATCTTCACCTCCCCAAGCTTCCCCTGTTGTATCAAGAGCACTATCGATAGCTTACAAGAGTTCACTATAATTCCACCCTCTCTTGTATTCCCCCACCGAGAATGCGAATGTATGGCACTATTATCTTTTTACACCTGTTTGATATTAGAAATAAGTCACCTTCCCTCGAGCTGAGCCCTTTGTTTAACTAATAATAATTCATTTGCTCTGGAAATTTCTCCACTTTCGTGGAGCATGAGTATTTGAAGAGCATCCATAATAGAGATGTGATAATTGTCAGGATTGGCATAGAAAGAATTTACCAGGGTTGCCATCCATTCAAAATCTTGACCTACTTTTTCCGAATAGAGTTCATTTAAACGTTTGATACTGTTTTCATGAACAAAAGGAGGTGACCAGAAACGATCCTTTTTCTCTTGTCGGGTAGCTTCCTCAGTTAAAACCTGGAGACTTTTAGTTATACCTGTATATATACCTTGAAGGAAGGTTATCTTCTGTTCTTGTGTCAAGGAGAGCCAATATTCGCTATCACTTTCAGGTTGAGCATGTAATATGGTACTTACTAATACAATACTCATCAATAAATTTTTCATACTAATCCTCCCTGAAGTGATTTACGATCGGGATACGCCGCCCTATACCAAAGGCTTTTCTGGTCACCCTGATACCAGGAGCTGCCTGACGTCGTTTGAATTCAGCTCGCTGGATCAGAAAAGTCATTTCGTCTACCAGTTTGGCATCATATCCCTGTTCGATCAACTCCCTCCTTGACGCTTTAGTTTCTACAATTGCATCAACCAAGGGACTGATCTTTTCATAATCAAAAGGATCAATCTGTCCGGGAGCCAATTCTGCAGAGGGTACTTTTAGCATAATACTCTCGGGAATAATGGTCTCACCACATTTTGAATTGTACCAGTGGGAGACAGCATAAACATCACTCTTATTCAGGTCACTGATCACAGCGAGTCCACCGCTCATGTCTCCATACAGCGTACAATACCCTAAAGCTAATTCAGTCTTATTTCCGGTGGATAAAACCAGATATCCATATTTATTGGAAAAAGCCATGAGAATATTTCCCCGAATTCTGGCCTGGATATTTTCTTCTGTAATGTCGTGATCCCTTCCTGAAAAAAATTTGCTAAGAGCGGTTTCGTAATCTTTCATGAGTTTATCTATAGATAGGGTGATAAGTTTTACATCCAGGTTAGAAGTGAGTTGCTCGGCATCGATTTTACTATGTTCCGAGCTGTAAGGTGAAGGCATATACAGACAGGTAACATTTTCCCTCCCCAGAGCTTCAACAGCAAGACAGGCCGTCAAGGCGGAATCAATTCCTCCGCTCAATCCAATCACACACTTCTGATGACTGGTTTTAAGAAAATAATCTCTAATTCCTAATATCAAACCTCCAAATAACTCCCCTTCCCGATCGTAATCAGATGGCTTGATAGTCGTCGAATGAAATGGATCAAAGATTACCATACTCTCTTCAAATTGAGGACCTTCCCCAATGAGACTTCCTGAATCATTATAAATAAGCGAATGTCCGTCGAAAACCAACTCATCCTGAGCACCTACAAGATTGCAGTAAATAAACGGTACACCTAAATCTCGTACCTTTTTCAGAATCAATTGCTCTCGTTCAAAACGCTTGCCCACGTTGAAAGGCGAGGCGGAAATATTAATTATAATATCAGCTCCGAAAGCGACACATTCATCAGTAACTTTTTGATCATAATCTCTATCCCATAAATCTTCGCAGATCTGTATGCCGACATTAACTTTTCGGTCTTGAAATTTGAGTTCTACCGGAGCTAAGGAGGTTCCGGGACGAAAATAACGGTGTTCATCGAAGACATCATAGGTTGGCAGGAGAATTTTATCATAGAACGCTATGGTCTTTCCCAGCTGAGCAATCATGGCCGAGTTATGCAGAGCCCGATCGTTGGTGCGAACATAGCCAAAAATAAGATAAGGTTCCTCACTGTTGGCAACAAGCTTGGCCACCATCTCATCGTTCTTACGAATAAACGAGCGTTTTGTGAGTAAATCTTGAGGAGGATAACCCGTTACTGCCATTTCTGGAAAGACAACCAGATCTACACCCTGTTTTATTGCCCGTTGATAATAATCCAGAATCTTCAAGCAATTATTTTCAAAATCGCCCACCGTGGTGTTGATCTGGCAGATTGCTATTTTCACTTGATACTCTGTCTTCTTTTATAAGTCACGTGATTGATTCTTGTCAATATCGAATCTCAAACTCCCTGAATTGATTCAGGAAACTACCCCACTGGACATCCACGGTTTCCACTCTGGCATTGGCTGGTCCCATCTTAAGTTCCTTAACAAGCTGCTCAATGCGACTACGATTCCCTTCCACTTGGATTGAAACCGAACCATCTCGCTCGTTCTTCACCCAACCATAGAGACCAAAATCATCCGCCCATTGACGGGTAAACCATCTGTAACCAACCAATTGGACTCGACCCGTTACTCGAATCTTGGCACTCACATTATCACTCATATCAGCTCCATTATTTTGATTACAGCCTCTTCCGGACTCTCCACAGCTACTACTCCCTCTATATCCCAGGTATCTAATCCGACCACAGGTTTACCCATACGGAGTGTGTGACCTATTTCTGATAGTGTTCCATATGATCCATCAATAGCGATGGCCCCTTGCACAGAGTTGGCAATCATAGTGTTACGTGCGCTTCCAGCACCAGTAGCTACTGAAACAGAAAGGTAGTCATTTCC
>JBHHUM010000167.1:0-2312 GCA_046861645.1 Fidelibacterota bacterium | reverse complement strand
GAGACAGTGTTAGGTGGGTAGTTTGACTGGGGCGGTCTCCTCCTAAAAGGTAACGGAGGAGCCCAAAGGTTCCCTCAGCACGGTCGGTAATCGTGCGTAGAGCGCAAAGGTATAAGGGAGCTTGACTGCGAGGCTGACGGGCCGAGCAGGTACGAAAGTAGGGCTTAGTGATCTGGTGGTTCCGTATGGAAGGGCCATCACTCAACGGATAAAAGGTACTCCGGGGATAACAGGCTTATCTCCCCCAAGAGTTCACATCGACGGGGAGGTTTGGCACCTCGATGTCGGCTCATCACATCCTGGGGCTGGAGAAGGTCCCAAGGGTTGGGCTGTTCGCCCATTAAAGTGGTACGTGAGCTGGGTTTAGAACGTCGTGAGACAGTTCGGTCTCTATCCGCCGTGGGCGCAAGATATTTGAGGGAATCTGCTTCTAGTACGAGAGGACCGAAGTGGACGAACCTCTGGTGTACCAGTTGTTCCATCAGGAGCACGGCTGGGTAGCTATGTTCGGACCGGATAAGCGCTGAAAGCATATAAGCGCGAAACCGATCCCAAGATTAGATATCTCTACCATAAGGTAATAAGGCTCGTTGTAGACTACGACGTTGATAGGCTGCAGGTGTAAGTACAGTAATGTATTTAGCCGAGCAGTACTAATAAGCCGAACGACTTTACCAAAATTTTATCGCTTAGAAACAACCCGTCAATTTCCCATAGTTTTTTAACAAATAATTTTCCGGTGACTATAGCACAGGGGAAACACCCGTTCCCATTTCGAACACGGCAGTTAAGCCCTGAAGCGCCGATGGTACTGCGCGGGAAACTAGCGTGGGAGAGTAGGACATTGCCGGGAATCATTAAAAGCCTCGATTTTTATCGGGGCTTTTCTATATATATATTTTATAATGAATTTGGTTGGTAAAACATGTATTTTCGGGTAAATTTGATTTATAGGATATGCGAAACACTTTTTACATAATAGTCTTTTCAATAATTTTATCTGGTTCTCTTTCAGACGAATATCTTTATTCTCAAACAATTAGCCTGGAACCCGAACCAGGCTTTACAGAATACGCAACGTATTATATCAGTAGTTTTGATCTCCAAACAGGTGCATCCAATTTTCAGTTATTTCGGTTCAGACTTAAAGGGAGTTCCTATCCTGTTTATGGTAAAATAAATTTTACTGCCTCCTTAATGTCACCGGCATTAAACCTTAATACTAAAACGACTATCGTCGACGTGGAATCTGAACCTTTTCAAATGTCATCAGATATACTTTTAGTCAATCAAGATTTCTCAGCAAATACAACCCATCTGTTAGATGTAAGTGGCAATGCCATTCCATTATCAGTCAGGATTAATGAGTCAATGGATGTATCTCAATTTGATCAGTTATTAAGCGCTGTCCTTACCACTGGAAGACTGGCGGATGGACAATATTCATTTGGAATACAAATCTATAGTGGTCAAACTGAAGATGACCTGTCATTAACAGATACTGAAGAAATTACCATCGTAGTTGAATCTCCATCTTATATAAATTTGGAGTCCCCAGGTGGCGCATTGGCAGATACGTCTCTAAATGAAATTTATAATACATTTCCGTTATTTACATGGTATCCACAGGTATGTTCACAATGTAACATGTTAATTAGAGTATCAGAATTTAAACCAAGTGTTCATTCTTCCATAGATGATGCAATGGAGGATGAAACGATGTTGCCCTTTGACCAAACGGAAGATTGGGAATCGATTGGAAATGTCACCAGTTTTCAATATCCTGTCTCAGATGCTCGCTTGTTAGAAAATAATAAAATATACGTATGGCAAGTCAAAGCAATCTTACCCACTACTTCTGGAAATGAAGAAATCATTTCTTCAATATTTGCTTTTAAGATCGGAAATATCGGCGGATCATCTCCAGTTCCCCAGAGTGTGAATCCGGTGATTCAATTACTTGGCCAGGCTTTTACGTCAGACCAATTTAGTTCATTATTTGGCCCAGGTGGTTCATTAGAGGGATATACACCAACTGGTTCTTATTCCGTAGATGGTAATGCCTCTGATCAATCGTCAATTATGGCCGTGATCAATCGGATCATTAGTCAAAATGCTGTCATTACAAATATTTCGGTGGAAGAATAATGGCTTTTCGTAAACGGATACTCGGTTATTTTATTATCATACTTCTTGCAACACCTCTACAGAGCTCCTCTAAAGTTGCTGTTACCACAAAAGTATCCGGTAAAGCCAATATTGAAGCTGCTGGGAAAAGTGGTTTTTCTAGGTTAAAAACCGGTACTATTCTT
>JBHHUM010000166.1:0-2319 GCA_046861645.1 Fidelibacterota bacterium | reverse complement strand
TAAAAGCCGGAGCTACCTCGATTTCCCTCATATCGAGGGTAATAGTACTGGGTTGTACCATCTCCCGGAATTGTTGCCGTTCTGCAGTAATATTAACCTCTTCACCAGAAACAACGGAAACTTTGAGCCTGAAATCGAGTCGGATATCCATATCTTCTGTGATGAAAAGGGGGATCGTTTCAATCTTATACCCAATTATGGATGCCACTATTTCATATTCACCCGGGGTAACGTTTGGTATTACATAATAACCGTCCTGATTCGTAGCCGAACCTAGATAAGTATCCTTTAGAAAAACATTTACATATGAGAGGGGTTCGCCGGTAGCATCCTCGCGAACAAAGCCACTGAGAGTCTGACTTGTTACCAGAACAGGCAAGAAAATACTCACTATAATAATCAGAATAAGATTGCACATAGAGAAACTTAATTGATTAAATCATAAATAATTAATTGAATTTAAGTCAAAACGTAATCGTGCCTAAAGCTTAGAACGGAAGATTTATTGCTAAACCAAATGAAACATCTGAAGGTGTTCCATTAAATCCGATAGTAACAAACGCTTTGGATCCAAAAAGCAACAATCCTAATCCTCCAGAAAGGTTCAGATCTGTATAATAAGAATGACTTTCATTACTTTGAATTATGTTAATCCCCGAATCTTCTGGGTTCAATTTTAGAAGAGAAATACCACTACCGTAATACAAAACCAGACGGGGAGTTGCTTTGAATGTTAAACCACCAGATAATATCGTATAATAAAATGATTTGTTATTAATTCTCCTCGTATAATGTTGGTTCAGATCTAAATCTTCGGATGTTTTTTGGGGTTTATCACTTTTCAATTCAATCCAAAAACCCAGCCCGACTTCCTTTATGAAATGATAGCTAAGTCCTTTCATTCCAAAATGGGAAGAAGTAGCTCCAATGAAATGGTGATTTTGACTATACACCAAGGAAGATAGAGTTAATAAGGTATAAGGTAAAAGTAATCTAATTTTATTCATCATATTGCTGAACCTCCTAAAAGAGAATTTACATAATCTTCCGCTTGGAATTCAATTATATCGTGCAGTGTTTCTCCAATTCCCAGGAATTTCACAGGAATACTCAATTCCTGGTAAATGGGAAAGATTATTCCTCCTTTAGCTGTCCCATCCATTTTGGTGAGAATGATACCATCCACCATCACAAGTTCGTGGAATTTACGCGCTTGTATCAGTGAATTTTGTCCTAGATTGGCATCCAGGGTTAGTAGGATTTCCCGCTCGAAATCAGCAAACCTGAGAGAAAGCACCCGATACATTTTCTCTAATTCAGCCATGAGATTCCTGTAAGTGTGGAGACGACCCGCCGTATCAACCACACTGATGTCGATACTTTTTGCCTGAGCAGATTTTATTCCATCGAACAGGACTGCAGATGGATCACGAGAGGATTCATTAGAGATAAATTGAATTTCGGCGCTAATACTCCATTGCCGAAGTTGCTCCACTCCAGCAGCACGATAAGTATCTGCACCTATCAGCAACACACTTTTCCCAAGTTTGGAGTAATAATACGCTAGCTTTGCTGCTGAAGTAGTCTTCCCGGTACCATTCACTCCCACCACAAATATCACCCGGGGATTATTTTCTTGAATTTGCCTTTTATCAGTTAATTCCTTCCCAAGCATCTCCAACAACTCACGATGTATAATCTCAATAATATTCGTTTCTTTACTATTTTTCAGAATACTATCAAGTATTTGTTCTGTACAGACTACACCTACATCGGCTGCTAAAAGAAGTGCCTCTATTTCTTGAATAGACTCAGGATTGATCTTACTACTTAGTTTTCGTAAACCAGACGTAAGAGATTCCCTGGTTCTTCTGAGTGAATTGAAGAGTTTTTCAAGAGGATTAAATTCCATTTTAGTGGCTATGTTCTAAAGATAAACTGATTTGCATGTTGTTTACACCACCCTGTTGAACTCCAACGGAGTTCATGTTTATCGTGTTCAGTGCCTTTATAGACATACAATCTCCCGACATGAAGTACGGGACTGTAAGCCTACGGGATTTCTATTCATATTTCAAGACTCTGTTAGGAGTCAAATGACTATAACCTCCCTGTCTACCGACAAGCAGGCAATCATAATAGATCGCCAACGCTACCTGCCCTGCTTGCCCGGTAATGAGGAACGCCGGCCCCGTAGGGAACGGAGTGACTATATCGGGGAGTGTCTCAGGGTAAGGAGCTGGTGACTTTACGGGACAGGTGTAGAATGTTTTTATTATGTCTAATTCAGAAAGTTTATGGAACATAGCCATTTTATTC
>JBHHUM010000023.1:0-32574 GCA_046861645.1 Fidelibacterota bacterium | reverse complement strand
GGTGAAGACCAACCGGGAATATGACGCCCTGATGAGTGAAATTGATCATCTCGAGACTGAAATTGATGAGGAGGAAAGTCGTGAACTCGACTTAATGGAAGAAAAAGAACTCTTAAAAGAACAACTTAATTTTGATGAATCGCAGATTGATGAATTGGCTGTTGAACTGAAGAAACAGACCGATGAGCTGGAAAAACGAGTAGCCAGTTCCCAGGAAGAAGAAAATCGTTTAATGGACGAAAGAGGGAAAATATTGCCTGACATTGAATCAAAATATCTTTCCCTCTACGAGCGTATTCGAGAGGCAAAAGATGGCGTGGCTGTAGTCCCTATTATTAATCATGGTTGTGGAGGTTGCCACTCCCGAATTACCCCTCAGCGGGAGACAGAGATACGTAATGGAGAGGAGGTACATCAGTGTCCCTCCTGTCGAAGAATTCTGTACTGGTCCAAAGCATCTTAAAGGTACCGCATGATGTTCGGGTTCAGACATAGTCGTTTTTTTACATTAGAGCCGGTCGGGTGATCGCCTCGATTCACTGAAGGTAATCGGGGAGGAAAGTCCGAACACTGCAGAGCAGGATGCCTCCTAACGGGAGGGGTCCCGATATTTAGCAATGTCGGGACACGGCAAGTGCAACAGAAAGCAGACTTTCCTGCTATGGCAGGATAAAGTTGAAATGGTGGTGTAAGAGACCACCAGTTCCGGTGGTAACATCGGAAGCTGGGTAAACCCCATCCAGTGCAAGATCAAGCAGCTCCAAGATGTCGCTCGCATCACTGCCCCATTCTGTTGTCTGTCTTGGACAGATAGCATCATTCAGGCTGAAGGAGCGGGTAGATCGCGTGATCTCGATCGTGAGGTTGGGACCAGATGAATGATCACCGTCCCGACTTGGCAACATGTCAGGATACAGAATTCGGCTTATAGATCGGCTCTAATAAATCTTTTCATTATGGCCACCTGGAAGATAAAAGAACCTGACCCTCAAACAGTTGATAGAATTCAACAGGAATTCTACTGCTCAGAAATAGTAGCCCGGGTCATGGCCAACCGGGATATCATGACAAAAATAGAAGCTCAGAACTTCTTTTCCCCTTCTCTTGATAAATTACACGATCCTTTCCTGATGCGTGACATGGATAAAGCCGCTGATTACATTGCTGACCTTATAAGAAATAAACGCAACATTCTTATCTTTGGTGATTATGATGTTGACGGCACTACCGGGGCATCTATGTTAGGCCTCTTCATTCGATCCGCAGGTGGAAAATCAGATGTTTACATCCCTGATCGGGAAGTTGAAGGATACGGACTATCTTTTCAGGGCATAGATCGGGCTAAAGAAGTAGATGCTCAATTGATTATTACTTGCGACTGCGGTATCAATGGTTTTGAAGCTGTCGACTACGCCAATTCTAAAGGTATTAATGTCATTATTACTGATCACCATATACCAGGGTTCGAACTCCCGAATGCGTTTTCTATCCTCAATCCTAATCGAGACGACTGCTCCTATCCATTTAAAGGCCTTTGCGGTGGAGGGGTTGCTTTTAAATTAGCTGAAGCTGTTGCGCAAATACTGGATTGCGATCCTGAGCTTGTCCATACTCACTTGGACTTAATCACTTTAGGGACTGCAGCAGACTTGGTCCCTCTGCTGGAAGAAAATCGAAACATAATGTATCACGGTTTGAAATCACTTCAGACATCTATAAAACCTGGCTTACAGGCTCTGCTGGAGGTTAGCAATCTACTTGAAAAAGAATTAACTGTCGGACGTCTCATTTTCGGTGCTGCACCAAGAATTAATGCCGCAGGTAGACTTGGTGACGCCAATCGTGCTGTGGATCTTTTCACTACTGATAACCCCATTGAGGCTAATTCGATTGCCAATCAATTAGATGAGGAAAATAGACACCGTCAGGAGATTCAGAAAACTATTGTTGATGAAGCACTCCTAAAGGTAAATGCAGAATGTGATCTCGAGAACGAAAATGCTATTGTACTCTGGGCTGAGGGATGGCATCCGGGTGTAATCGGAATTGTTGCCTCCCGAATTAAGGAGGAGTTCCATCGTCCCACTGTCATAATCGCCATGGAAAAAGGTACCGGCAAGGGATCGGCACGGACTATTCCACGATTTGATCTTTATAAAAACCTGACGTACTGCGCCAAACATCTCGAGGGGTATGGTGGACATCCCATGGCTGCTGGTCTAACCATCACCCGAGCTAATCTTGATGCCTTCCGGGAATCATTTATTACTCTTGCCAACAATACTCTTTCAAAGTCAGATTTAGTCGGTACCCTTTCAATAGAAGGCGAGATGAATCTGAGCGATATTAACGGGAAGTTTATGAGCTTCCTAACCGAATTGTCTCCTTATGGACCGGGAAACATGCGACCACAGTTTGTTTCCCGAAAAGTAGAGATTGCCGGTAGTCCGCGATTGGTCGGCAACGGAGAGCATCTCAAGTTCAATGCCAGACAGAACGGAAAAACATGGGGTGCCATTGCCTTTAATATGGCCAAATTCTACACTGATCTAATCAGTGGAAAACCGTTCGATCTTGCTTATGTTGTGGAAGAGAATGAATGGCAGGGTAGGAAATCTATACAGCTTAATGTTCGAGATATCAAGGTGCGAGGAGGAAGATAATGAACAGAACCAAGATTGCTGGTATTGGTCACCATGTCCCGGATCATGTGGTATCCAACACAGACTTGGAAAAAATAATGGAGACTTCCGATGAATGGATCACTACCCGAACTGGCATCAAGGAGCGGCGGCATGTTGTCGAGGAAGCTGCCTCAGACCTGGGTATCAAGGCAGCTGAAAAAGCCCTAATGATGGCTGGTGTTGAACCAGAAGATGTTAACCTCATCATATTTGCTACTATTTCCTCGGATCATTTCTTTCCGGGCTGTGCTACCCAAATTCAAGACAGAATGGGGATGGGGAAAATTGGTGCCTTCGATATACGGGCTGCCTGTTCAGGATTTATTTACGGCTTGAGTGTAGCTGACCAGTTCATTAAATCTGGTGCATACCAGAACATTCTCCTGATTGGTTCAGAAGCACAAACTGTGGCCTTAAACTTTGATTCTGCCCACCGTGATTTAGCGGTATTATTCGGTGATGGTGCCGGGGCAGTAATACTCCAACCCAGTAATGACGGAAACGGGATTCTTTCCACCCACCTCCACTCTGACGGATCCCATGTGAAAGATTTGTGGATGCCTGCACCAGGAAGTAGCTTCAGACCGTTTATTTCCAAGGATATTATTGATAATGAAATGCATGTTCCCCACATGAACGGACGGGAAGTTTTCAAAAATGCGACTATCCGCTTTCCAGAGGTTATCCATGAGGCTCTGGAACAGAACGGACTTAATTTAAACGATATTAAATTGATTATCCCCCACCAGGCTAATCTTAGAATTTCACAAGCTGTCGCTAAAAGACTGGGGGCTGATATGGATTTAATATACAGTAATATCCACAGGTATGGTAATACAACAGCAGCATCCATCCCCATTGCAATGTCTGAAGCCCTGGCGGAAGGAAAATTCAGCTCTGGAGATACAATCATTCTGGCGGCTTTCGGCTCAGGATTCACCTGGGCTTCAGCAGCGGTGCGATGGTAGGGTTGTTGCTTTGTGCATCATGGTCTAAAACAATAAATTGACTTTCTACTGATTGCATTAACTAATAGGTTAATATGAACGATTTATTCTTTACTGAAGAACATCTGATGCTCCGTAATATGGTACGGGAATTTGCAACAAACGAATTGGTTCCGGTAGCAGCGGAGTTAGATCTTAAGGCACAGTTTCCCTATGAAATAGTAGCGAAAATGGCTGAATTAGGCCTGATGGGAATTCCCATTCCAGAGGAATATGGTGGTGCAGGTATGGACTATGTAGCTTATGTGACTGCTGTCCATGAGTTAGGGAAAGTATGTGCTTCAACCGCTATTACCATGGCAGCTCATACTTCCCTTGGGACTACTCCCATACTTTTAGCCGGTACTGAGGAGCAGAAGCAGAAATACCTCCCACTCCTCGCCTCAGGTAAAATGATTGGCGCCTTTGGACTAACAGAACCTGAGGCAGGAAGTGACGCTGGCGCGACTCGAACCACGGCTATCCGCAAGGGTAATGAGTGGATTATCAATGGCAGTAAGATTTTCACCACAAATGCCGGAGTAGCAGGACTTATTACTGTCACTGCTAAAACTGTGGTAGCTAGTGAAGTAACGGGTATCGGTGCCTTTATAATAGAAGCAGACAATCCAGGACTGAATATCGCACCTGCTGAGAAAAAAATGGGATGGAAAGCTTCTGATACCAGGCAGATATACTTTGAAGATTTGCATGTACCAGAAAGTAATCTCTTAGGTGAACCTGCGGATGGATTTAAGACATTTCTAAAGACTTTGACAGGTGGTCGAATTTCGGTTGGTGCTCTTTCTGTGGGAACCGCCGAAGGTGCTTATGAAGCAGCTCTTAAATACAGTACGGAACGGGAGGCATTTGGTAGACCCATTCACCGTTTCCAATCCATCGGTTTTAAACTGGCGGATATGGCTACTGATATTGAAGCGGCTAAACTGCTCGTCTACAATGCAGCTCATAAATACGATTCAGGGCAAGATACAACTAAGGAAGCTGCTATGGCGAAGCTTTTTGCTTCAGAAGCAGCCATGAAAATAGCCACAGATGCCATACAGATTTTTGGTGGATATGGATACATCAAGGAGTATCCTGTTGAGCGATTCTTTCGTGATGCCAAGGTTTTGGCAATAGGTGAAGGGACCAGTGAAATTCAACGCCTAATCATTTCTAGGGAAATAACTAAAAGATTCATAGATAATATCCCGGAGACCTGATACATGCCTTTTAACCAGAACAAAAAAATACCGCTTGATGCCCAGGAGCGCACTAACCGCCAGCACCGCTTACTCATTTTCGTTAGTCTGGCAATCGTTCTATCGCTGTTTTTCCCCAGAGGAAAAGTTCTGGAATTAAACTACGAATTAGGAGATATCACTGAGGAAGAGATTGTTGCCGAGTTCGACTTTCCGATTTATAAAGATGATGCTAAGTATCTGGCTGATCAAGAGGCAGCTATACGAGAGGTTCCTTACTACTTTGAAAGAAAGGATGAAATAAAGGAAGAACAATCTTCTCGTATACGAGAATTCTTCAGTGTACTACAACGGGTCCGACGTGCCCGACTAAACCTGAAAGAAGCACAACAGCAGTGGTGGGAAGCAGGTGGTCAGGATGGTGGGCACAATCCCGAATATTTCGCCAGAGTTCAGGCTCGAGTTGCTACTGACAGCGCTACATTGGCTAAAGAGATCTCCAACTTCAATTCCGTCTATCCCTTCGATCTATTAGATCCCGAATGGACAGAGTTTCTCGGTGACGACATACAAACAGTGGAGCGAATTGACTACGAGGAGTTCGCTACGATTGTTGTCAATATTACCAGAGGACTTTGGACTCATGGAATATTATCAGTTGACAAGAAAAATATTAAGACTGACCTACTCGATATTCTACATGAAGGTATCCATGACGAGAATATGAGTCCCGATGATTTCCTTGATATCCCGGAAGCTTTGGTCAAAGCTCGTTTAGAATTAGAATCTACCTATCCAGTTCCCAATGACATTCACAGTATCATCGGGGCCAAAATCGTCGGTGAATTCCTTCGACCAAATCTTATCTACGATAGCGAAAAGACACAAGCTGAGCAGTTGAAAAAGAAAGCCGAGGTTCCTCAGGCTATTGGAACCGTGTTTGAGAACGAGCGTATCGTCGATGCCAATACGCGCATCACTCCTGAAACACTTCAGAAAATAAAATCCTATATTCGCGCCTGGAAGGAAAAGAGTGAAGAAGCTACCCTACTAGATATTATAACAGGATGGTTAGCTCGAATTTTATTAGTAGGTATTGTACTGTCATTCTTTTTCACTTTCTTGCGTACTTACCGTAAGACTCTTTTTGAAGACAATCGCATGATCCTGTTGTTCAGTACCATGTACATTATGTTAGTAGCGGTAGGGTGGACTTTTGCAGTCTGGTTGGGACTCTCAGAATATGCTATTCCCATTACAGTCGCTGCCATGGTATTTACCGTACTTCTCGATGCCAGGATCGCTGTAATGGCTACGGTAACATTAGCCATCATCCTTGCCTTCATGGTCGGCAACAAGCTCGACTTCGTGATTGTTTCCCTCTTCAGCAGTGTGGCAGCAGTGTTTGCCGTAAGGCAACTACGTGCCCGAATTCAGATTTTCTATGCCATACTCTATATCCTCGCCAGTGGAGCTCTAGCTATCGTCTGCATAGGTTTACTGAAGGAAGCACATTGGAATACAATATCTAACAATCTCCTCTACCTGAGTGTCGGAGCAGTGTTAGCGCCTTTTGTCACCTATGGATTAAGTGCCTTATTCGAAATAGTTTTCGGTATTACTTCCGATCTGACATTGCTTGAACTGACAGACTTTAATCATCCTTTGCTTAAACGATTATCGCAAGAAGCTAATGGTACTTTTAATCACAGCGTTGTAGTGGGTAACCTGGCTGAGTCATGTGCCAATGCAGCGGGGGCTAACCCCCTACTCTGCCGAGTAGGGGCTTATTATCATGATATCGGAAAAATGGTACGACCCGAGTACTTCATTGAAAATCAAATGGGTGGTGAAAACAAACATGACACCCTCTCTCCTACTCTTTCGGCCACTATCATAGCCAATCACGTGAAAGATGGTCTTAAACTTGCCCGGGAATACCGTCTACCTTCCACACTCAGCGATTTCATTCCCATGCATCACGGCACTACACGAATCGAGTACTTCTACCAGCGAGCCGTTCAACAAGCAGAAGGTGACGAGACTAAAGTAAATGAATCAGATTTTCGCTATCCTGGTCCAACACCTAATACAAAAGAGACGGGTATCCTAATGATCTGTGAAGCGGTTGAAGCTGCTGTGCGTTCCATTAAAAAACCTACCCTCGGTAGTATTGAGGCAATGGTGGATTCCATCATTGAAAAAAGACTGAAAGAGGGTCAATTAGACAATTGTCCACTTACCATGCGGGACTTGGCTAACTTGAAGGGAGACGTGCGGGGTAAACACGGTCTGATGCCAGTACTTAGAGGAATTTATCATATTCGAGTTGAGTATCCCAACACCAGGAAAACAGAAACAGCTCCTCCATCATGATTACTATCACTATTGCCCAAGAGGACGATGCTCCAGAAATAAATTCTGCCACTGTTAAACATCTGATCAACACCATTCTTTCCGATTATCATATTAGGGAAGCCGATATCAATATTGTTTTTGGATCGGACGAACTGCTCAATAAACTTAAAAGGGAGTACTTCGCAGAGGATGTCTATACGGATGTAATTGCCTTTATCCTCAACGATGACAAGAATCATTTGGAAGGGGAAATCTATATCAGTCCAGAAAGGTCTGCCGAAAATGCCCTCAGCTATGGCGTGACTTTCGCTAACGAGATGAGTAGACTGATAATACATGGTACTCTTCATCTTCTGGGCTGGAAGGACGATAACACTCAGCAGAAAAAAACTATGAGAGAAGAGGAAAATCGGTTTCTTGCCGATTTTGATGAGACCAGACTAATAACTGGTGAGTGGTAAATGATAGCTGGTGAGTGGTTATCAACTCTACCGGCTAGCCACCATAATGGATAAATGAGTGGTGATCGGTGAAGATTGCACTGGAAGTAATATTGTTTATTGTTTTGTTAGCCCTTTCGGCTTTTTTCTCCGGAGCAGAGGCTGCATTTTTTTCACTTAAGAAGTCGAAAAAGAAACAACAACTTATCAGCTCACAGGTTTGGAATCTTCTCTCAAATCCCCGTCGATTGCTCATCACAATTTTAACTGGGAACACCATTGTAAACACTATTTTGGCATTTTTTGCAGCCATCATCACTGCAGATATCGCTGGGAATACTGGCGTCAGTATCCCTCTCTTTCTTATTATTGAAACAATCATTCTGAGTATAGTCATCCTCTTAGTTAGTGAGATAACACCCAAGATTCTTGCCATCCGTAACTCAGCAGTATTTGCAGGAAAGGTAGCCCTTCCCATAAGGATAGTCAGCACTTTTCTCTTCCCGTTAGCTGCTTTGCTTTACAATTTCACACGACTTATCACGAGCTGGATTCCTCATAAAGAGGAAGAACTGTTTGATTCTGAAGAGGAATTAAAAACCCTTGCTGATTTGGGTGCGGATCGTGGAACCCTGAGGGAGGAAGAAAGACGTATGATCAAGTCCGTCTTTGATCTAGACGAAACCGCGGTACGTGAAATAATGGTTCCACGCATTGATATCGTTAGCATTGAACAGAATACCTCCTTGAAGAATGCCATCTCTGTTATCCGGGAGAATCGCCTCTCTAAATTCCCCATTTACGAAGACAATATTGACAGGATTCGAGGAATCCTCTATGCAAAAGATGTATTACCCTATATAAACCGGGAAGACATTAATGAGATAAAAGTTACATCGCTCATTAGACAACCCTTTTTTGTTCCGGAAACAAAACAGATAGACGACTTACTAAAAGATTTTCAGGAACGAAGAGAGAATATAGCAATTGTAGTTGACGAATATGGGGGCACAGCCGGCCTGGTAACTGTAGAGGACATCGTCGAGGAAGTTGTTGGTGAGATACAAGATGAATTCGACAAGGAAGACCAACTTCTACATCCTTTGGGTAGAGGAAAGTGGTTGATTGACGCTAAGACAACCATCAACGATCTCATTGAAATCATCCCTATTAAATTCCCTGACGAGAGAGAATATGATACGTTAGGAGGGTTTCTATTTGAACAATTTGGAGATATCCCCCAGATAGGAGATAGAACGGAATATGGAGGATTCAGCTTTAAAGTGGGGTCACTTGCTGAAAACAGGATTCTCAAAGTAATCATAACCAAAATGGAGTATTGATATGGGTCATGGTGAACAGTTTAATGAATTAGTAAAAATCGTTTCCAGACTCCGCGGACCGGATGGCTGTCCATGGGATAAAGAACAAACTCATGCCTCCCTGTTACCATTTTTTCTGGAGGAGGCTTATGAAGTTATCGAAACTGTAGATCAGGAGGATTGGAAAACTCTATCTGAAGAATTGGGTGACATACTTCTCCACGCCGTTTTTCAAGCTAAAATTGGAGAAGAGAATAATGAATTTACCTTAGAGGATGTCCTTAAAGGAATCAATGAGAAACTGATTCGCCGCCACCCACATGTCTTTGGAGATAAACATGCTAATAGCGCTTTCCATGCTAAACAGAATTGGGAAGCCGCTAAGCAGAAAGAAAAAGGACGTGAATCTCGATTAGATGGAGTACCCAAAACGCTTCCCGCTCTCATCCGTGCTCAACGACTTCAGCAAAAAGCGGCCTACGTTGGCTTCGACTGGGAAGAAATAGAGCCCGTTTGGAACAAGATACACGAAGAGATCGATGAACTGAAGGAAGCTCACACCAGTGGTAACAAAAAGCATATCACTGAGGAGATAGGTGATCTCTTTTTTGCCCTGGTAAATCTTTGTCGCTTTTTGGAAATCCCTGCTGAGGACGCCCTCCGGAATACAAATGAAAAATTTATTTACAGATTCCGGTTGGTAGAAAAAAAGCTTCAGCAGCGCGGTAGTTCTGTTGATGAAGCATCGCTGGAAGAGATGGACGAGATTTGGGAAACAATCAAAACGAAAGATGATTAGCTCAATGAAGTAATCGAAGAGCTTCTTTTCTGCTGAGTGGGGCTAAATCATTATTATCCACAAATTTTCGTACTCCTTCCGGATTAGATTTAGAATATTCCCTCAGAGCCCAACCGATAGCCTTGCGAATGAAAAATTCCTTTGATCCGGAAAGCTTCTGTATCGTGGAAAAAAGTAGTTTCTTATCTGTATTCTGTTTGTACTTTAACTGGAACAAGATGCAGACTCGCTGTAACCAAATGTTATCGGATAACATCCAGCGAGTATAAGCAGGAGTTATCAGCTCAGGGTTTTGACTGAAACGAAAGCCTACAATTTTTGTTGCCAACCAGTCCACAGTATCCCACCATGATTTCGTAATAATTAGATCCTCAAGTAATTCAACACTGGCTGGTATTTTCCTCACTAACCTCTCCAGGATATCAAGAGCAGCATATTGAAACTCTCGCTGAGGAAAGGTCCAAAATTCCCGGATGATCGAATCATAGTCTTTCTCACCCGGTAGACCATAAGACGCCAGGAATTTCCTCGTCAGCTCCCTTCTTTCAACAGACTTAATACCAAAAAACTCGAACTGGTCTTTCATGTATTGTTTCATGGGAATGGAATTCTCTGGGTGGGTGTGGAGGGAAAAAAGATTTTGTAAAGGTATAATATAAGGGTGCAATGGTTTAGTCAGAGAGAATCTTAAGAAACACTTTTCTTGTTCGGGGTCCATCAAAATCACATAAGAATATTCCCTGCCATGTACCCAGAATAAGTTTTCCATTCTCAATAAATACCTGTTCCGATGATCCTACGAGACTTGTTTTAATATGGCTATCGGCATTCCCTTCTAAGTGTGCATAGCCAGCATTGTGAGGTATCAGCTTGGCCAGTTGACTTTTAATATCAACAGCTACATCAGGATCAGCGCTCTCATTGATCGTAACGCCACAGGTGGTATGGGGAACGTAAATTACAACAATTCCATCCAGTACTTCGTTCGCCGCTACAGCATCCCGGACACGGGTAGTGATGTCCACGAAATCTATTCGTTGACGAGTCTTGATATTGAGTGTGATCATCTTTACTCCTAAGGGAATACTACTACTCTGAGTGCTTAATGGCAAGAACAGAAAAGAGGGGCAATATTGCCCCTCTAAGATGTATCACACATATTTACTGACTGGTTTATTATAACTCGTCAGCGTGTGAGCCGAGGTAGCTGGAAACTCCCTCCGGATTTTCTCCCATGGCTTCCTTGCCTTCCTGCCATCCAGCTGGACAGACTTCACCATGTTCCTGATGAAACGTCAGGGCATCTACCATACGGAGCATCTCGTCTATGTTCCTCCCCAGAGGAAGATCGTTTATGACGGCGTGGCGGACAATACCTTCTTCATCAATAAGGAATGATCCACGCAGGGCAACATCTCCCCTGATAGAAGTGTCGAATGTTTCTTCGTCCGTCATGACAGTGGCTGGCTCAGCATCCTTCAGAACGTCAAAAGCACGGGCTACGGATTTATCTATATCCGCAATCAGAGGATACCTAACATTGCCGATACCACCCTTATTTACTTCTGTATTTTTCCAAGCGTGGTGAGTCCATTTGGAATCGACTGAACATCCAATAACCTGTACATTACGCTTCTCAAACTCCTCCAGGCGGTGATCAAATGCGATGATTTCAGTTGGACAGACAAACGTAAAATCCAAAGGATAGAAGAATAAGACTACCTTCTTACCTTTATAGTCTGCCAGACTAATTTCCTTGAAGCTGTTATCCGGCATAATCGCCTCCGCAGAAAACTCCGGAGCTGTTTTGGTTACAATCATTGTTTACACTCTCCTTTTTATTCAGTTACTGACATGAACTACACGTTCCTTCTAAACGAACTTCATACCGCTTTACGGTATGTACGATACCTTCCTCAATCACAGACATAATTTCCCTGACAGGTAATGAAACGTCATACAATTTTTTACAGCTGGTGCAATAGAAGTGTTGATGGTCCTCAATAAAACCATCATAATGAACTACACCATTTATATTATGAGCTAAAATGAGACTGTTCTCAACTAACTGGTTCAGATTCCGGTAAACAGTTCCTAAACTGATATCTCTCATCTGCATTTTAGCCTGCTGAAATATCCAATCTGCCGTGGGGTGGGAATTGGTGCCCAATACAATCTCCAAGACCAGTTCCCGCTGTTTGCTGTAGCGCTTCATCCTCTATTATCTTGATTCAATTATAGTGAAAATACTATAAAGGTAGGAGATAAGCAATAAATAATAATAATTCCTATTATTATTTAAAGTCACTTCTTATCCCCTTTGAAATTATATGATTCATTAACCACAAATAGAGTATTTCAGAGAAATTACCGAGGGTTACCTCAGTTACGATAACCAACCAGGAAATTTTGTCGAAATGAATACCTTTGTATTGATTTTCAAAAGATAGTTGTGTATAATGAGATTAGTTGATAATTAAGTCCTGTATTATTATATGGAAGTAAGCAACTCCAAAGGATGCCATAATGAATAAAGAATTTATGTGGGATGAAAAATACTCTGTCGGTAATCCTGATATAGATGCACAACATAAAAGTATGATTGAATTAGCCAATTCACTCTCTGAAGATAGGAAAGATGAGGATAATAGTGGAATAATCAGACGTTTATACAAGCATATTCGAGAGCACTTTGAGGATGAAGAAAATATGATGGCGAAAATAGGCTATCCGAAGCTTACCGAACACAAAGAGCACCACAAGAAATTAATTACCGAGCTACATAAAATGAATATCCGCTCCTTTGAAAATGAAAACTTCGAATACAATTTTAAAGAATTCATTTACAATTGGGTAACCGATCACATTTTGAATCATGATAAGGACTATTTTCGTTTTACTCAAGAAAAGATAACCAGTACTGCTTCCAGAGATAGTAAACATGAATAGTCTATCTAATTTTTATATTTGCAGGGATCGTGAGATAAATCTATTAATCCATAATATCCTACCTATTTTGTGTTTTACTGAATACTTCCCTTAACAAAAACTGTTTTCCTCAATAGTTTAATTGGATAACATAATTATATTGAAAGGAGTAGAGAAAGAATATCGAGGAGTCCTTGCTATAAAATTAATCGACAATTAAATTGCCTACCGATCAGGTAATAGAGACCAAAGTATCGGGCATAAAAACATCATCCATTCTATTTATACTTAAAAGAGGGGTTCATATGAATTCGTTGTGTTGGATGTTATTCATTTCTATCGTTTCTTTTAATCCACTGTCTGCACAGGAAACGACAATTAAAGTAAAAACCACTCCTGATTTCCCTAAAGGATTACCTCCGCAAGCTATCCTCTGGAATGGTTACGAAATAGGCACTACCAATCCGGGAAAATCCGTATCTATCGCTATTGACTTATCAAAAAATAAGAAGAATCTTTCTGTTGGAAGTACTACAGTATCATTGTGGAAATCAGGTTTAAGTATCAAGGGAGAAGTATTGAGTGGCAAGGCTAAAATGAAAAAAGGACCTACTATCGAGATAAAATCAAAACTGTCTGCTGAAGAAGTCCTATTAAATGCTATGGATTACTTCCCCACAATCCAAGAAAAGTTGAATAGCGAACTACCTGTTCAGGAAAAAGTAATGTATTCCCGTTTATTGGCCAATGTCCTTAACTATGAATTCACCACTGAAAACATTGTTGCCACTATCACTGGAACAGATCAGGAGTATGATAAGGTATACCTTAGCTTTTCCTATTTTGGTCCGGTGGAAAAGTCGTGGAACGATACATTACAAGTTACAGAGGCTCATTTTTCCGGTAAAAAACCAAATAAAGGCAAACGAGCTCAGGTATTCGTTGAGCACTTTAATTCTATCCCCAAATATGGTATCCTCAAATTATCTCGAGAGGGTGAATTAGAGCTTACGGCTATCAAAACTGAAAAATATAAATGGGGTACTTATAAGAAAAAGAAGGGCAAAAAGAAAAAGCATATCCTGCCCTTAACATTTTATTCAAGATAGATCTCTTCCTGTATGATAATTGTCTATCCAACACCCCCGTCACCTTCGTTGTCTGGTAATTAGAATGATACGGTGGTAAGCTCATCCTCTGAGGTAACTTTCCCACTTTCTCTCGCTGACTGACTCAGTACTTCTCATCGGTCAATCAAGAATATAACACAAGGGTCTATTTATCAGGGGATTGAGAGAATTTATTTCAGTGCTGCTTGGCCCAGACCAGATCTAACACAGGAAAAAGATGAGCCTGTGTGCCAAAGGGATACTCGCCATAGGTTAGCTTGTACCCCACCATGATAGAGAAAAGATCGTGTTTCCGCCAGAGGAGTAAGCCCTTGTGTTCCAGTGCGACACTTTCTTCGGCTCCCGGGGAAATATGTAAATCAAAGTCAATCAGATAGTATAGCTTCTGATTAATAGGTCGTGAGATGTCCACCCCTAAATTGATGCCCCAACTATTGTAATAGACTACCATTCTGGGAAAGATCACTGGTAGATCAATGCTGGTACGACTATCCAACTTACCTCCAAGCAAAGCCAGGGCTAAGCCAGCTTTTGCAGTGAAAAGACTCCGTCGTTCGAATTCTCTTGTAACTAACACTTCTTGTCGTGTAACCAGTATCCATGGAACATTAAACTCCGGAGAAATTATCCCACCCGTGCCTTCCCGGGAGATTACCCGTAACAAGGGGGTAGGATAGACAAAACTGTGCCGGCTCGCCAGAAACCAGCCATCCGACCGCGGCCAGCTCAATTTGAATCGGACATTTGGTATAAGAATATTGGCGATACGATGTGTAGCTATTTCCATTCTATCATTCTTGCCATAACGCCAGGGACTGAATATCCCTACCTCTCTCCGTCCTGCTGGAAGAGTCCGGGCTGTACCTTCTGACCAGATCTCATTACCAGCTTGTACCAATGATACCAGTAACAAAACAGCTATTACATCTCTGACCGATTTCATGGATTAACCCCCAGATTGAGTCGACAGCTCACCGCAGCGTGGTCTGAAAGTTTTTTACCATCTTGGTGGGTTGAGTCTGACCCAGTGATCCACTGAACGTTAGTCCACAAGTAGTCCAGCTTGCGATTCCAGTCATAGTTTTCGTCAGTAGAATCGACTTCTGCTGAATGGGTGAAATATGGTGATTCCTCAGCAAGATACACCTCACGCGACACTGCCGGTAAGTATTCTTCATCAAAAGGTTGCAACCATTGGTTTTCATCCTCGAAGTACTGAAAATAGCTTCCCTCTAAGTGTGGTCCCCCATCGGCATCTGTATGAAATACCTCTCCCGTACAAGCATCTTCCAGGCAGTAATCCAGCTTTATTGCGCCTGGTGGGACTTCATTTAAATCGCCACCAGCAACGAAAAAATTACCATTTTCATCTAACTCATCCAGAACATCCTTAAATTTCTCAAGGTGTTCCTTCTTTGTATCGTCAGTAGAAAAAGCTGTTGCATGAATATTAACAGCCCAGAGGTTGTCTGAGATAGAAAATGGGCCGTTAATCTCTGCCTTAAGAATATTGCGTCGCAAGTAGAAATATTGGGTGAGAGCATCCTGGTCACCACGTAGGGCTAAAGGTATCCTCTCAGCTTCCACAACAGGCCACTTAGAGAGGATGGCATTACCCATATCCATCCTGCCCAGCCCATCACTGGGGATGAATTGTGCTTGCCAGGCAGAAGCATAAACACCAAAATTCAAGGAAGTATTATCCAATAACCATTGTACTTCATCTAGGTAACCAGTACGTTTGGAAAGAACATCCACTTCCTGTAAGAGTAATATGTCAGGATTGACAGAATTAATTTTTTGAGCTATTCCGTGAAGCCCTGTTTCAATTTCATAGTCGGATAGAATTACTCGGTCACCACAGCCATCACCAAACCAGGGCAGTCGCCCTGCTCCAAAGCGAATGTTCCAAGTCATGACTACAACCTCAGTTAGACCTTCAGGCGGCAGTAACCCAGTTTCAACTAAATCAGCCGCCTCATACAGCACCACTTCCCCACCACCTGAGAAAGTAGTAACAATCGGATCACAACTTCCTAGAAATAACACTAATAGCAAACATTTTGTGATCTCTCCTTTCTTAATCATGTCAACTTCCTTGAGCTGGCAGACCTTTAATTATCATCACACCACATAATATACCTGCTCCATCTGCTATAAGATCACGGATACTGAATTGATTGTGCCTCTTCCTGTCGTCATGGATTTCCTTTAGAAGTCCCAGAGTCACTCCACTCCCTACAGAGATCGGAATGGCATCTTCTTCAGTAAGATCAAATTTGTTTTCGGTTACATATTGGCAGCTGAGAACCCAGAGAAAACTAAAGGTAAAATGCTGTACCTTGTCGTAACCGAACCAGGGATCTTCAAGAATTATCTCTACTGTATCTTGAGGACTCTGCCCACTTACAGAGCTCACATGGAAAAATAGAAAGCATACAAAGCAAAAAGATCGTTGCAAATAAATAAGCCTATTCAAATTATTCTTTAATGAAATCGGTTACTTCAAGGAACACCTCACTGGCAACTTTCACCAAAGTGCCATCTGCAAATCTGATGACCACATATCGGCCATGATCTATTTCGTATTCTCCTTCTACTACTCCACTCACTCCCATAAGATCTTCATAGTGATAATATTTTCTCCCGCTAAGTGAAGAAGGAAGCACTGGAGACCAGGAACCTGATTCATTGGCAAATACTACCTGGCGCCCATCATATAGCTCGTGATCGTCTGGAACGATTTTTACTTCCTCGGGAAGAATAGTATCTGATATGATTACTCCTGAACACGAGAATAAATTGAAACCAATGGCACTAAGAACAACCATAAACAGACCAAAGGCATTACCCAGTGAAAATTGTGAATAACGATCCTGTCGTAAGTACATGATAGAATTTTACTAAATAGTTCAGCAATAGCAATGTAAAAAGGAAAAGTGTCAAGTATAAAGGGGAGAAGAAATATAAGTAAATAGCTCATTAGACGTCATCTTTAGTATCCCCGAGAATGGTTATCTAAATAGAAAAAATTAATTGTTTACCGGATATGGTTTTCATTAATGTACGTTTGTAAATTGTATAGCAGTTGACATTCGGTTTTCAATAAAACTAATTTCTCCTGAGTTTATAAATATGAAGAAAAAAGTTCTCTTTATTTGTACCGGTAATTCTTGTCGTTCTCAAATGGCGGAGGGTTTACTCAGGTATTTGGCAGGTGACCTCTTTGAGGTCTATAGCGCCGGTACTCACCCCAGTCATGTTCATCCTATGACCATCCGCATAATGGCCGAATGGGGTATTGACATCTCCCATCATACATCAGATGACATTGACCAGTACCTAGATCAGGGAATCAACATTGTCATCACTGTCTGTGATTCAGCAAAAGAACTGTGCCCTACTTTTCCAGAAAAAACTAAACAGTATCACTGGAGCATCCCAGACCCTTTCTCAGGGTGGAGCAGTGAAGATCGTTTCCTGGTAAACTACCGTAATTGTCGCAATCTTATTAGAGATCGGGTGGTTGAATTCATTAAGAATCACTAATACCCATTGATCTTATTTCTCATATTACTGACCACCCTACCATTATCTGCTCAACTGATATTTTCCGAGGTGATGTTTGATTTAGCGGGGTCTGACTCCCCTAACGAGTTTGTGGAAATTTACAACGACAGTCCCGACTCCATTGATCTTTCCCTTTGGAAAATCAGAGACAAATTCTCCACTGATGAACTTGTAGATGGTGGTATGGGTACAACCATCGCTCCCAAGCGCTACGCTCTGATTTTTGAAGGTGATTACGACCCGGCAACTGGCATTTATCTGGATCTTATTCCTGACTCGGTTCTTGTTGTTCGAGTTGATGATAATAGTATTGGAAACGGGTTGAGTTCTGCAGATTCTCTTTTCCTCACCAACAGTTCCAGCACTACTTCTGATAGTGTCGGTTGGGCTGATATATCTGCATCCGGTTTCTCCTATGAACGAAAAAGGCTCAACCAACCCAACACTACTGCCAACTGGGCTACGAGTCTTGATTCCCTCGGAACTCCTGGTTTCGTTAACAGTGTTGCTCCTCCTTTAATAGAGGCCGTTCTCATTACTTCCTCCCTCAGTCATACTCCTGATAAACCTACACCGAATGATGTAGTCACTCTCTTAGCTTCTGTCAGAAACGAGGGTATCAATCCTATTTCGGGAACAGTTATGGTGAGTGAAAAATCCTCAATAGTGGGTTCAACCACGTTCTCTAATATACTAGACGGCGACTCCGCTCTGGTGAACGCAACTCTTGGAACACTCAGCCCCGGTCAACACCTTTTTAACATTTCCCTATTTGTTGCTGAGGACGCTGACACAACCAATAACCATGCTGACTACTCGCTGGCTGTACGATTTACCGAAAGAGTGCTCACTTTCAATGAAATACACTATTCCCCAGTTGCTGGTATGGTTGAATTTATTGAACTGGCTATCCTCGATGAAGGAGAGTTGGATCTATCTGGCTGGTATTTTTCTGACAGCGATACATCAAATCTAAGAGCTTTTCCCGAAATAACAGGATCACCCGGTAACCTTATAGTGGTGAGCAGCGACTCCACACTGCTCCCCTACATGCCGCTATCGGCACTTTTGTTGGTATCACCGGATGGATTCCCCACACTTAACAACAGTGGTGATGATATCTTCCTTTTTGACCCCACTCGGTCAGTAATTGATTCCCTTAGTTTTACGGATGACTGGGGTGGAGGTGATGGTCGTTCCCTGGAAAAGCTGAACCCTAAATTGGATTCACCAAAAGCTGAAAACTGGGGAACCTGTACAGCAGAAGAAAAAATGACACCGGGTGAGAACAACAGCATTCTTGTGGAAAATTTGCCAGAAGCGGGTACTATTCTTCTTGATCCTAATCCGTTCTCTCCGGATGGAGATGGCTTTGATGAGGAACTCAGGATTACCTACAGTCTACCTTTCGCTCAGGCTTACATCACTATACTGGTTTTCGATAGTATAGGCCGTGAAGTGCGAACTTTGGCAAGGAATCTCATCTCTGGAGCAGAAGGGATACTCATCTGGGATGGCCATACCGATAGTGGCATCCGCGCCCGGATTGGAATGTATATCCTTAAGGTTGAAGCAGTCGACCAGATAAACGGACAGACCGTTGTGTGGATTAAAACAGTAGTTTTAGCTGAGACACTGAGGTAATTGCATTTGGTAATATCGTATCCTATATTTCAGGCTCATGATTGACCGAGATTTTACAGCTCTATTTCACGTTCTGTCCAGCGAACAGCAAATTCTGCAGCGCACGGATCAGAAGGCATTTACCATGTTATCTATCCTGGGAGTGTTCATGGTTTTTTTTATGGTACACTTTACCAAAATGGAAATTAACTGGTTTATCTTCTTTATGGTCATCATCTATTTTGTTTCAGCTTTAATGACTATAATCCAATTGATTCTGGTTATCGTTCCCCGCATCAGAAAAGACAAAGTAAGCACTAAAAAAAGACCTGATAACCCCACCTTTTTCGCTGGAATTGCTAAATTCTCTACACCGGAAAGTTATGCTGCCCATCTGAAGAAAGTATCTGGAGAGCCAGGAAAAGTCTATGAGATGTTTGCCACTCAAGTTTTCTCACTCGGAAAAATAAACCTGTATAAGAACGTCGCCTTAAAAAGATCCATACTGTTCTTCGTGGCAGCGATTATGTCCGAACTTATCATCATTATGTCCCTGGCATGGACATCGTCAATGAAATGGCTTCAACAGGCAACAGATACCGCCCCCTTCTAAAAGGCAAAAGGATCAGGAGCCTTTTCCTCGCAGGATTAATACTGACCCTTATCGCCTGCAGTGCTACAGGTCCTCCGGGACCTCAGGGCCCCACCGGTGATCCAGGACCACCGGGTAAAGCTGGACCCCCTGGTCCTACTGGACCTCCAGGACCTATAGGACCCTCAGGACCTGCAGGTAAATCGATTCCTGAAGAACTTGTTCAAGAGCTTGAAACCGCTCTTCAAAAGTTGGACTCCACTCATGTTCAGAAAGGGGAATTGATCGTCTCTTCTTCTCATTTTACTTTTGGTTCAGCACCCCCGGTGACAGGATTTGTTCTCTTAACCAACCTCGGAAATGTCTTTACCATGAAGAATGTGAATCCCACAACGGTTGGAACTGAATTCACATTTTTAACCCGAATCGATACTTATGACGATTTTATCTCTCTGAGCATTATACCCAGAACAGAAGTTTCAAAACCCCACTTCCTGGCCTTTACAGCCTCTGGACGTCACTACTACTCCAAGGACTTAAAGAACTGGATTTATCAGGCTGCAGTGCCTTTAACGGAATAGCGCATAAAACAAAAGAGGGGTGGAAAACCACCCCCATGAAATTAGGTTTTGTAGATAAGAGAGTTAAATTCCTAAACCAAACCGGATGTTAAATGTACCAAATGAGTCATTACCTACAATATTATCAAACTTACCTAAGGTCTGACGATAGAAAATGAAGGTATCAATCATCAACAGTTTGAACTGGAAACCTGCCTGAAAATGGAAACCAGTCTTATCAATTTTATTTTCTTTCACAAAATCGATAAGCTCGTCCTCGGAAAAAGTCGGTTCATCTGTTAGATTTCCCATCAAACTTTCAACCAGAGATAAATCTGCCAGGGGTGCATAAGAATGAATGTTATAGCCTCCGCCGGCAAAAATACTGCCCCCACCTAAAAATGGGATTCCTAAGCCGAAAATTTCCTTCCGTAAAGTAAGATATGTTGAAGCTCCACCCCAAAAGGCATCATAAGGACCAGCAGTACCCAGAGCATTATTAAATTCAAAATTATATTCACTCGCGGTTATCTGAACGTCAGCTTCAAAGTCAACAACCGGAATAATATCCAAATACAAGTAGAAACCCAAATTTAAAGGATTATTAAATTCACCGGTCGTCACTGTTATTAATCCATTTTGATCTTGATCAGTGGTAGACGCCACCGTGTATGTTCCTTGACCCAGTTGCAATCCCAAGCCACCTATTGCTGACAGAGGCGTAAAGGTGAACGCCAAAATTAGTATCACAAAAAACAGTGCCTTTTTCATAAATACCTCCTATGAGCAAGATAACGTTTGTAAACCTATGCCAATTTAGAACTTTCTCCTTAAAGGCACATATAAAATTTCTAATCGTTCAGGGAACCATGATCCTGCGTGACTCGTATCACAGACAAATCCTGGGAGGTAAGTTATGAAAAGACTGTTAATAATATTACTGGGACTCCTGTTCACTACTTCCTTACTTGCTGAGGAAAAAGAAGATCGAGTAGACAAATACACTTTAAGTACGGATGATGATCATTTAAAAATCGTTTGTGAAGTGGAAGATGGCATCTGCCATATCGTACTGAATAAAGATGGAGATACTGAAGAGTTTGAATTTTCCATAGATGATTTAGATGATCTTGGTACATCCCTCCAGGAGATACTGGAGAAGACAGATATTGATCTGAATCTGAACATTACCGATCTCGATGATCTTGACGATTTCACCGGTAAACGAAAGCATCATATGGCTATGATGAAGCATCATCGAGGCTCCTGGCTAGGTGTTTATCTTCAGCCTCTGACCGAACAGCTTCGTGATTACTTCCGCGTTAAAGACGACAGTGGTGTGCTGGTTTCAGAAGTTGTAGAGGATAGTCCTGCCGAGAAAGCTGGAATTGAAGCTGGAGATGTCATTATTGCCGTGGGTGAAAATAAAATCAGTAACCAAGATGACGTGGTTAAATCTATTTTTGCAAGGGAGGAAGGCGACGAGGTTGAAATTACTATTATTCGGAAGGGTCGTCAGAAAACTCTAACAGCAACATTGTCATCTCGCGAGGTGAATTTTCCCGAAAAGCTTTTCATGTTCAAACCGGGGAGGGAAGAACATAACGGAGAAATGATGAAATGGTTACCGTCTTTCGGAGAACGTCATGATGATATGAAAGAGGAAATAGCTAAGTTGCGTGAAGATTTAGAAGAATTAAGAAATGAACTGGAAAAAATGAAGGACAAATAGGAGCTAATCCTTCATTTTAACGAAGACCCAATGAAAGGGCGACCATCGTCGTCCTTTTTTGTTGGGAAATATTTATCCATGGCAAAAACGATTGAATGTCCCTCGATGGTTGTCTAAATTGTTTTGATACATATACTAATTCCTGTGAAACACTTCTGCATCTCAGCTCTATTAGTTCTCTTTGCTCTGACACCTCTTCCAGGTCAGGATTATATTTGGCCTGTGGATCTACCCCGTCGGATTTCTTCCAACTTCGGGGAAGTTCGACCCGGACGATTCCATGCAGGTTTGGACATCCAGACTAAAGGTACTGTTGGTCATGAAGTTAAAGCCATAGCTCCAGGACAGATCTGGAGAGTTCGTACCTCATCGTCTGGCTACGGAAGGGCACTCTATCTTAAACTCAACGACGGTAGAATCGCCCTCTATGCTCATCTGGATCGTTTTAATCCCATTCTGGAAGATTTGGTAGCTTTGGAACAGGAGAAAGCCAATTCCTACACTATAGATAAATACTTCTCCCCGGGGAATTTTGTAGTCGATCAGGGCGACCTGCTGGGTTACTCAGGAGAAAGTGGGGGAGCTTTTGCCCCTCATCTGCATTTCGAACTTAGAGATGATTCCAACCGACCCCTTAATCCCCTCACCCACGGTTTTCAGTTAGAAGACGGACGTCTCCCTGTTACAGATGCGATTTCTATTATCCCACTGAGTGTGGATGCCGTAATCAATGGATCACCCCTGCCTCAGATATTTCCACTACAGCGGATCAAAACCAGGGAATATGCCTTCATGGATACCGTTCATGTTTTCGGTACGGTAGGAGTTGGAGTCTCAGTTGTTGACCATATGTCCCGGATGAAGAATAAGTTTAACATTTTCGGTGCGGTACTATCAGTTGATGATGTAGAGTTATATCGCATAGAATTTGAACAGTTTAACTTTAAACATTCAAGACTCGTGGATCTGGAACGGGATCATTCTCTGGCACGTATGAATGACGGTGATTTTCATCGTCTTTTTACTGATAAAAACAGTCAGACTTTAGACTTCATCAGCAAGGATTCTCATGGGCAATTATCTCTCTCTCCAGGTTATCACAGGGCATCTATCAAACTCTACGATGCCTTAAAGAATATGGTCACTATTAGGGGAGTCCTGTATCAGGCTCCTCCCTCTTCCATAATTGTTACTGAGGTTGACCGTACAAACACTACTGTCAAGTTTCAAATCGAGCCTGAGGGAAGTCCCTTCCCCATTACACAATTTACCTGTTATTCTTTCAAATCCAGAGGATTCCCTGAGGCAGCAATTGCTGCAAAGGAAATGAATAGGAACGGAAGGGTGTTGAACGTTACTTTACCATTACAAGAGGTACAAGGAAAAGTCCTCCAATTTATTGGCATCAACAACCAGGGCGCTGTGAGCCGACCTTACCATCTTGCCATCGATCTCGAGCCTGCCGATTATATGACAGTGGATTTCGACCTGAAAATCAGACACCTGGAACAATCAATTGTGATCCAGGTAGAAGCCGATTCCTATCTGGATATGATACCGGAACTTACCCTTCGCAATAACCATGAGCTGGATCTGACGGACTTGCAGCAGGTGAGTCCTACAGCCTTTCTCTCTCCACCCCTGACTCTGGAGAAATTTGCTGGTACCAGAGAAATTGTCGTCACTTTTCACGGATCACCCATCCGGGAATCCTGGTTCTCAATTCGCTCCAAGCTATCTGATTCTACCAAGTCGGTTGCTGCTGTCTCCCCCAGCGGGAATTGTTCCATCCGTACAACACCCACCACATTTTACAATCCTACAGCCATTTGGATTGAAGATATCAGTTCACCTGTTCCAGTGGAGGGGGGTTCTTTTCTGACAAATGCTTTCCAACTGCAACCATTTGATAAACCTCTACAAGATTCCGCAAACATTGCCATTGTTTTCCCCCGTTACCAGAGGGATTACTCCCGGGCAGGAATATTTTACTATGACCAGAAAGAGGGCTGGACCTATCTTCGCAGCCGGTTTGATGAGCAAAAGTGGATGTTTTTTTCCTCACTACAAAGTCTGGAAGCGGTAACAGTCATTCGGGATACCATTCAACCAATAATCGAGCAGACTTTCCCCGATGATGGTGGTAGCTACGAGTACGAAGATGTTCAAGTACTAAAAGCCAAAGTCAATGACGAACTGGCGGGCATTGCAGGCGATCAAGCAATCACATTACAATTAGATGGAAAGGAGCTGCTTTTTGAATATCACCCTATTAAAAAGGAAATATCCTTACGTCTCCGGCTGCCACTAGAAAGTGGAGATCATCTCATGGTTATTACCGCACAGGACCAAGTAGGCAATACATCATCTAAGGAAGTCAGATTTTCTATCAGGTAATTTTCTTATGCTGATTCCCCTTCGAGACGAAAACCCAAGAGTCATCATTCCAAAAGTAACCTATGCAATCGTGGCACTGAACGTAGCAATCTTTCTTTTCCAGATAGGGGGGGGTTCTACTCCCTTTGCTGAGCAGGAACTCACACTCTCATATGGTTTGGTCCCCGCCAAAGTTACGGGAACATCAGGAGAAGATATAGTTGAAGCGTGGGAAGGCTATCTCAGTGAACGCTTCCGGCAACGCGTTGAATTAAATGCCACCGTTCACTCCCCCCTAATCACCATCTTTACGTCCATGTTTATGCACGGAGGTTTTATGCATATACTATGGAACATGGTATTTATCTGGATATTTGCCGATAATGTGGAAGGATTATTGGGTCATACTCGTTTCCTTATTTTCTACTTGCTCTGCGGGATCGGTGCTGCAGTAGCGCAAATAATCAGCGATCCCTCTTCAATCGTTCCCATGGTAGGAGCCAGCGGCGCAATCGCTGGAGTATTGGGAGCCTACATGATCTCCTTCCCCCGGGCAAAAGTAGTAGCCTTTCTCCCCTTCTTTTTCTGGTGGGGAATGACTATGAGGATTCCTGCTATTTACTACCTCGGTTTCTGGTTTTTGATCCAACTAACCAATGGATTGGGTACCATTGGTTTAGACACTACTGGAGGTGTAGCCTGGTTTGCTCATATCGGGGGGTTTTTAACCGGGATTGTCACCCTTTATCTCATGAAAACGATTAACATCAGGAGGGTATAATGGATTCATTAATCAAGGCTGCCAAAACCGCTCAGTCCAGAGCTTTCGCCCCTTTTTCAAACTACCCGGTCGGTGCAGCTATTGAGACAGAAAATGGCACCATAATTATGGGCTGTAATGTAGAATCTGCCAGTTATGGGCTTACCATTTGTGCTGAACGTGTGGCAGTTTCCGCAGCTGTTGCCCAAGGTTTTCATTCATTTGTGAGGCTGGTAGTCATTTCCAAAAATAAAGCCTCACTTTGTGGAGCTTGTCGCCAAGTTATCTGGGAACTTTGCGGAGATATACCCATCACTCTGGTGAATGATGCTGGTCAAGAGACAGAAACTTCAGCCGCAGCGTTACTGCCGAAACCATTTGATCATTCCAGTCTTAAGAAATGAAACAGAGGGTCCTCGTTGGAATTGCCGGAGGTTCAGGATCAGGAAAAACTGTAGCTTCTTACCACCTCGCCTCACTTTTCCCAGCCCATAAAACTACCATTATTTCCCAGGATTCCTACTATAAGGATCGCTCAGACTTGACTCCAGCAGAGAGAGCTAAACTGAACTATGATCATCCGGATGCCTTAGATTTTTATTTGATGAGACAGCATCTCAAAGAATTGCTTTCGGGAAGAGAAGTGGAAGTGCCTCGTTATGACTTCACAACCCATACTCGCTTACAAGAAAAAGAGACAACTCCTTCAGCCCCGATTATTATTATCGAGGGCCTTTTGGTTTTAGGTAAGAAGTCCCTCCGACACTTAATGGACATTAAAGTCTTCATCGATGTTCCAGCTGACATTCGCTTTATACGCAGACTTACTCGCGATATAGAAGAACGGGGTAGGAATATTAGAAGTATTATCCAGCAATATCTGGAAACCGTACGCCCAATGCATGAGCAATTTGTGGAAAAAACCAAAATTTATGCTGATATTATCATCCCCAAGGGAGGGAACAATCTGGCGGCAATAAATCTTGTTCAGGAAAAGATTCAGCTCCTTCTAACTACTTAAGAACTAAAATCTATGCCCACTCACAGCCCACGCGAGACAGGATGGATTGAAATTATTTGCGGCAGCATGTTCAGCGGCAAGACGGAAGAATTGATCCGTAGATTGAGAAGGGCTGAAATTGCCCGGCAGTCCGTGGAAATCTTTAAACCGCGTATCGACACCCGATATCATGCAGACCATATTGTTTCTCATAACCAATCTATGATGAAATCACAAACTATAGATTCCTCTATGGATATTTTAAGACTATCTGATCAGGCTGAGGTCATCGGGATCGATGAAGCTCAATTCTTCGATGACGAGTTGGTTAATGTCTGCAAGGAGTTAGCCCAACTTAAAAAGCGAGTTATTGTTGCCGGACTGGATAAAGATTATTTGGGACAGCCATTTGGACCCATCCCGGCCCTGCTAGCTGAGGCAGAGTATATTACCAAGACTCTTGCCATATGTATTGTCTGCGGGAATCCTGCTAACTATACACAACGGTTATCTGAGGACAAAGACCAGATTATCATAGGTGAAAGTGACCTATACGAAGCACGCTGTAGAAACTGCTATGAAAAGCCAGATTAACAGGGACAGATAATGGGACAACTGACCGGAATACTAGGTATTTTGGCCCTATTGGGAATTGCCTGGTTTCTTTCCAACAATCGTAAACAGATAGATTATAGAATTATCCTCTGGGGATTGGGGCTACAGATCGTGTTCGCTATCTTCATTTTGAAAACTCCTATTGGTCAACCGTTCTTTTCAACTGTTGACGGTTTCATTCGCAGATTACTCAGCTTTTCGGATGCTGGTAGTGACTTTCTCTTTAAATCATTTGGTGAAGGTTATGTAGAAGCTCCCTTACTTAACTTTGCATTTCGGGTATTACCTACCATTATATTTTTCTCATCGCTTATGGCCTTATTGTACCACCTTGGTATCATGCAGGCCATTGTCCGAGGAATAGCCTGGGCCATGCAGAAAACCCTTAAAACCAGTGGTGCCGAAACTTTATCCGTCTCAGCTAATATCTTTGTGGGGCAAACAGAGGCACCTTTGATGATTCGTCCTTTTGTGGGAACCATGACGCAATCAGAACTGATGGCCGTAATGGTGGGAGGGTTTGCCACGGTTGCTGGTGGTGTTATGGCGATCTACGTGAAGATGCTCTCCGATGTGCCCGGTATTGCTGGTCATCTTTTGGCAGCATCTATCATGAGTGCACCCGCAGCCATGGTAATTGCAAAAATAATTTTCCCCGAAACTGGCCAGCCTGTAACCGCGGGAAGCGTTAAGATTGAGGTTGAAAAAACTGCTGACAACGCAATGGAATCCATCTCACAGGGCGCCACCAGTGGCATGAAACTGGCAGCCAATGTAGCCGCCATGCTGGTCGCTTTCGTGGCTATGGTTGCCATGCTAAATGCCTTCTTGGGAATTTTTGACACTTCGCTGGAAGAAATTTTTGGAGTCATCTTCCGTCCCCTGGCGTGGACCATGGGTGCACCGTGGAACGAAGCTGCTACCTTAGGTACATTGATGGGTAAGAAAATCGTCCTCACTGAACTCATCGCCTATGGGGACTTAAGAGACTTGCGTTTGGCGCATGAAATCACTGACCGAACAGCCATCATTGCCAGTTACGCTCTTTGCGGATTTGCTAATTTTGCTTCCATTGGAATTCAATTGGGTGGCATCGGCGGAATCGCACCAGAGAGAAGAAAGGACCTGGCTAAAATAGGTTTAAAAGCGATGACGGGCGGAGCTCTAGCTTCCTGGTTGACCGCTACTATTGCTGGTTTGTTACTCTAAGGATAAACTATGAGACTGGTTTTCTTGGGACCACCTGGAATTGGCAAAGGAACTCAGGCAAAGATAATCTGTCAACGGTACTCCATGGCTCATCTTTCCACCGGCGACATGCTAAGAGAAGCCATTACCGCCAAAACTGTGCTGGGTAAGGAAGCCCAAACCTATATGGATCAAGGTAGACTCGTACCGGATGACGTCATTCTAAAAATGGTGGAGAGCCGTTTACACCAACCCGATACTTTTACCGGTTATCTGTTTGACGGTTTCCCACGGACAGTGCCACAAGCTGATGGTTTAGACAAACTCTTGCAGCGAATCAAACAGAATCTTGACAGTGTAATAGCTCTGGAAGGTGGTGATGAGCTCCTAATAAAAAGACTTTCCAGTCGACGTACATGCGCCTCCTGTGGTGCCATCACGAACCTCCTTTTTACCCCTCCTCGGGCGAAGGACACTTGTGATCATTGTGGTGGGGAACTTATTCTGAGAGATGATGATCAACCCCATGTGATTCGTGAAAGGTTACGAGTGTACCAGCGACAAACAGAACCACTTATTTCCTACTACGAAAAGAGAAGTCAACTCATCAGAGTGAACGGAGAAGGTACTATCAAAAAAGTAACGACCCGTATTTTGAAAAATCTAATAAACGGAGAAAAATAGTCATGTTAAAGGTTGGGGTCACAGGCGGAATCGGCAGCGGCAAAAGTGTAGCCAGCATTCGCCTGGAGGAATTGGGAGCATACCGGTTCGACGCCGATAAGGAAGCAAAAGAGATCCTTAGGAACAACGAACAGGTGCAAAAGGATCTTATCGAGGAATTCAGTTCTGATATTCTTAGCCCTGATAGAACAATAAATCCCGAGAAACTAGCCCGGGTGGCTTTTGCCAACGAGGAAAATCAGGCTGTCCTGAATGCTATTATTCACCCTCACGTTTTTGATTCCATTGATAACCGTTACGAGGAAGTCTCTGTTAAAGGAGAAGCTACTCTGTTCGTAGTCGATGCAGCCCTCATCTACGAATCTGGACTGGATCAACACCTCGATTATGTTATCGTCGTTACCGCCCAGTTCGGTCAAAGAATGCGTCGTGCTTTACAGCGGGGAAAACTGACAAGAGATCAGATTCAGAAGCGGATGGATCTTCAACTGCCTGAAGAAGCAAAGGCAAAGATGGCAGATTTCATTATAGACAATAACAGAAGTGAAGAAGACCTGATTCGACAGGTTGACGAGATTTACAGCCAGATTACCTGATTAGAAATGCCTTCCAGTACGAAATGGGTTCAGTGCCCGAGGTGGACCTAACACCTCCCTATAGATAATCAACTGACGTAGTTTCTCCCGATCATCAACCATTTCCCTTATCTCTGGAAGTAGTAGAGCTCGACGTTTCTGTTCCCTTTGATTCTTTGTAAGTGAAACTACTTGGGGACGAACCTGAGACCTCATATCCTCCGGATCCTCCAAGGGTTTCGAAACTGTTTGAGCAGAAGAGTCAATATCAACAGCAGGTTCTACCAGGCTTTCATCAAAAGCAGCCAACTCTTCCCTCATGGTGGTTCTTTGCTTTTCCTGAGAAAAGAGTTCTGACAGGAGAGAATCCTCGTCCTCTTCCTCACTTAACACGAGTTTCTCCAGCCAGGATGGTAGTTCCTCTTCGCCCTGGACCTCTTCAGTCTGTGACGAAGAACGACTTGAGCGACGGGGACGTGGCTGCTGTTGTCTACTGCGGAGTCTCTTTACCATCAGGTAAATGAGTCCCAGGACAATCCAATATAGGATTTCGAAATCCATCAGCTGTTAATCATCACTTTTTTCCGGAGCTTCAGTGCCCCCCTTCTCGCCAGAACCGGAGATAGACTCACGCATAGAGGTATCAGCCTGGATGTTGCGCATTTGATAGTAATCCATGATGCCCAGGTTTCCCTCCCGGAAAGCTTGAGCCATTGCTTTAGGAACTTCAGCTTCAGCTTCCACAACTTTGGCGCGCATTTCCGCTACCCGTGCCACCATTTCCTGCTCTGCTGCGACAGCCATAGCCCGACGAGTCTCAGCCCTGGCTTGAGCTACTCTCAAATCTGCTTCAGCCTGGTCAGCTTGCAGGTGAGCACCCACATTCCGGCCAATGTCAACATCTGCTATATCGATACTCAATATCTCAAAAGCAGTGCCGGCATCGAGACCTTTTTCCAATACATTTCGTGAAATGTAGTCGGGGTTTTCCAGTACATCTTTGTAAGATCTCGAGGAACCAATAGCACTCACAATTCCTTCTCCTACCCGGGCAATGATTGTCTCATCGGTAGCACCGCCCACCAGTCCGGGAATGTTTGTACGTACGGTAACCCTGGCCCTCGCTTTAACCTCAATGCCATCCTTTGCCACTGCAGCCAGTTTACCATCAGAGGGGGCATCAATTACCCGGGGATAAACCGAAGTTTGTACCGCTGTTTTGATATCACGACCGGCTAAATCGATAGCCGTTGAGGTGGCAAATGTCAGGGGGATTTTTGCTTTGTCCGCAGCAATCATGGCAAATACTACATTGGGCACATTCCCACTCGCCAAGTAATGAGTTTCCAACATACCGGTAGAAATATTCTCCAGCCCCGCCTTGTGCAGGTTGATGATCCCATCCACAATAATTCTAGGGGGAATCTTCCTCAAGCGCATACGGATCAAGTCGATGATAGTAATCCGCCCCAACCCCAGTGAAACCAGGGCTTGAATCCATAGACCCAGGGGCACATAGTACAGTAGTAAAAAAATGAAAAATAAAATTGCTGCCAATAGTACAAACGGTAGTATGGAACCAAACATGAATGTCACCTCCTTAAGATGCTTCCAGTTTTCTTACAACCACGCGATATCCTTCCACGCGTAAAACCTCAACATTATCTCCCTTGTTAATAAAGTCTCCTTCACTTACTGCAGAAATACGACGAGTCCCTATACACACCTGACCAGCCGGCCGAAGATCAGTAATAGCTTTCCCCTGGGAACCGACCAGTTCCTCCAGACCGAAAGAGGTACTGTATCCCTCGGAACTGCGTTCCGACAGGGGCAGTGTAATCTTGTGCCAAAACCGACTGTGCACCAGTGCTTTTCCCATCAGAAAGAGACCCACCAACCCACCAACCAGCCCGATAACCAGCCCCCATGAAGCTGACGACAAGTCGCTGGGTAAAGGATGCATGGGAACCAGCATCAAATAAAGTCCTACCAGGATACCAATAATTCCTAAGATACCAACCACACCAAACCCGGGGATTACCAACACTTCCACCAGCACCAACGCTACGCCTACTAAAAGAATCAATAATTCCTCCATGGTAGCCAATTCAGCAAAAAGTGTGGCTCCAAAGAAAAGAGCCAATGCTACGATGCCGACGGTACCAGGCACACCCCAGCCCGGAGATTGAATTTCGAATAGGAGGCCCAGAAAACCAATCGTCATCAGGAGCGAGCTGACGATGGGGTCAGTCAGAAACCGTACTAATTTTTCTGACCAGTTGACATTCACTTCCTTCACTACGGCATCTTTCATCTCTAGAAATTCCAGCACTCCGGACAACGTCTCTACAGTATAATCCGCTATCCCGTATTTCAACGCTTGAGACGTACTCAATGTGAGGAGTTTCCCTCTCTTAGAACCTTCCAGGTCATTAGCCTCCAGACTATCTCCCCTGACTTGAACGTGACTGAAGCCGATACTATCATCCACCATGGCTTCCGCCAGGATGGGACTGCGGTTCCGGGCTTCCGCTGTGGAGCGCATCATACTACGCATGTAGGAAATCACCTTTTCACTGGCCTTTTTCCCCTGCAGATCAACTGCCGTTGCAGCACCTATGGAAGCTCCCTTGGTCATGACAATCCTGGTACAAGCCAGCGAAATGAGGGCACCAGCGGAAGCAGCTTCCCCGGTGATGAAAGCCACCGTAATAATAGTAGAATCCAGTTCAAGGATGGCGTTTTTGATCTCCGTAGCACCGTCTATCCGGCCACCGAAGGTATCAATGTCAAATATGATGCCTCCGGCTTTATCTGCTTTAGCATCTCTTATGGCTCGCTCAATGAATGCCGGCAGGCCGAGATCTATGGTTTTATGGATGGGGACATGGAAAACAAGGTCAGCGGATGAAGCTCCCGTAGAGAGAAGAAAAATGAGTAAGATGCTTAACCAGCGGAGTCTCATGACAATGAAAGTTTACTGTGAGGTGCGGCAAAAAACAACGGTTACATGAACAGAAAAAAACATTCTCATACAAAGAGCTTGTTTCACGATAGACCACCAAATAAATTGACTGAACAGGAGACCTGTATAAGTGCGCCAGAAGAATTCTTTTACCTACTATACTCTTCAGTTTCTCAGGCATCTTCTCTGCCGGCTTCCGAGGAAGACAACCTTGCGGCTTGGTGTCATGCTGGGACGGATTGCTTATGATCATCTGAGAATACGCCAGAATAAAGCGCTGGAGCAACTGCAACAAGCTTTTCCCAATCGTACAGAAACCTACTACCAGACCATCCTCAAGCGTACCTACGAGCACTACGGTAAGGTCTTTCTTGACTCCATCCGGTTGGAGACGCTCGACTTCACGAGTGATTCCGCTTCGTCTCCAACCAGGGACACGAGCGCTTGTGCAAGCCGTTCCGGAATGCGCGTCAGATATACAC
>JBHHUM010000082.1:0-9380 GCA_046861645.1 Fidelibacterota bacterium | reverse complement strand
CGATAATTTCTTCCAGCAGATGAAGCAGGTTGATGCTGTGAAAGCCAAGCTTCATGAATTGTGTGAGACATATAAATATAAAGCGGTTGTGATAGAATCTTCCTATGCAGACCTGATTGATCCTAAGAAAGCAAAGTTTTACCGTGGCGGAACCGTGGCCAATTTCATTGCTAATCTGACTGCTTCCTTTCCCGATCTGCAATTTACCTTCTGTAAGAACCGCAAGATCGCCAACGAGTGGGTGGCGAGGTATTTTCAGGCTGTGAAGTCTATGGAAGAGAGTGGATTATGAGTGGATTATGAGCAGTCTTTAAGACCTTAATGAGTAAGTTAGAAGGGGAAGTTAAATAAATGTATTAAGTACCCATCTCTTAAAGAAGACATCCTCAAAGATATACCGGCCGTTTTCCTTTAACAGTACCTCACGCTGTTGCAGTTTTTCTATTGCTTTTTGGATGCTGGATGCTGAACCCAGGTTATGCTTCTGTAGAAATTTATTTGAAAAAACGGAGGGAGGATTATCCTTGGCAATGGCTATTATCATTTCGCGCTGTTTCAGAGAAAAACTCTCCCACAAATTGACAAAGCTCTGATTCTCAATTTCAAGTAATCGTATCAAGGCAGATTGGATTGATTCCTGTGATACTGTCCTCGTTTCTCTTTCCCGCTCCCACAAAAAGTAACACAACTGCTGGGTGTAAAAAGGATGGCACTCCGATATCTCCAGAACCTCAGAGATACATTCACTTGTTATGTTGTAATTACCTAGATGAAATTTTCGCGATATAAACTCAGAAAAAGCATCCTTGATTATTTTTCTTAAAGGGAAATGCTTAGCGCTACGATAAAAAGGGCGATTCGTGTTTTCAAACATATCCTGCATAATGTGACGCTTGCTGCCCATGTAGATATAGCTCACATTTGAATGTGTTTGAAATGCGCTCCTCATTTCTCTTTCAATTTCATCATCCGAATAATTATTTATTTCCTGGAATTCATCAAAAACAACTACGGCCGGTTTATCAATACTCTTAGCTCTATTGTGTACAACCTGAAACAAATCAGCTAATATTGGTGTATATGGCTGAGATTTGTCGAATTCAAATTCTATTTCTGGGCCCTCAGCTCGTATAACAACCTTGGGAACCAACTTGGGTACCATTTTTTTTATCCACGATAAAACTTTTTCGACATTTCCATGGACTATTTTTGAAACTGCTCGGGCATAGATCTCTATGAATTTCTCTTTTGTAACTGCAGGATAGAGATCAATATAAACGGTGATGAAACCTTCTTTTGCTACGATTTCCAAAACCTGCTTAATCAAGGATGTTTTACCAAAACGCCGAGGGGAATAAAGAAGTACATTGGTACCGTTACGAATATCCTGAGTTAGCTCAGATATTTCCTGTTCCCGGTTGCAGAAATCGTCACCGGAAACCTCAGTACCAAATTTGAATGGGTTTATATTCATCTAATTATCTTTTCAGCGTTACGCCAAGAAGATAATGATAATAATATTTACAAACAACAGCATATTCGACGGGAAACCACACTAACTGTACGAAAGGATAGAATTATCCTAACAGCGTTACGCCATGTGGATAACTGTATTTACTGCTTGAAAACAACCACAGCCGATATTATTTCTAATCTGACTGCTTCCTTTCCAAATCTGCAATTTACCTTCTGTCTACACGCCTGCCTGCCAGCCCTTCCGACTTATCGGGGGCAGGCAGGCTCTGCGACAAGAACCGCAAGTTCGCGAACGTGTCGGTGGCGAGGTGTTTTCAGGCGGTGAAGGAATTGGGGGAAGCCCAATAAAGCAGAAAAAACCTTCAAGGTCTTCTGCACCTTGAAGGTTCACTCTTATAGTCGCTTACCTGCAATCGATCTTACTGACTAACACGCTCTCCCTTAATATCTATGACATAGAGTTCTCCCAAACCGAGACCCCGGATGCCTGTTTCAATTTCTTTCCGATCACCTATCACAAGCCAGGTAAGCCTGTCAGGGTGGAGCACTTTTCTGGCAGCATCCGAAATGTCAGTGAGCTGCAGACCATGAACAAAACCGGGGTATGTTTCGTAGTAATTTTCAGGAAGGCCAAACTTCACATGTTCCACGATAGCACCGGAGACTGCGCTCATGGTCTCGAATCTCCCCGGAAGCTTTAAGGTCTGGTTTTTCTGCACCTTGGTAAGTTCCTCCCCCGTTGCCGGACGGTCGCCCAAAATGCCGCGAAGCTCCTTGTTCAGTTCCTGCATCGATTCCTTGGTTTTGTCGCTCTGTACCGGTGCATAGGCGAAGAATATCCTCTGACCCTTGGCATCCCAGAAGATGCTACGGGCGCCATAAGCCCAGTGCTTATCCTCACGGAGGTTCATATTGATCCGTGAGGTGAATGTCCCGCCTAAAATGGAGTTCATGGTTTCGATGGCGATTTCTTCCGGATTGTTGGTGGGAGGAGCCAGATGTCCTGCAATAATCACAGACTGAACAGCATCGGGCTTGTCTACCAGAAACACTCTCTGTTTATCGGGAAGAGGGATATCTGACAGATTTTTTTCAGGCGGGTCTGCCGTCTGTTCCCAACTGCCCAAGGTATTCTCCAGAATTGGAACGAGCTCGTCTGCCGTAATATCTCCAACGACAACAAGAGTAGCATTCCCCGGCTGGAACCACGTCTTATGGAACTGGATAAGATCTTCACGCGTCATGGCTTCTGTTGTCTCTACTGTACCAGTCCCTGTCAATGGATTGCTGTAAGCGTGCCCCTCTCCATAGAGCAGCTTTGGCAATAACCGGAAGGCCATAGATATTGGATTGGCTTCTTCCTGTTTAATTCCTGCCAAGCGCTGTTTTTTCAGCCGCTCCAGCTCGGCATCCGGAAACACCGGGTTTAGAATCACATCAGCATACACATCGAGAGCATCCTCCAGGTTTTCTTTCAGTGCAGAGAGTGATACCGAGCAGACATCAAGATCAGCCCAGGCTCCCAAATTTGCCCCTAACATGTTAAGTTCTTCGCTGATTTCAAGAGACTCTCGTTTTTTGGTTCCCTCGTCCAGCATAGACATGGTCATGCTTGCAGTTCCCGCCAGGCCGAATTGATCCGCTGCATAACCGGCGTCTGCGATAAGACGCAGATTTACTACAGGGATCTCGTGACGCTCTGCTAAAATTATCTCCAGACCATTCGATAGCGTTGCGTGTTGCAGCTCCGGAAGAACCAATTCCGGGAACTCACCTGTTTCCGGCAGCTTTGAGCGATCAGCATCCGTTTCAAGTGTGACGTAATCCCGGAAGGGGTGAATTTCGAGGATGTATACACCATCAGATAGCCATCTCCGGGCTGCTTCCAGAAGGTCTTTTCTTGTGGCTGAGTTGATACGTTCTAAGGTCACCTTGTAGTAGTCTGGTTGACCGGCATACACCTCATTACGGGCAAGAATGTCGGATTTACCCCCGAACCCACCGATCCTTTCTATACCCCGTATGAAACGAGCACGATATTGGGTTTGCACTCTCTCTACCTCTCGGCGGGAAGGGCCCTTCTTCAAAAAGTGTGCTAATTCTTCATCCAGAGCAGCTTCTATCTCCTTCAGATCAACCCCCTGCTGGGCCGTAGCTACGATATGGAATTGCCCTCCTATTTCTCGTAAATCTAAATATGCAGAAACCTGAGTAGCTATCTGATCTTCGTAAACGAGTCGCTTGTACAAGCGGGAGTTCTTTCCTGATGCCAATATATTACTCACAAGATTCAGGTAATCGGCATCGGCTGAACCCCATTGCGGGATGTTCCATACTTTGTAGATCCGGGGGAGCGGGACTCTATCCTGAGCAACTTGTCTATGTGTCCCTCCCATTTTAGCGATCCATATATCCTGTCTCTTCACCGGAGGACCAGAAGGGATATCACCGAAGTACTTTTTAACTTTGGCTTTTGCTGTTTCAGGATCAATATCACCGGCAATGGAAATAACTGCATTGGCGGCACCGTAATAAGTTTGGAACCATTCGTGAACGTCATCCACACTGGCAGCGTCTAAATCCTCCATGGAACCGATGACAGTCCAGGAGTAGGGGTGACCCTTGGGAAAAGTATTTTCCGTGATTAATTCCCAGCTCATGCTGTACGGCTGGTTCTCATACTGGCGTTTCTCATTTTGTACTACCCCACGCTGTTCGTCAAGCTTGTCCTGATCAATGGCGCCCAGCAGGTGCCCCATCCGATCAGATTCCATCCAAAGTGAAAGATCAATGGCGTTCGATGGCACATTCTGAAAGTAATTCGTCCGATCTTCGTTGGTTGTACCATTGAGATCCGTTGCCCCGACTTTTTCCAAGGGGCCGAAATAGTCTTCATCGAAATTCTCGGAGCCATTAAACATAAGATGCTCGAACAGGTGAGCAAAACCTGTCCGCCCAGGTTTTTCGTTCTTCGACCCCACGTGGTACCAGACATTAACAGCTATAATGGGTGCCTTGTGATCCTCGTGCACAATGAGCGTCAAGCCGTTATCGAGGACGTATTTCTCGAAGGGGATTTCGATATCATCCCCCTGACCCACTGCAATGAGCAGTAACGGGACCGTAGATAGCAATGAAAGTATTAACCTTTGTGATGATCTTTTGCTATTTCCATTCATAATACAGTTCCTCCATCACTTTTCATGAATATGATTATTAAGGTAATTAATTTTCTGTTTTGGTGTAGGATATATTAGTAACTGCCAAGCATTTTTTATTATGATTATTCTCTAAGTTCCAGGTTTTCTGATTCCCAGTTCCTTAATCTTTCTTGATAGATTAGGCTGGTGCATTGCCAGGGCCTTTGCGGTCCGACTGATATTCCAGGCGAAGCGCTTTAAATGTTCAGTAATAAAGTAAGTTTCGAATTGCCTTCTGGCGTTACTCAGGGATTGTGTCTCCAGGAAAGGGTAGCTCTGGTGTGCTAAACCTTGAGCGAGATGCCCCCGTAGATCTTGGGTGCTGATCGTACGGCTGGGGGTGATGATATAGAGCCTCTCGATGAGATTCCGCAATTCCCGTACGTTCCCGGGGAAATGGTAATTATTCAGCAGATGACGGGCGTTGTCGTTCAATTTCTTCGGAGCCATCTTCAAGTCAGCAGCAAAGAGGTGTAGAAAGTGATCGGTCAAAAGGTCAACATCTCCGACCCGCTTCCTCAGGGGCGGGATTTCGATAGGTACCACATTCAGTCGGTAGAAGAGATCCTCCCGAAAAGTACCGTCAGTAATCATTTGCTCTATGTCTTTATTGGTAGCTGCTAGGATGCGTACATCGATGTTGATACTTTCCCGGCCTCCAACCCGTTCCAAGGTACCCTCCTGGATAACACGCAGTATTTTCGCTTGAGCGGTGATGTCCATATCCCCAATCTCGTCCAGGAATAGCGTACCGCTATTAGCCAGCTCCAGTTTTCCCTGTCGCTGTGAATCGGCGCCGGTGAAAGCCCCTTTTTCGTATCCGAACAGCTCGCTTTCCACAAGAGTGTCCGGGATGGCGGCAGAATTGAAGGTGATAAACGGCTTGTCTTTCCGAAGGCTCTTGTGATGGATGGCGTAGGCGACCAACTCCTTGCCTGTGCCGCTCTCCCCGCGGATGAAAACCCGGGAGTTGGTGGGCGCTACCTGGGCTATGGTCTTTTGGACAGCTTTGATCTGGGGTGACTGACCAATAATCTCATACTTGGAGAATCGTTCCACTTCGTCCTGCTGAAGGCGGTTAAGGAGTGTTCGTTTCTCTTCTACATTACGTACAGCAGTGAGAAGTTTGGCCATAGAAAGCGGCTTTTCGAGAAAGTCATAAGCCCCTAACTTTACCCCTTTTACGGCAGTCTCAATATCGCTATGCCCGGAGATCATGATGACGTCGAGCTCAGGAACTGTTTCCTGAATCCGCCGGAACGTCTCAATGCCATCCATCCCCGGTAGCCGGATGTCCAGAATGACCAATTCAGAGCCTGATTCCTGCAGGATGTGGAGGGCATCTTCACCCGATTCAGCGAGAGATATTGTGTGACCTTCATCGGCAAGGATATCCCTGAGGGTCAGGCGGATATTGCGTTCATCATCTACAATGAGAATATGCATGGTTTAAGACCTACTATATTTTTTAGTAATGTGACAGTTTCTTAATCGTAGCCCTCTATTAAGGAAGAAATGTTGATTCTTTAGCGTTATTGAGGTGTGCGATGTTTTCCAAGAGGGGGTAAACTTGTGAAACTGTTTGCACTTTTCCCACATTTATGCCATCTCCTGTGTAGCGGGGAAACAGATAGTCACCTCGGTTCCTTCGCCAAGGGTGCTTTTTACTTTAATTGTCCCGTTGTGATTTTCCACGATTCGATTGACGATGGCTAATCCTAGACCAGTCCCTTTGTTGCGACGTGTGAAATAAGGCTCGAAAATGTGCTTCAGGTCCTCGGTGGCGATGCCTGTACCGTCATCTTTAATGGAAACAATAATAGTGTCGTTCTCATATCTGGAGATTACAGAGATATGCCCTCCCTTGTTTAACGATTGGATACTGTTCTGCAAAATATTGGTGAAGACTTGCTTCATATGGGAACGATCGGCGTGAATAGGGGGGAGTTGCCGAGTTAGTTGCAGATCAATGTCTGCCTGATTGTGGTACGGTTCCGCTATTTCAGTGAGCTGTTCGTTAAGATCGTAGTCGGAAAAGAGTGCTTTCGGCATACGGGCAAACTGAGAGAATTCATTGGCAAAGCTCTCTAAATTATCTATCTCTTCCCGGATCACCTGGGCGGCTCTTTCCATGACAGTTGAGAGTTCTCGGGAACCGGACCGGTACTTCTCTTCTAATCTTTCCAAGGAGAGGCGAATAGGAGTAAGAGGATTCTTGATCTCATGAGCCAGGATACGGGCCATTTCCCGCCAGGCCGATTCCTTTTCGGCTTGTACCAGCTTGTTACGGTTCTGTTCCAGTTCATTGATCATCCCGTTGAAGGAAAGAATAAGGTCATTCAGTGGTGAGAAGCGGTTCTCTTTGACCTGGATAGTCCAGTTGCCACGTGACAGTTCCTCCGTAGCAGACTGCAATCGACGTAAGGGGCGGGTGATTAGACTGAAGCTGAAGAGGAAGAGGATCAGAACAACGGCAGTGAGGAACAGGAAGATAAAGCCAGAGTGGAGAGTAAGGTCACGCCGGAACATCTTTCTGGCCAGGGTCTTTTGTTCTTCCACAGCGAGGAGATCCTCCACTTGATCTTTAAGTTGCTGTTTCTGCTCGCTCTGAAGCAAGGGAGTAAAAGTGTGATAAAGGGTGTCTAATCGCTCATTAACTCTGAGATTCTCTACCGTGTCCACATAGTCATTGAAACTCTCCAGGAAAAAACTGCGGTAGAAGAGAACGGTACTTACTATTAAGAGGAAGACGACGATAAATATCTGCAGGCGAAAAGAGGGGATGGGCACTTTCATTTTCTGAAAATCTCTGATGTAAATAATCGGGAGTAACGTTCCGGTTTGATACTGTTCCAGTAGAACATGAGGTTGAGGGGTTCCTCCATCCCTTGCAGTTGGATTTTATCCAGCCAGGCGGTAAGCCGGAGACGGTAATATTCCTGCTTTCTCAGTTTGTGTTCGATGTCTATGGCCAATTCGTCAATCAGGGTCAATTTACGTTTGGCTTCCTTCAGGTTCAATGCGTTGAACTGGGTTTGGCTTTCAGAAAGATAGACTGAATACACCCGGTCAATAAGTGAGAAACGAATAGCATGAAAGTAGTCTTTTACTAGGGTGATGGTATCTTGAGATTGGTCGATTACTTCCACTCTAAAATTGAATCTGATTTCCTTACCGGAGCGAAAAATTTGCTCCAGTTCTTCGGTAAAACAATTTTCCAGCCGAGTGGTTATTTCCATGGAGGCCCCGTGAGTGGTTATTTCGATGGCGTCGAATTCGGCGCTAACACCGTCGATTGTGGAATAGAACATGGAACCAAGGGCAATGAAGGTGGCCGCGATCTTTTTCGAAAGGTACGATAATAAGCCCGGTTCCATAACCGTAATTTAATACGTAAAACAGGTGTGATTTCTCATGCGTCTTAACACGGTTCGTTAAGGGCGGTAGCAGGGTATGCCCCGGTTTACCTCCCGATCTAATTTCTTAGTAGCCGAACCAGATACCAAGGCTGTAGGATAACCCGCTTGGTGTGGCTGGTGAGTTTCCGGATACCGTAAAGTCGAAATTTTGTTCGGTCCATTTGTCATCCTTGGAATAGGTACCGAAGTAACCCACGGACCCGTGAATCCCAACCCAAGACTTGATCCTGACCAGCAGTCCTACTTCCGGGCGGTAAGCCAGGTAGCTCTTTTTGTAGTGAAGTGAGTAGTTCTCACCCCCTTCTATTTCTTCGTCCCAGGTGAAATCACCAGAGGTTTGGTTGATGGCAATGGACGTTTCCCCATGCCCTAACATCATACCCAGGTCAAGGATAATATTTTTGGAGAAGAAGGGCAGTTTCTTGGTGATGGTTACTCCCCCGAAACTGGAACGGAAGTCATAACTCCGGTAAGCGGTAGTGATATCCAGCGAATCCTTTATGGGAAGTTGCTCGGTAAGATCGTAGCTGGCGCCGAGTCCACCGACGAACCATCCTTTACCCATGTTACCCATGCCAAATCCCCCAACAGTAACAATGTAACCATCGTTCAGTGGACCGAAGCCGTTTAGCTGGAGAAGGTTGTTTATGCCACTGAAGTCAAAATCGATATGATAGAAGGCTGGACCGCCGCCCCCATAGCCTACCGAAAGCTTCTTCTTTTTCTTTTTTTTGCTGTCCTTTTCCAATGTTATTTCATCTTCTTTAGGTGTGGGTGGAGCAAAGGTCAGTGTCTTCTCCAGGATAGTTTCGTTGCGGAAAATTTTCAATTTAACGGAGTCACCGATCTTCTTGGAATTTCTGAGACCGATAAGGTGATCTTCGTAAAGCACCTTTATCCCATCGAACTCCATGATAATATCGCCCTTGATTAAACCGGCATTTTGAGCATTACCTCCGTACACTACTCCAGTAATTAGTACTCCGTAGTTATAGGGATAGTGCTTCTCGTAGGCTTCCTCGAAATCCATATCCTCCAGATAAGCATCGAACTTGGGTTTGGTACCTGACTTCACTGTTTCGCCAAAGATAGGAAGAGAAGGAACCCCAGGGATCGTTTCACCACTGTCTATTGCTTCTTCCAGGTCCTCACCCCATTCTTCCATGGCTTCACCCCAATCCTCCATCTGTTGTCCGAGTCCCTCGATTTCTACTTCAATTTCCTGCTCAACTTCCTCCATCTCTTCCTCAGTATCCTGTGCAGCGAGGCTTATAGGGCTAACCGG
>JBHHUM010000081.1:0-9415 GCA_046861645.1 Fidelibacterota bacterium | reverse complement strand
CATGCAACTGGGTGCCGAGATGTCCTGGCCCCTCGGGTATGCCCGGCGAAACCCCAGCAGCTGCCTCGCGCCGAGCGGCCGAAACACCTTCCTGAGCCGCATAGCGCGCCGCGGTCGTCCCAGCTGGACCACCACCCACGACAATGATATCAAACTTTTGCTGTCTCCACATCCTCAAATACCTCTATGGGACAGATATACATACAAAGCCTACAATCAATACATATTTCGTAATCTATGGCGATACTGGCTTCCCGTAGTTCAATGCAGTCTACTGGACAAATACCGACGCAACAACCACAAAAATCACAAGTGTCAGGCTTGATCTGAATCATGAATAACTTGGAAAGTGGGATAAATGATGCCAAAACGAAAATAGTAGTAATAGCGTGCCAGAAAAAAAGTAAATAACACTGTTACAAAGAACCACGGATAACGGACACTCAGAAACATGGCTAAAATAAATATCGGGTACCGAATGGCGCGCAGGATATGATGCTCCTTAAGAAAAATCAATGCTACAAGAAAGAAAGGCACGGAAACGATGCTGGATGTACTGATAACCGGATCATTTAACAAATATCCTATTATGGCAGATGTTGAAGCCAGGATCGTTCCAACTGTGATGGTAACCGGAATGCCAAAGCGAGCTGGAAAAGTCGTTTTGTCGGCAGCTACATCACCGGGTATATCCGGAATAGCCGTCAAAAGAGAGACCGAGGCAAAAGCCAATAGATAAGGAATTGAAAACAGAAGACCCGTCAGAGTTTCACTGGAAACAAAGTTCCAGCCAGCCATAAAGAGAGCCAAACCAGCTAAACCATTGGCCAGATTTCCCAGAATGGGTGTACGCGCCCAGTTAAACTGCCTGGTGCTGTAAAACACCCCCCACATCTGGTAAACCAATAGAGTCCAGACCACTACTAAAATTGACGACAACTTACCAGTTTGGGCAAGTTCAATAAAACTGCCTGAAACGACGAAGATCATCCCCGCAATCAAGCAAACTTTTGCTAGTCTCTCTGCGGCAGAAGTACTGATAGCCCCTTTTTCCAAAAGAAACAGTTTTTCATTAACACTATCGGTATCCACATCCATGAGTTGATTGCGAATAAAGGTACTCCCGGCTACAAGTGTGAGTCCAGCAAACAGAAGAATCATCGGCCAGTTAAAATATGTGTTCCAATAAATTTCCGGATTATCAATTCCTTCAGCCGCACTCACACCGGCCATGATCATAATCCAGACTGGGAAAAACAATGTGGGACGCAGGAGGAATAGACTATCCAGTCGTTTCATCTGAGCTCCGATGGAACGATAGAGTTGGGAATCGAGAGTTATGAACCTGGCCACGAGCATTTACTCGATAGGCCCAAACAGTAGTACAGCTAAGGGTTCACCTGTAAAAAGGGCGACTAACTCATTCAACAGAATGGCAAAAACGACGAACGCAGCTATTCCCAAAAGTGCTGTAGCTAATACATTGTTGACTAAACGACCTTTCATCCCTTGATACAATTCTGCCAGTAAGGACGGGACACCCCAGCGCCAGATAATAAATAGTGCTGTCAGCATACCTCCAATAGGTAGCATGTACTTTGAAGAGGCATAATCCATCATATCAAAAAAGCTGATCTTGAAAATCTCGGACATATCGTTGAAATCACCAAGTGAAAGAGAACAGAAGACTCCCACAACGGCTGCTACACCGCCAAAGGAGATGGTCGCTTTAGTTCTTGACCAACCCCGCTGGTCGATGAAATAGGCTGTTACGACTTCCAGGATGGAGATGGCCGAAGTTAACGCCGCCAGGAAGAGCAGGAAGAAGAACAGAGTGCCCCAGATGATACCCCCGGACAGTTGAGGAAAAACAGATGGTAATACATGAAAAATCAGTCCCGCCCCTCCTGCGGGATCGGCTCCTAATGCAAACACAGTCGTAAAAATGGCTATGCCCGCCAACATGGCGATAGCTGTATCCAGTAAGATTACCCAAAAAGCGGACGAAAGTAGATTCTGATCCTTTTTGAGGTAGCTGCCGTACGTAATCATGGTCCCCATTCCCAGGCTGAGTGTGAAGAAAGAGTGTCCCAGGGCTAATACAACAGCATTTGCGGAGAGATCACTAAACTTAGGTTTGAAGAGAAATTCCAGTCCTAGAATACCATTTTTCAGCGTAATTCCTCTAATAACCAGCATAATCAGGATCAAAATAATGGCGGGCATCATAATCTTACTCCACTTTTCAATTCCCGATTTTACTCCATTCACAATAATCCAGATGCAAAGTCCCATAAAAATAAAATGCCAGAAAAGAGGATTCCAGGCGTTGCTCACAAAGCGACCAAAAGCTGCTTCCGCTACTTCAGGTGCTCCAGCCATCGCTTCAAATCCACCAGAGATGGCTACGAAAGTATATCGTAAAGTCCAACCACCCACTACGCTGTAAAAGGAGAGGATCACGAAGGCAGAAGCCACGCCAAGAAAGCCGACACCTTTCCACCAACTCCCTGAAGCCAACTTCTCGAAGGCTCCCACTGGACTCAATTGAGTTTTGCGACCAATGACAAATTCACCAATGAGGATAGGTACACCTACTATAACGATACAAATCAGATAGATAAGTGTAAAAGCTGCTCCTCCATTTTGACCCGCCATGTGAGGATACTTCCAGATATTACCCAGTCCCACAGCTGAACCTGCAGCAGCAAAAATAAAACCGATTCTTGATCCCCAATGTTCTCTTCCTCCAGCCATATTACTCCTTCTCTATTTCCATTTCAGTCTCTCCCGCTGGAGGTTCGAACTCTTCATCCAGTTCGGGATCACGCTGGTCAAAAGCGGCTAAATGGCTATCAACCAGAGCATCTAACAGTCCGTAAATATAGGCAAATCCCATCCACCAAGCATATTTGTTTCGATCTTCACGGTAACTCTCTTTACCAGTGGAATTATACTTAATCCGGTTCTGCTGGAAATTGTAAGCGCTATAAACTTCAGCACCCATTATCAGAACAGCTTTCAAGTAGTTGGAGTTATAAATCTGCCCCCCACCGGGAATGAAGGAATAGAGTACTGCCTTGGCAGGAGACCGATTCACTAAAGTAGTATCGGGTTCAGCTAAACTTTGTATGGGAAACAAAAATAATATTAGCACAAGATACCAAGAGCAAAAGATCGGTAAAGTTCCATTGGACAATAAGGAAACTCCTTCATGACTGTCTGGAAGAGGTAAATTTTTTATCATCACAATCTTTTCAAGGTAATGATTCAAAAATAGTTTTAAAGATTTTGTTAAGCATTACCTACACTCCTCGCTATATGCCGCAAATAATCCTCTTTAGGTTTAATAATTCAAAAGAATATTACTCATGTTTTGGATTACAAAATAGGAATTTGGGTCAGGAGGAGATTCCTCTGTTCACATCATCCCATTTTGATATTACTGATAAGCCACCGGGAATGATATCAATTTTCACTGAAAATACTTCACCTTCTGGTATCTCACCATCGTAGTGAATAGGAAGATGTTCTTCACTGCTGATTCTCACTTTTTGAGAGGAATACATAGTCACTTCTTCGATCTCATCTATTTTCCCGTTAAAAAGTTTGAGAAAGTTTCGTATCACTTTCATCGGTTTAATATCGCTTACATGGCAGAGTGATAAAACCCCATCGTCAAGAATTGCAGAAGGGGTCAATTGCATCCCACCCCCTACTGACCACCCGTTACCAATTGAAAATAGGTAGGTAGGTCCTTCAACACGATTATTATCCATCTCGATAGTCATATTGATAGCGTTGTATTTCTTCAACGTTTTTAGAACTACCCAGATGTAGACAAGCGTCCCCCGAAGTTTGGTGATCTTCCTGCTCTCCTTACTGGAATAGCCATCGAAACCGATCCCCACCACATTACTGAAATACCGTCCGTTGAACATCCCCAGATCTATCTTCCGTGGCGTTCCATGAATGAGAGTATCCACTGCTTTTTCAGGTGAGAGCGGAATCCCGCAGCCTCGGGCCAGGTCATTCCCAGTACCGATGGGAAGTACTCCAAGAGGTGTTTCCGAACCAGCCAGACCGTTCACTACTTCGTTCACAGTTCCATCGCCGCCAAAAGCAGTAATGACGTCATAATCATTCACAGCAGCTCTGGTGATCTCCGTACCATGTGTGGGCTCCCTAGTCCACTCCACATCAAACTCTATTCCAGCAGAGGTGAGCATCTGCTCAATCTTAGGCAGAATTTTGGGTGTCTTGCCGCGGCCGGCTTTGGGGTTCATTACGATCAGTGTTTTCATTCACTATTCCTCACAGCTATACACTCGATCTCTATATCAGCACTAAGTGGCAGTTTGGTGACTTGTATCACCGATCTCGAGGGCGGTTTCTCGGGAAAGTAATCAGAAAAAACTTCATTGAGTTCGGCAAAGCGGGAGAGGTCAGTGAGAAATACAGTCAACTTAACTGCCTGGTCCAGTGAACTCCCAGCCGACTGTAGAACTGCAGATACGTTATCGAGAGTTTGGCGAACGCGAGCTATAAAATCACTTTCCACCAGTTTGCCTGTTTCAGGATTGAGCGGTACCTGTCCGGCAGTGAAGACAAAATCACCGGCTGAGACAGCAGGACTGTACGGCCCTGCTACGGAACTCGCTGCAGGATGATGGACTTTCTTAGACATTACTCTCGGGAAAATCCCACTTTGCCAAACCGATATCGTCGTTCATCTTCCTGACAATCTTGGTTTCAAACGGCTGAAGAACAAATTCTCCTACCACAGCTATTTTGGCGCTGAAGAGATGTCCACTGATAGTTTTGTAGTTCGGACCGCTCATTGAAACATGAGCATGAACGAAAGGTTTACCATCTTTTTCTGATATGTTGCCCAGACACGAAACCAATTCGTAGTAACCGGGAAATATCTTCTTCTGGTATTCTTTGTAACGAAGGTTATAGAAACCCAAAGTAACATCAGTCACGGCACCGATACCGCTAAGAGCAGCCGAATCTATTTCTTCCTGCACTACGACGGACAAAATGGACTTCACTACGTCATCCCCCTTTTCCATGGATATCAGAAAGTTGACACCGTCTTTGACGTATTTCATTCAGGTATCCATCTCAGGTCAGGACTTCTGTTGGCAGTGGTTTCATCAAGTCGTCGAACAGGAGTGGAATAAGGTGCCTTCCGCACTTTCTCCGGGTCACTTTCCGTCTCCTCGTCAATCTTGAGCATAGCATCAGCGAATCGATCAAGACTCTCCTTTGTTTCGGAATCGGTGGGTTCAATCATCAACGCTTCAGGCACATTCAGTGGGAAATATACTGTTGGAGCATGAAAACCAAAATCCAGCAGCCGTTTGCCAATATCCAGCGCCCGGACACCTCTCTCCTTTTGCAGGCGAGCACTTAAAACAAATTCATGCATACAAGGACCATTAAATGCAACATCATAAGCATCACTGAGCCTGTTCATGAGGTAGTTGGCGTTGAGAATCGCCTGGCGGCTGATGGCGTTTATTCCCTCCACTCCCAGCACGCTGATATAGGTAAAAGCTCGGACGAGAATTCCGAAATTCCCAAAGAAGGAGTGAATACGACCTATACTATTGGGACGATCGTTTTCAAACGTAAATTGGTTATTCTTCTCAACTATAAGAGGTACAGGTAGAAAATCAACCAATTCACTGGTCACGCCTATAGGCCCAGCCCCTGGACCCCCACCTCCATGGGGTGTAGAAAAAGTCTTATGCAAATTAATATGAACGATATCAAAACCCATATCTGCTGGTCGCACCAACCCCAGCAAGGCATTAAGATTAGCTCCATCCATGTACATGAGTCCACCTACTTCGTGGACCAGCTGGGTTATGTCCAGGATATGATCTTCAAAGAGCCCCAAAGTATTGGGCTGAGTCAGCATCATACCGGCGACTTCGGGAGAGAGCTTTTTATGGAGGTCATGTAAGTCCACCCGTCCCCGCTCGTCAGATTTCACTTCGATCACTTTAAAACCGGCCATGGCAACACTGGCGGGATTTGTTCCGTGTGCAGTATCAGGAATCAGGATATACTTCCTGGAGTCTCCTTTTTTGGCATGATAAGCCTGCATAATCAACACACCCACTAATTCTCCTTGGGAGCCAGCTGCAGGCTGCAGTGTGAAGCGATCCATCCCGGTAATGGCTTTGAGCTGATTTTCAAGACCAGCCATGACAGCTAAAGCCCCCTGAACCGTCTCATCAGGTTGACTGGGGTGAATACTACTCAGTCCGGGTAGATTTGCCATGGCGTCGTTCACCTTGGGATTGTATTTCATAGTGCACGATCCCAGCGGAAAGACATCCTTATCCACATGATGATTCATGCTGGAAAGATTGGTATAGTGGCGAACTACTTCTGGCTCAGTCACTTCAGGTAGACAAGGTGAAGAGGAACGAAGCTCCTCCTTGAGAAAAATATGCTCTATAGACGTCTTGGGTACGTCACAATCAGGAAAAATAACACCCACTTTTCCTGGGCGACTCTTTTGAAAAATCAGAACTTCAACCATCGAATCCAGCCATCAATTCCGTCAAGTCTTTTTCAATGTTTGCTAATATTTCCGAAATAGAATCGCTATATTTTACGCCAGCAGTGGCCAGATGGGGTCTCCCACCGCCACCACCACCCAATTTCTTCCCTTGCTCACGAGCAATGTCACTGGCGCTAACTCCCGCCTCAATTAGATCTTGTGTCACTACAAACAGTAGAGTCAGTTTGGATTCTATACTAGCTGCCAAAGCACCAATTCCACTACCCAAACCACTAATGAGAAGATCGCCAAAGCGTTTGAGATGATCAACATCATCTGCCTCTATTTCTCCAATAACAAGCTTTCTACCATTTACCTCAAGTGAATTATTAAGCAATAAATTTATCTCTTTTGCACTTTCATTCCCTGAGCGGTCACGAAGCTTTTTCTCCAATTCCCTATTCTTATCCAGAAGTTGACGTACTCGAATATCAAGTTCTTCCCAGGGGGTGTTAAGGATCCCCTGCAAGGTAGCAAGTAGCTGAAAACCATTCCCGACGTGTCGAAAAGCTCCATGACCCGTTACAGCAAAAAGTCGCCTGACCCCGGAAGAAAGAGATGACTCATCTGTAATTTTAAAAAAACCAATATCCCCTGTTCTGGTCACGTGAGTGCCACCACACAATTCCTTGGAGAAATCTCCAATGGTAATCATCCTCACCGTGTCACCATATTTTTCCTCAAAGATGGCTTCTGCTCCCTCAGACCGAGCTTCCTCGAATCCTTTCAGGGTCACGTTCAAAGGAATGTTCAATAGAATTTGATTGTTTACTATCTCTTCTATTTCTGTTAACTGATCGGGTAGAACCTTCTCATAATGGGTTAAATCGAAACGAAGATAATCAGGTCCCACTAAAGAACCAGCCTGATGTACATGATCGCCTAAAACAATCTTGAGAGCTTTATGTAAAAGGTGGGTAGCAGTATGATTCTTACGAATACTGTCCCGACGTTCATTATCCACTTCAACAGTAACTTCGCTGGCAGTAATATTCCCTCCCTCTATCATTTCAGCTAAATGAACATAACTATCTTCAGCCTTTACAGTATCAATTACTCTTAACCTGAAATCCTTACCAGTGATGACTCCTGTATCCCCAACCTGTCCACCCTGTTTGGCGTAAAATGGTGTTTTATCCAGGACGATGAAATATGTATCGTTTTCTTTTTGATAACGGCGAATTTTAACAGCAGATGAGATTTGGTCATAACCGACAAACTCAGAATCATCCCCTTTAGTCATTTCTTGCCAAGAACTACTTTTTAGGTCCATTCTAAACTTTTTGGAAGAACGGGCTGCCTCCTTTTGATTAGCCATAGCTGCTTCAAATCCTTTTTTGTCAACATTGAGCCCCTTCTCTCGAGCCATCTGTTCGGTCAGATCGATAGGAAATCCATAGGTATCATAAAGCTTAAAAGCAGCTTCTCCGGGAATTTCCTTCCCTTCGATACTTTGGGTTATTTTGTCAAAATGATCCAGACCTCTATCGAGGGTTTCATTAAATTTCATCTCCTCTGCGTGGATGACTTTCTCGATATGTTTTTGACGTTCCTGGACTTCTGGATAGGCTTCAGCCATGATATTAACCACGGTTTTCACCAATTTGTGAAGAAAGGGCTCCTGTTGATCCAATCGATGACCAAACCGGGCAGCCCGCCGTAATACTCTCCTGACTACATATCCTCTTCCTTCATTAGATGGCATCACCCCATCAGCAATAGCAAAGGTTAACATGCGGATATGGTCAGCTATGACACGCAAAGCGATAGGATTGCTACTATAGGAACGATTTAAAAGTGTTTCAGTGGTAGCAATAATCGGTTGGAAGAGATCGGTGTCATAATTACTTATCTTATTCTGTAGAACAGCAGTTAATCGCTCCAGTCCTGCCCCAGTATCCACATGGGTTTCAGCAAGATCCTGGAGAGAACCATCAGTCTGACAATCATATTGGATAAAAACCAGGTTCCAGAGTTCCCAGTAGTTTGGGGATACATTTACTTTCTGAGGTGATTGTTTTGTTGAATCTTTACCTATGTAATAATGTATTTCCGAACAGGGGCCACAGGGACCGGTTTCACCCATTTCCCAGAAATTGTATTTTTTACCAAAACGAAGTACTCGTGATGGATCAATGTCCGTCATGGATTTCCACAGTTCTTCTGCTTCGTCATCCTCTTCATACACTGTTGCCCAGAGGCGCTCTTTATCAAGTCCCCACACCTGAGTCAACAATTCCCATGCCCACTGGATAGCCTCTTTCTTCTGATAATCACCAAAAGACCAATTGCCCAGCATCTCAAAAAAAGTATGATGATATGTATCCAGTCCCACATCTTCAAGGTCGTTATGTTTTCCGGAAACACGGATACATTTCTGGGAATTCACCACTCGGCGATTCTTCGGCGACTGCATTCCCAGGAAAATAGACTTAAACTGATTCATTCCAGCGTTAGTAAAGATGAGCGAAGGATCATCTTGAGGTATCAGGGATGCGCTGGGAACAAAGGTATGATCCTTCCCTTGGAAGAATTTGATAAACTGTTGTCTGATTTCGTTTGAGTTCATTTATTTGCAGGCCACAAAAGCACTGAGATAATGATCTTTTATTTTATCTTAGTTACAAAAGCATAAATTCACCAAGATTATAAGATGATTCTAAAAATTCCATTCTTATAATCTGTAAATAGAAACCATTAAAAACCTGGGGTTGAGATATTCTTTTCTCCAAGTTTCCCTCTTTTTCATTAACAAATGATTTATGTTTTCTTTGTTCCTTGTGTCTTGTACGTTGATAATAGTTGTTCATGAAAGGTTTGGTATGTTAAGATGAG